>JAFKJJ010000056.1 GCA_017306025.1 Planctomycetota bacterium
CGTCGCACAGCTCGCGGGCGACGCGCCCGGCACCGCAACGGGACAACGACACCCGCGTCAACAGACGCGTCGTAACCGCTCGCGGGCGAGCGGACCACAAGGGAGGCCATCATGCCCCCGTCCGACCTCGTCGTGGCCCTCACCGGCGCGAGCGGGGCGCCCTACGGCGTCCGGCTCGTCGAGGTGCTGCTCCGCGCCGGCCGGACCGTCCACCTCACCCTCAGTCCGGCCGCGGTCGAGGTGCTCGAAGCCGAAGTCGGCCGCACCGTCCGGCTCCCGGCCGACGAGTTCGCCCCCGCGGCGCTGCTCGGACCGGTCGCACACGAGCTCGACCTCACGCGGCTCCGCTACCACCACTTCCGCGACTTCCGCGCCGGCATCGCCAGCGGCTCGTTCCTGACGGCCGGCATGACCGTCTGCCCGTGCAGCATGGGCACGCTCGCGGCCGTGGCGCACGGCCACTCGGAGAACCTCATCCACCGCGCCGCCGACGTTCACTTGAAGGAGCGCCGGAAGCTCGTCCTCGTGCCGCGCGAGACGCCGATGGGCCTGGCGGGTCTGCGGAACATGGTCGCGGTCACGGAAGCCGGCGCGGTCGTGCTCCCGGCGATGCCCGCGTTCTACACCCGCCCGCGGAGCGTCGCGGACATGGTCGATTTCGTCGTCGGACGCGTTTGCGATCAGTTGGGCGTCGAAAATGCTCTCCTGAGGCGCTGGGGAGAGAACGCCCAAGAGTAGATCCCCCAACGTGTTGGCGAATTTCCGATTCGGATTTTCCTCACATCCGGCACAACCCGCTTTTCTGTTCTACGCTGAATTCACCGCCCCGCGCGCTTGCGGACAAAGTTCGCCCATTTCCCCACCAAACCCTCACCGGTTATGGCCGCCACCGCCCCGCCATCGTCGGCCGAGCTCCTCGACCTGCTCCGCCGGAGCAACATCCTTCCCGCCGACCGCCTCAAGCTGCTACCGAACGTCGCCGCGCTGCCGCCCGAGCCGGCAAGGGCCGCTGCGCTGCTCGTGCAGAAGGGGTTCGTCACGAAGTTCCAGGCGACCCAACTGCTCGCCGGTCGGCACAAGGGGTTTCGCATCGGGCCGTATGTGATTCAAGACATGCTCGGGCGCGGCGGGATGGGGGCGGTCTATCTCGGGGAACATCTCGAACTGCACCGCAAGGTCGCGATCAAGATCCTGGCCCCCGGCAAGGGCGAGGACCATAAGCTCGCCCTCGAACGGTTTCTGCGCGAGGCCCGCGCCGCCGCCGCCCTCGACCACCCCAACATCGTCCGCCTCCACGACATCGCGCGGCACAACGACAACACCTCGTACCTCGTGATGGAGTACGTGGAGGGGCACACGCTCCAACAACTGGTCGACCGGGACGGTCCGATGCCGCCCGACGTCGCGGCCGAGTGCGTCGCGCAGGCCGCGTCCGGGCTCCAGCACGCGCACGAGAGGGGCTTCGTTCACCGCGACATCAAGCCGGCCAACCTGATCCGCGACCGGTTCGGCGCGATAAAGATCCTCGACATGGGGCTGGCGCGCTCCGGCAGCGACCGCGACAAGCTGACCGAGGTGCTCGACGAGGGGGCGGTGGTCGGCACGGCCGACTACATCTCGCCCGAACAGGCGATCAACTGCCCGACCGTGGACGCCCGCGCCGACATCTACAGTCTGGGCGCGACACTGTTCACGATGGTGGTGGGCAAGACGCCGTTCGAGGGGAACACGACGCAGAAGCTGATGCAGCACCAGTTGCGGGCCGCGCCGCCGCTGCGCGAGCTGAACCCGGACGTGCCGGAGGAGCTGGCCCGGGTCGTGGCGAAGATGCTGGCGAAGAAGCCGATCGACCGCTACCAGAGCGCGGCCGAGGTGATCGAGGCGCTGGCGCCGTGGGCCGCGTCCAGCGCCCGCGTGATCGCCGGGCTGTCGCAGACCTCTCTGGGCGCGGTGAACTCACGGACCGCGCTACAGGGGCGGGCCGTCAACAGCTCGCGGCGGCTGCTCGGCTCGGCGCGGCCCTCGGACGCGGACATCGACCCGACGAACGGCGGCAAGCCGACCGGCGTTCTGTCGGCCGAAGACACGCTCCGCGACCCCGCCGTGTCCCCGCCGGGCGATTCGTCCGCATTCGACCCCGAGACGAACGCACCGCACCCGCGCCGCCGGTGGCTGTTGTTCGCCGGGGTCGGGGTCGCGGCCCTGATCGTCACGGCGCTGGGTGCGTGGCTCGCCTTCGGCCGCGACAAGCCCCAGGAACCCGCGCCCGGGGTAGGGGGCGCGCCCGCTCCGGGTTCGACACCCGCACCGCCGGCGCGGCCCGCCCCGAAGCAACCGGCGGTGGCCCCGCCCGCCTCGCCGAAGCCGCCCTCCGAGAAGGTGGTGTACCGCCTCGACCTCGCCGCCCAGGAGCCGTTCGTCACCCGCTCCGGGCTGACCGCCGATCCGACCGATCCGAACAAGAGGAACTACCGGCTCGTGGCGCAGACCGGTTCGGGCGCGCTCCCCGCCGGGTGGACCGCCCGGTGCTGGAACACGGACAGCGAGATGGAGGCGTTCGCCGAAACCGGGGCGAGCGGGCCGGCGATCGGCATCCGCAACGCGAGCGGGCCGGCCTCGGCGGTGCTGTTCGGCCCGCGGTTCGACAGCCCCTCGGGCTTCGTCCGGCTGCGGATCGAGTACGCGGCGAACGTGCGCGACAAGGCGTTCCTGGTCCGCTTCAAGCCGAACGACCAGCGCGCCGCCTGGGACGTCACGAGGCCCCCGGCCGGCGGCGAGGGGTGGCGGACCGAAGACCTGCTCGTCGACCTGAAGGGGGCCGGCGGCGGGTGCTTCGAGTTCCACAGCGGCGACGCGCTGCCCGGCAACGTGGTCCGGCTCCGCGCGGTCAGCGCGGCCGAGCCGACCGCGGCCAGCCCGGACCGCGTGGTGTTCAAGCTCGACGCGTACGATCTGCCGGGCTTCAAGAACACGAAGACCGGCCGGACCAAGACGGGGGGCGAGGACGAGCCGATGATCGCCGGCGTGTCCTTCGCCGCGTGGAAGCCCGAAACGGAAAGCGAGTGGGTGTGCGGACCGGTCGCGGGCGCGAAGGCGATCGGCATCACGAACCTGAACGACGCGGTCTCGGCGCAGATCGGCGTCGAACTGGAGGGCGCGGCCGGGCTGAAGTTCGCACCGGGCCAGATCGTGCGGGTCCGCGTCACCTACCGCACGTCGGGCAAGGGCCACGGGAGCGTCTACGTTCAGAACGCGGACGACAAGACGGCCCCCGACCGCGCCGGCCTGCCGAGTTCGAACAGCGACTGGAAGGTGGTGGAGCTGGTGACGACGCGCGGCGCGAGCCCGCTGCGGTGCCTGATCGACACCGGCGAGAAGGGAGCCGGGAACACGCTGTTCGTGCGGTCGGTGACGGTGGCCGAGGTCGGGCCGCCGCGGCCGGCCCCGAAGACGGACCCGGCACTCGACCCGGCAACGTGGTCCGAGGGCGCGGCCCTCTACTCGCTGAACGTGTCCGCGGTCCCCGCGTTCCGCGTGCAGAAGGAGAAGGGACAGCGCGTGAGCGGCGACGCGGAAAAACTGCCCGCGGGGGTCGGGTGCCACTGCTGGAAGGACGGGGCGATGGGCGAGTTCCGGTGCGACACGTTCGACGGCGTGCCGGCGCTGGGGGTCACGAACCTCAACGACGAGAAGTCGGGGCAGTACTCCTTCGCGTTCGAGGGCGGAATGAAGCTCCCGCTCCAACCGGGCAAGGGGTACCGCGTGAAGGTCGGGTACCGGACCGCGAACGACGCGGCCGGCGCCGCGACGGTCCACGTCGTGCCGGGCTACAAGGGGATCGGCACGGCGAAGTTGACCAACACCGCGGTCCGGTGGAAGGTCGCGGTCGTGTCGTTCGTCCGCCCGCCCGCGGAGGACAAGGTGGACGTGCGGATGGTGATCGACAACAACAGCGTCGGCGAGGGCAACACGGTCTGGGTCCGGTCGCTGGAGGTGGTCGAGCTGACCCCGCCGGCGAAGAAATGACCGCGCCCGGCGGGCGCGTGGCACCTCACCTGTCACGTGTCCAGTATTGCGGCTAGCATGAACGGAGTTTCCGTCGCCCGGGGGCTCCGCCGTGGACCTGTTCGACGACCTGCGCGAAGAGAACCGCCTCAAGGCCCGGCCGCTCGCCGCGCGGATGCGCCCGCGGAGCCTCGACGAGTACGTCGGGCAGCAACACTTCCTCGGGCCGGGCAAGCTGCTCCGCCGGATGCTGCTCGCGGACCGGCTCAACTCGCTCATCTTCTACGGCCCGCCCGGGTCGGGCAAAACGGCCCTGGCGCACGTCATCGCGAACCACACGAAAAGTCGGTTCGCACCGCTGAACGCCGTCGCGGCGGGCATCAAGGAGGTTCGCGAACTGCTGGCGGACGCCCGGGGGCACCTCGAAGAGCTCGGCGAGCGCACGATCCTGTTCATCGACGAGATCCACCGCTTCAACCGCGCGCAGCAGGACGTCCTCTTGCCCGACGTGGAAGACGGCGTCGTGGTCCTGATCGGCGCGACGACGCAGAACCCGTTCTTCGCGATCAACACCCCCCTGCTCTCTCGCAGCCAGATCTTCCGCTTCGAGCCGCTGTCGCGCGACGACGTCCGCACCCTCATTCAGCGCGCACTCGCGGACCAGGAGCGCGGCCTGGGCAACCTGAACGTGACGATCACCGACGACGCACTCGCGTTCCTGGTGGAAGCGTGCGACGGCGACGCGCGGCGCGCGCTGACGGCGCTGGAGATCGGGGTAAAGTCGGCACTGGTGCCGGAACGGTCCGCTCCCGGGACCGCGGGCGTCCCGCCCGCTGCCGAACTGCCGGCATTGCCACACGGTCACTCGCCAAGCTCCGCGCCGCGCCAATCAGCCGGCGAGACGACCGCGGTCCCAGGGATTACCTTCGACCTCCAGCTCGCGCAGGACTCCATCCAGCAGAAGGTGATCGAGTTCGACCCGACGGGCGACACGCACTACGACACCGCCAGCGCGTTCATCAAGAGCCTGCGCGGCAGCGACCCGGACGCGGCGCTGTACTGGATGGCGCGGATGCTCGAGGGCGGCGAGGACCCGCGGTTCGTCGCCCGGCGATTAGTCATCTTCGCGTCGGAGGATGTCGGCAACGCGGACCCGTTCGGGGTGGTGCTCGCGAACGCCGCGTGGGACGCGGTGGAAAAGGTCGGTCTGCCGGAGTGCCGGATCAACCTGGCGCACGCGGTGACGTACCTCGCGACCGCCCCGAAGTCGAACGCGGCCTACATGGCCGGTGAAGCGGCGGCCGAGGACGTGCGGAAGGGCCGAACGCTTCCGGTGCCGCTGCACCTGCGCGACAAGGGCTATCGGGGCGCGAAGGAGGTGTTCGGGCACGGGAAGGGGTACAAGTACGCGCACGACTTCGCGGGCGGCTGGGTGGACCAGGAGTACATCCCGGCGGACGTCGAGTACTATCAGCCGACCGACCGCGGCCACGAGGCGAAGATCAAGGCCCGATTGGAGGAATTGCGCAAGCGCAAGCAGAAGCCGGAGGACGACAAGTGACGGAAGAGGAGTGGTTGACTTCTGGCGATCTGCGGAGGCACGTCGAGTTTCAGTCGGCGCAAAAGCAGGTGCGGAAGCTCCGACTCTTCAGCATCGCCTGCTGTCGTCAACTGGAGCCGTGGATGGACGAACCGAAGCTGTTTGAAGCCCTTTTGCGGGCCGAGCAGCTCGCGGACGGCGAATTGAGCGAATCGACCATTGCGAAATGGCGGCGGAAAGTGAACCAATTGGAACGCGATCGGTTGAAAGGTCGTGGTACGACGTGGACGCCGCAAATGGCGGTTTACCACTACGTCGGTACCGCCTGTCTCGAAAGCCAGTACCTCGGACACAGGGACAACTGGCGGACGCTGGTTTACCACGGCCAAGTCTTCGGTGAAGAGTTCGTCCGTCGCGGGCCGCAACTTGCTCACGCCCTTCTGCTCGACGTCTTCGGAAACCCGTTCCGCCCGGTCACCTTCTCCCCGGGGTGGCGCACGGACACCGCGGCCTTACTCGCTCGCACCATGTACGACTCGCGCGACTTCTCCGCGATGCCGATTCTGGCCGACGCACTTCAAGACGCCGGCTGCGACAACACCGACATCCTTTCACACTGCCGCGAAACGAACCAAGTTCACGTCCGCGGGTGCTGGGTCGTCGACTTGGTGCTCGGAAAGGCGTAATCACACGGCCCTTTGCTCCGCGGGGCGCGCTGTTCGCTCCCACGGGCCGCCCCGACGCACCACACCGGCGAGCGTCACGAACCCGAGCCGCGCCACCACCACCGGCGAGCGCAGGAGCGAGCAGAACCGACGTGGCGTGAGCCCGACCGCCCACACCGCACGCAAGTAGAGCAGCGCGAACGCCGCGACGAGCGCCGCGGGCCACACCACGAACCCGCACGCGGCGCCCGCCGCCACCGCGACCGCCAGATGCGCCAGCACCAGCGGCTTACTCACGAGCATCCCGGCCGCGCGCCACCGCCTCCGCTGCTGGCACAGGTCCGCGACCGACGGCGGCGCCTCGCTGAGCACCTCCGCGCCACCACAGTACCGCACGCGAATGCTGGCGCGTTTCAGGCGCGAGCCGTATTCGGCGTCTTCCGCCAGCCCGAACGCGTCCCACGGGACGCGTTCGAGCAACTCGCGGCGGAACGCCATCCCGGTGCCCCGAAGGGAAACCGAGAAGCCGAGCCGGTCCCACCCCGCGGCGGTCGCGTCGTCGAATTCGGTCCCCACCGCCGCGACGAACCCGGCCGGTCCGTCGTCGGCGTTCCGCGACCGCACCGCCGCTTGCGCGGCGTCGGCGCCGGCCGCGAACACCTCGTCCAGCGCCCGGAGCGCGCCGGGGTTCAGTTCGCAGTCCGCGTCGAGGACCAGCACCACATCCGAATCCCGCTTCAGCGCGTGCGCGAGGCCGAACGCCAGCGCGTACCCCTTGCCCCGCTCCGCGGGATCGCAGCGCACGAGGCACTCCGCACCGGCCGCGCGGGCGATCGCGGCGGTGCCGTCGGTGCAGTTGTCCGCGACCACACAGACGCGCACCATCTGGGCCGGGTAGTCGAGCGCCGCGAGGCTCCGCAGCGCGGCCGGAAGGGCGTGCTCCTCGTTGTGTGCGGGGACCAGCACCGTGAACGCGTGCGTGGGGACGCGCGCCCGCGTGCGCCGGCGCACGCGGGCCGCGAGCGTGGGGACGAGATAGCCCAGGCACGCCGCCGTCGCGGGGACGAGGCACGCCAGGACCACGGCCGCACTGACCATGACCCACCGGATGTAATGAGGAGGCTCCGCCGGCCATAGCGGCGCGCGACCGGTGGAACAAGTGCGGTTGCCCTCCCCGTTTCGGCTGCGGGGTACTATGATGTCTGTCTGCCCCGGCCGCGGCCGGCTCACGCACACAACCCCACCGAGGGCGCGATCATGGCGAAGTCGAAGGAAGCCCGCAGCACCATCAAGCTGAAGAGCGAGGCCAGCGACCACTGCTACTTCACGCAGAAGAACCGCAACAACACCAAGGAGCGCATCTCGCTCCGCAAGTTCGACCCGATCGTCCGCCGGCACGTCATGTACAAGGAAGCCAGCAAGGTCTGACCCCTCCGGGGAATTCGAAGCACGACGTCCGAAAAGAAGACGGAAACCCGGACCCGCCGGAGCTCGCGACCTGTTGCCCGCAAAGCCGGGCTCCACGGCCGCTCCCGCCGGTCCGGGTTTCTCATTTTGCACGCGGGCAGACTCTCCCGCGGTGCGCCTCCCCGCTGTAATTTGGTAGGTATTCGCTCGGATTTCGCATTTGCCCTTTATCGCACTTCCCCCAGAGGGGGCGTTATGTCGTCGGACCGGGTGCTGGTGGTGATCGGCCGGACGCGCCACAAGATGGTGGTCGCCGAACTCCAGGAGGCGGTAAAGCGCGGGGCCAGGTTCATCGAACTGCGGCTCGACTTTCTCTCCAAGGCGGTGGACTTCAAGCGCCTCTCCCCGCTCAAGCAGTGCCCGTGGGTGGCCACGCTCCGCCGGCCCGCCGACGGCGGCCGGTACAACGGCACCGAGCAAGAGCGGATGATGATCCTGCGCCAGGCCATCGTCTCCGGCGCGTTCGAGTGGGTCGATCTGGAAACCGACATCGCGAGCACCGTGCCGCGGTTCGGCCCGGTCAAGCGGATCGTCTCTTACCACAACACCGCCGAGACGCCCGCGAATCTCGAAGACGTCTACGCGAACATGCTCAAGCAGGACGCGGACGTCTACAAGGTCGCGGTGGCCGCGCAGTCGCCCGAGGACGTCGCCCGCGTCCTCACCCTTCAGCGCACCGCGCCCAAGCCGACGGTCGCGTTCTGCATGAGCGACATCGGCCAGCCGACGCGGTTCCTCGCGCTGAAGTTCGGCGCCCCGTGGATCTACGCCGCGTTCAACAAGGAGCGCGGGATCGCGCCCGGGCTGCCCAGCTTCGACGAGTTCCGCACCACGTACCCGGTGAAGTCGATCGACGCCGACACGAAGGTCTTCGGCGTGCTCGGCGACCCGGTCGGGCACAGCCTCAGCCCGCTGCTGCACAACCACATGTACCGGAAGCTCGGGGTGAACGCGCTGTACCTGCCGTTCCGGGTGCCGCGCGGGCAGTTGCCCAACGCGCTGCGGGCCTACGAGCAGATCCCGGTCCACGGGTACAGCGTCACCATCCCGCACAAGGAGGCGGCCGCCGGCCTCGCCCGCGAGAGCGAGCCGAACGTGCAGGTGACCGCGTCGGCCAACACGCTGGTGCGGCGCGACGACGGCCAGTTCGTCGCCGCGAACACCGACTTCGCCGCGGCCATCGACTCGCTCAAGGCGCACCTCGCCGAGCGCGCGAAGGAGGGTCCCAGCGCGCAGCTCAGCCAGCTCTCGGTGCTCATTCTGGGGGCCGGCGGCGCGGCCCGGTCGATCGCCTACGCCCTCCACCGCGAGGGCGCGCAGATCACCATCGCCAGCCGCACGTACGAGCGCGCACAACGGCTCGCCGAGGACGTGAAGTGCAAGGCGGTGGACTGGCACGCCCGGCACAGCATCTCGTTCGACGTGCTGGTGAACTGCACGCCCGTCGGCATGCACCCGAACGTGGACGAGTCGCCGTGCCACTTCAGCGTGCTGAAGCCGGGCACCACGGTGTTCGACACGATCTACACGCCGGAGACGACGCTGCTCGTCCGCGAGGCCCGGGCCCGCGGGTGCGACACGATCACCGGCGTCGACATGTTCGTGCGCCAGGCGGCCCGGCAGATCGAACTGTTCACCGGCCTCGTTCCGGACGTCGAGGCCATGCGCGCCATCATGCGCAAGGCGCTCTCCCCGCTGACGCGGGCGTTCGAGGAGTCCGACGCGAGCGGGAAGCCGGACGCCCCCAGGAAGGGCGCGCCCGAGACGGACGTGGAAGAGGAGTGAGCGCCCGTGCCCGGTAACATCATCCTCGTCGGCTACCGCTGCACCGGCAAAACGACCGTCGGGCGGCTCCTCGCGGAGCGGCTCGGCTGGGGCTTCGCCGACGCCGACGACCGCGTCGAGGCGGCCGCGGCGCGGTCGGTCGCCGACGTCTTCGCGTCCGAGGGCGAGGCCGGCTTCCGCGACCGCGAGGCGGCCGCGCTGGCGGAGCTCTGCTGCCGTCACTCGCACGTCATCGCCACGGGCGGCGGCGCGGTCCTGCGCGCCGAGAACCGGAAGTTGCTCCGCGAAAACGGCTTCGTCGTGTGGCTGACCGCCGCGCCGGACACGATCGGGGCGCGGCTCGGCGCCGACCCGACCACCGCGGCGCGGCGCCCGAACCTCACCGCGGTCGGGGGGCAGACGGAGGTGCGGGCGCTGGTCGCGGCCCGCGAACCGCTTTACCGCGAGGCGGCCGATTTCACCGTCGCCGGCGACGCCCTGTCGCCAGAAGCCGTCGCGGACGCTATCCTCACGGAATGGAACCGTGGTTCTACCTCCCGACCGTCTTCTGGTGCCTGTGGGTCCTCGCCATCGGGCTGATGGTCGGTTCGTTTCTGAACGTCCTCGTCGCGCGGCTGCCCTACGAAAAGAGCATCGTCTGGCCGTCCTCGCGCTGCTTCGCGTGCTACAAGAAGATCCGGATGCGGGACAACGTCCCGGTCCTGGGTTATCTTCTCCTCGGCGGCAAATGTAGGCACTGCGGCGCGCCGTTCTCCTCGCGGTACATGTGGGTGGAGATCGGCACGGGGCTGGCATTCCTGGCGCTGTTCCTCGGTGAGATCGTGTTCGACTGGTTCGGGCTACCCGGGGTGAAGTTCACGCCCCTCGGGCCGGAGGGCGTTCCGTCGTGGCGGGCGCTCGCGCTGTTCGCGTATCACGCGCTTCTGCTCTCCGGGCTGATCGCCGCGGCCGTGGTCGACGCCGAACACCGCATCATCCCGACGCAGATCACCTACACCGTGATGGCGGTCGGCGTTTTGGGCGGGGCGCTGATGCCGTGGCCGTGGCCCCACCCGGCATCGGCGGCGCCGGTGCTGCCGGCGCACGTGCCGATTTGGACGAACCCGGACTTCCCCGTCGCCGTCCCTCTCGGGGTACAGCCGTGGCCGTTCTGGGGGCCGACGTTCGCCTTCGCCCCGCCCGGGAGCTGGCAACTCGGCCTGCTGACCAGCGTGTTCGGCGCGCTGGTCGGTTCGCTCGTCGTGCGGGCGGTGAAGTGGTTGTTCGAGACCGGGTTCGGCCGCGAGGCGCTCGGGTTGGGTGATGCGGACCTTCTCATGATGGCCGGCGCGTTCCTCGGCTGGCAGATCCCGGTGATGGCGCTGTTCGTCGGGTCGTTCGCGGCGCTCGTACTGAAGCTGATCGAGTTCGCGTTCCGATCGGAGGCGCCCGCACCGTCCGGAACGCCGGTGAGCGGCCCGCCGGAGGCCCGCGAGTTGCCGTTCGGCCCCGGTCTGGCGATCGGCGTCGTGGTGACGTGGTTCGCGTGGCCGTGGCTCGGTCCGCGGTTGCAGTTCCCGTTCTTCGACGGAACCATGATGGGCATTTTGTGTGGCGTGATGGCCGTCGGACTGCTCGCCGCGGCGCTGCTCCTGCGGCGCCCGGCCGAGGAACCGGTCACGGCCGCAAGATAATCAAGGCGAAGACCGGAATGGCCACAAAAACGCACAAAGGGCACAAAAAAGAAGAAAAGATCGAGTTCAAAAGCAAGCTCTCTTCTGCCTTCTTTTTGTGCCCTTTGTGCGTTTTTGTGGCCATTCCGGTCTTCGCCTTTTTGGAGGCAATGACGTGTCCGAAACGGTGATCGTGGATTACGGGATGGCGAACCTGCGGAGCGTCCAGAAGGCGTTCGAGCAGGTCGGGCATTCCGCCACCATCACCGGTGACCCGAAGCACGTGGCCGCGGCCGGGAAGGTCGTGCTGCCGGGCGTCGGAGCGTTTCGCGACGCGATCGCCCGGATGCGCGAAACTGGCCTCGCGGACGTCATCCGCCGTCACATCGACTCGGGCCGCCCGTTCCTCGGCATCTGCCTGGGCATGCAAATGTTGTTCGCGCGCGACCACGAGGACGGGCTGCACACCGGTCTGGGCGTGTTCGGCGGCGACGTGATCCGGTTCCCGGACGTCCCCGGCTTGAAGGTGCCGCACATGGGCTGGAACACGCTCCGGCTGGCGCGGCCGAACTGCCCGCTGTTCGCGGGACTGCCGGCCGAGCCCGCGGTGTACTTCGTCCACTCGTACTTCCCACAACCCGCCGCGCGCGGGGTGGTCGCCGCAGAAGCCGACTACCCGTCCCCGTTCTGCGCCGCGGTGTGGAAGGACAACGTGTTCGCGACGCAGTTCCACCCCGAAAAGAGCCAGCGCGTCGGCCTCCAGATGCTCCGGAATTTTGCCGGCCTGTGATCGGGGCAAACGGAGCCGCAGATAAACACGGACGACGCGGATCAGACAGAAGATTGAGTCCAATCTCTGTTTTGATCCGCGTCGTCCGTGTTTATCTGCGGCTCCTGTTCTGCCTTCCTCTGTGTGATCGAGTCAATTCTTCGGCTGCCCGTTGAACCCGGCCGGGTCGAACTCGTCACCCCCGGTCGGACCGGTGACGGGCGGTTTCGGCGGCAGATCCGTTCCGAACTTTCCTGCGGGCGCCATCGGCGCCGGCGGCTTCGGCGTACCACCCGAAACTACGGGAACAGGTGGGGGCACGAGCGGAGCAACGGGAGCGGCGGGCGCCGGCACCGAGACATCGGCGGGCGGCAGGAACGGCGGCGAGACCGGGACGGGCTTGGGCACCGGCGGCGGTGCCGGGGGCAACACCGGGACCCCGACATCGGAAGGCGGAATCGTGGGCGGCTTTGGCAACGAGGGCACCGGCCCGGGAACCGGCAACGCGGGCGCCAGCAGCGGATCGGCCACCGGCGCGGGGGCCATCGGCGGAACGACAGGTGGGGGCAGCGGCACCGGAGCGGAGACCGGGGCCGGAGCGGCCGGTTTGGGCGCCGCGACGGGCGGGAGCAGATCGCTCGGCGGCGGAACCGTCAGCGGAACCACCGGCGCAACCGGCGGAGCTGCCGGTACGGTCGGCTGAGCCGCCGGCGCGGCCGGCGGGAGCACCGGTTCGACCGCGGGCGGCATGGTTGGGACCGGCGGGGGCGGTGGGATCACCGCCGGCGCCGGCACCGACATCGGCCGCACCGGCACCGGCGTGAGTTCGGCCGGATAGGTCGGCATCGCGGGCGCGGTCATCTTCGGCGAGTCCGGGGCCGGGAACTCCTTGAGCGACAGTTCCAGCGACCGCACCATCGACGCGACGCCGGTGTCGTTGGGCTTGAGCCGGAGCACCTCGCGGGCCTCCGTGAGCGCCTGCTCGCGCAGCCCGCAGAACATGCACCACCGCGCGACCTGCAGCCGCGCCGCGGTGTCGGCCGCCGGCACCTTCGCGAGCATGAACTTGTACACCTCGTCGCGGGACGTGCCGACGAACTGCACCTGGCTCTTGGCGAACGGCCGGTCGAGCGCCCCCTGGCGCACGACGACCACGTCGCCGCTCACGGTCACGGTGCCCTCGATCAACTTGTCGTCCTTCAGCACGACGTATTTCCCCGTGACCGCGAGCGGTTCGGCCTTCGCGCCGGGGAGTTCGCTCGGCGCCGGGAGCGGTTCGGGCTTGGCGGGCGTGGGCGACACCGGCGGTTGGAGCACCGGCGCCGGTGCCGGGAGCGGAGCCGGCACCGGCGCGGGCGGTGCGGTCAGCGGCAACGGCGCGGGTACGGCAACGGGCGGAACCGGGGCAGGTGCGGGCGCCGGCGGCTTCGGCGGAAGCACAGGGGCGGGCGGCGGAACGACCGGTTCCGGCGGCGCGTCGGCCTTGACCGGTGACGGCAGCGCCGGCAGCGCGGCCGGTCCCGTGAACACCGGCGGCTTGGGCTCCGAGATCGCCGGCACGGCCGGGATGCTCGCCGACACGGGCGTGATCGGCGGAACAACGGGCGCCGCGTCCGATTTCGGACACGCGGGGCACACCGGGCCGGCGTCGGCGCCCACCGCGGGTGGGGGCGGCGGCACCGCGGACGTGTCGGGAACCGCGGGCATGACGAGCGGTTCGTCCGGCGGCAGCACCACCGGCGGCAGCGGAAGCGTCGGCACGTCCGAGGCCTTCGCGTCCGCGGCGAGCGCGACGTTGGGCAACGGCGGTTTCTGCGCCGTCAGCCGCGGGTACACGGTCACCCCGGCCGCGGCAACGGCCGCGGCGGCGACGAGCCAATAAGTTGTTTTCATAGTGCCGGCCGCCATATCGTGACACCGACCGCGGGGCAAGACTTTTTTGCGGAGTTCCGAATGAAAATGAACGAAGTGTCGCCCTGCTTGCGCCGCGCGGCGTGGTAATTGATCCGTTCGTCGAGCGCCCGCACGTGATCGGTCAACCCGGCGCCCGTCGCGGCCTCCATCGACCGCCTTCCCCCTCGCACGCAAGGCCCGCACGGCCGGCAGAAGTCATAACTGAAGTAACCGGAGGGCGCCGCGCGGCGACGACCGCTCCCGTCCTTGAAGAACGCGTAACTCTTGCGCCCCTTGCGGCCGCACCGATCCCGACCGGTCCCGTTGTGACGCTCCACCCGGCACGTGTGAACCCCCGGCTCACCGATGACGGCGCCGGGGCACATGCCGCCGCGTCCGAGGTTCCGAACGCCACACGAGTGCTCACCCGCACTCCCGGTGCTTGTGAACGGTCGTCCGGCCACGCGCCGAACGCGCAAGCCCCTCCGCCGCGGCCGGCGGGACGATGGCCGACCGTCGCGGGATGGTACAATATTCGAATCACGCTCTTTGAGGGTCGCCGGTGCCAGCCCCCGATCGCATGCTCACACACCTCCGCCAAGCGGTCGCGCTCGTCCGCGCCACGCCCGGGCGCCGGGGGCACACCGTCGCGCTTGAGGGCTGCACCGACGTGCTCGTCGCCGGCGACCTTCACGGCCACGTCGCACACTTCCAGGCGCTGCTGAAGTTCGCCGACCTCGCCGGCCACCCGGCGCGGCACTTCGTCATGCAGGAGGTGATTCACGGGAAGTTTCGCTATCCGAACGGCGGGGACAAGTCGCACCAACTGGTCGACCTGTTCGCGGCGCTGAAGGGGCAGTTCCCGCGACAGGTCCACTACCTGCCCGGCAACCACGAACTGGCGCAGTGGACCAACCGCCCGGTGCTGAAGGCCGACGAGAACCAGAACGCGCTGTTCCGCGAGGGGGTGAACGAGGCGTACGGGGCGAAGTTCGGCCCGCAGATCTATGACGCGTACCTGGACCTGTTCCGGGCGCTGCCGGTGGCGGTTCGCGCGCCCAACGGCGTGCTGGTGAGCCACAGCCTGCCCGCGACGCGCTCGCTCGCGCTGTTCGACCCGGCCCGCCTGGAGCGCGACACCTACGCGGAGGAGGATCTCCAGCCGGGCGGGTCGGTCCACAGCCTCCTGTGGGGCCGCGACACGAGCCCCGACGCCGCGGCCAATTTCCTGCGCAAGATGGGCTGCGAACTGCTGGTGAGCGGGCACATCGCGTGCAACGAGGGCTTCACGGTGCCCAACGACCGGCAGGTGATCGTCGACTGTGCCGAGCCGCCCGGCGGGTACGTGCTGTTTCCGGCCGACCGACCGCTCACGCACGCCGAACTGGTCGCGTGCGTGAAGACGATCTGAGGTCGCCCATGCCCCGTGTGTTGTTCTGGAACGTGCAGCGCAAGCAACTCGACGCGCTCGTTGCCGCGCTCGTCGCGGATCACGCGCCGGACATCATCGTACTGGTAGAAAGTCCGACACGGTCGCGCCTCGCCGCTCTCCTTGCCCCGACCGACTGGCGACGCGCCAGCCGCTCCGAGCGATTCACTGTTCACGAAGCAGAGCGTCCGATTCGTTCGCGAGGCACACCCGGGCACATCCGACCGCGCCGAATACTGGCACGTCGAACCGGCTGGAGAAGACGATTGGCTGTTCGCACTGGTTCACGGACCCGACCGGCGGAACGCCTCCGATGACACCCGCGCCGAGTTGTTCCGTCAGATCCGAGAAACGCTCCGACACCTGGAAGGGCGGTGGGGGCACGGGCGAACGGTCGTCCTCGGTGATCTGAACGCGAACCCATTAGACCGCATTCACGATAGTGGGAGTTGGGTTCTTCCCCCTCCCCGTTGGTTGTTCAGGAGGCGCTCTTGTGGTCGAGCATGCGGTTGACCAACCCGGCGCAGGCCCAGACTCGCGCGCCGTGCCCCTTGCGCCGGTGACGGTTCACGTCCGTCACGGCGCGGAACCGGCGCAACCGGGCCAGCGCGTGTTCGACCACGATCCGGCGCCGGCTGAACGCCCGGTTGTACCGCACGTCCTCGGGCGGGCGGGGCTTCCCGCG
>JAFKJJ010000057.1 GCA_017306025.1 Planctomycetota bacterium
CGGGAACATCGGCTCCAATATCGCCCACTGTTCCGGTGTGAGATCGCTACTATATGCTTTACGCGGCGAGTTCGCGCCCGGCATGAATCCCTCCGAAGTGACTCGTGGTAGTCATCTTACGGAATTCCGATTTCCCGTATAGCCTCTCAGGTGCCGTCGCCCGGTTCGTCACTTTTCAGCTCGCCAATGCCGGTTACCTTGAACGCCTTGAGGTCAACGAGGCTGACATCACCTAGTCGGAGAATGCTGGTTATCCCGTGGTACAAAACCAAATGCCCATTCACTACTCTCAAGTCAGTGATGAACCGACATTCCCCACGCCCGCCGATGCCTCCAGGTGGGTGCGTGATTTCTGAGTGCTGCAAGTGCTTGGCGAGGAGGGCCGATTCACCTTGGTAGAACAGCCATGCGAATCCATCTCCAATTGCCTTTCCAACGCGAATGGCTTCGTTCAGTGCATCCTCGTACTTTCGAAGTATCCGCATTCGCGTTTTGAACCGGTTCGGCCGGAGGAAGGACTTGCGATTCACTGTTTCTCGCGCTTCGGATTTGACTGCTCGATGCATTTCTCCCAAGCCATGGATTGCTTTGGCGAGGCGCGGCTGAAACTCGAGAATGTGGTCGGCTGAAAGAGACTCCTTATTCGCTGCGCGGATGATTCGAAGCGATTCCCAACAAGTCTGGAATGCCCGTCCGGCTTCCTCAATTGCGATGCTGACCTTGCGCTGGGTAATCATGACCATTCACCCCCGTCGTGTTTTTCTTGGTGGAGTGACAATTCCTACTGCGCACAGGTTCAGGTTGTTTTGTGTGTGGAGTTTTGGAAGTTGCAGTATGATAGGGTGTTCACTAGCCTGAGTCAATCGCGGTAACAGCCTTGACCCTTTCCGCGTCTCGGAAAGGGCGGCTCAAACTGTTCAAATCAGACAGTCTGTATCCTCCTGCTCAGAACTCGGCGTTGCCCGGGGTGCGCGGGAACGGGATCACGTCGCGGATGTTCGCCATCCCGCTGAGGAACAGGATCGTCCGCTCCAGCCCGAGTCCGAAGCCCGAGTGCGGCACCGTGCCGTACCGGCGCAGATCGCAGTACCACGAGTACCCTTCGGGGTTCAGCCCCTGTTCCTTCATGCGCGATTCGAGCACGTCCAGACGCTCCTCGCGCTGGCTGCCGCCGATGATCTCGCCCACGCCCGGGACCAGCACATCCATCGCCCGCACCGTTTTGCCGTCGTCGTTCACCTTCATGTAGAACGGCTTGAGCGTGCGCGGGTAGTCGTACAGGATGACGGGGCACTTGAAGTGCTGCTCTGCGAGGTATCGTTCGTGCTCGCTCTGGAGGTCGCTGCCCCACGCCACCGGGAACTCCCACGTCTTGCCGCTCTTCAAGAGGATCTCGACGCCCTCGGTGTACGAGACGCGCCGGAACGGGTTGTTCAGCACGTTTTCGAGCTTCTCGAAGAGCCCCTTGTTGTTCTCCAGCCGGTCGGCGAAGAACTTCAGGTCTTCCATGCAGAACTTGAGCGCGTCGGAGATGATCCGCTTGAGGAACGCTTCGGCCAGTTCCATGTTGTCGGTCAGCTCGTAGAAGGCCATCTCGGGCTCGATCATCCAGAACTCGGCCAGGTGCCGCGGGGTGTTCGAGTTCTCGGCGCGGAACGTCGGGCCGAAGGTGTAGATCTTCCCCAGCGCGCACGCGAACGCCTCGCCCTGGAGCTGCCCGCTCACCGTGAGGTACGCGGGCTTGTGGAAGAAGTCCTTCGTGTAATCGACCTTCCCCTCGGCCCGCGGCGGCGCGTCGGGGTCGATGGTGGTGACGCGGAACAGCGCGCCGGCGCCCTCGCAGTCGCTGGCGGTGACGATCGGCGTGTGAATGTAGTAGAAGCCGCGCTCGTGAAAGAACTGGTGGATCGACATCGACACCTGGTGCCGCAACCGCGTCACGGCGCCGAAGGTGTTGGTCCGCGGCCGCAGGTGCGCGATCTCGCGCAGGAACTCGAAGCCGTGCCCCTTCTTCTGGAGCGGGTACGTCTCGGTGCTGGCGTCGCCGACGAGTTCGACCCGCGACGCGAGAATTTCCGTCGCCTGGCCCTTCGCCGGTGACGCTTTCACCTCACCCTCAATGACGACGCTGGCGCCGGTGTGCAGGTGCTTCACGACGGCCTCGTAGTTCGCCAGGTCGCCCGGCGCGACGACCTGCACGTTGCCCTGACACGAGCCGTCGTTGAGCTCAATGAAGCTGAACCCGCCCTTCGAGTCGCGCCGCGTGCGCACCCACCCCTGCAAGCAAACCCGCTTGCCGACCGCCTCCGCCTTGCGCGCCTCGGCGACACTGATCTTGTCCATGTGAGTTCCCGCCGTGATGACTTGCTGTCCTGTCAGTGTAGCTAGTCCTTCGCCAAGATGACGCGCGCGATGGAGTACACGAGGAACTTCGGCACCTCGAATTTGAGGCGCCCGTCCTTCGCCTCGAACGCCACCTCGGCGCCGTCGGGTTCCTCGGGCGTCGCGACGAGCACCTTCTTCACCTTCGCGCTCTTGGGAAGCGCGAAGTCGGCTTTCACGCCCTCGGCCGCGATGGGCTTTTCGTCCTTGATGCCGCCGCCGGGGCTGCGCGGCTCCTTCGGTTCGGTGCGGTTGTAGTTGACGAAGTGCAGCGTGATCTCGCCGCCCTTCGCGGGTGTGCTGGCGGACACGCGAACCGTTTTGGGAGCGGTGAAGGTGCTCCGCCCGTCGAGCAGGACGACCGGCTGTGGGCGGGTCGGATCGTGCCGGATCATGTAGCCCTTCGGCGGGAGCGGCCCGGGAGCGAATTCGTCCGGGATCACGTCGAACAGCACGTGTTGGTTGAGCAACTCGCGGCCGACCGTCTTGAACGCTTCAACACTTTCCACCTTGCCGGCGTGAACCTTGGACCGCGGGAACAGCAGGACGTACTCGGCGTACGGCTTGTTCGCGCGATACAGGTCGTCGTACTTCTCCATGAAGCGGTAATAGCGGACGATCTCCTTACGCGCCTCGGGGTCCTTGAACCGCGTGTAGAAGCCCATCGGCGCGCCGCCGTTGGCGGCCAGTTCCGCGATCGCGACGCGGACGCGCGTCGATTCGTACTTGCCCAGCGTGAACGGCTTGTCGTCGAACGCGCCGCGAATGTACCGCGCCTGGAGCGTGCCCTCGCCCAGAACGCCTTCCTTCAGATCGGTGAAGCACGCGGCGCCGCCGGTGCTGTACCAGAGGTAGTCCTCGTCGCGGCCCCACAGCTCGCCGGGCAGCATGCACCGCTCGTCGCCGTTAATCTGGCCGAAGTCGCCCAGGTGGTTCCATTGCGCGACGAGGAAGCCCGGCTTGAGCGATTTCGCGTACTTCACGAACACCTCGTCGAACGCCTCTTTACACACGAGCTGCGACCAGCGGAGCTGCTCCCGCCGGAACGGCGTCGACTGCTTCGGGTCGTGCCAGCCGACGATCTCCTCGAACTTGTGCGTCTTCAGGTCCGCGATGCCGAAATTCGCCTTCAGTGCCGCGGGCGTGAACCGCGCCGCGAGGTACCCGCGGAAGCCCTTCTGGCAGTGTTCGCACAGGCAGTTGTGCCGGTAGAAGTAGTTGGCGACGAGCCCGTCCACGCCGCGCCCGGCCGCGCGTTTCGCCCACGCCTTCAACACCGTCCGCCAGTGCGGGTTGCTCAGGCACGCGGTGTACTCGCGCATCTGCCCGATGCTGTACTGCTTCGACGCCATCGGCGTGCCGTCGGCGTTCTTCGCGATGAGGTCGAGCGGGTCCTTCACGGGCTTCGGGCCGAGTTCCTTCTCGTCCCACAGTTCGTGGTAGAACTTGAAGAACCCTTGTGGCCCGTCCTTGCCCGCGGGCTCACCGACGAGGAACGACACGTTGAAGTGGCCGACGACTTTTGCTCCGCGCGTGTGGATCGCGGCGTTGCGGTCCTCGAACCACTTGCCGCACTCATTGAGGCCCCGCACGGGGAAGTGCGCGGGGTAGCCCGCGTACTGCGGCGTGTGCGCCAGGCTGTAGAAGTGCCCGCCGTAGAAGCCGATCTGGCACACGTCGGGCTTCGCGTCCTCGACGAACGAAAGGTAATCGTCGTCCGCGTACTCGGCCCAGTGCGCGATCAGGCGCGTGAACTCGGCCCGCTGCGGCTTCGGGTCGGCGGCCGGGAGCGAGCCGCAGACCAGGAGGGCCAGTACCATCGCGGCGAAGAAGACGGCTCGCATGGGTGTCTCGCGTTGCGCCTGTGGGGGACGCCCTACGGTAGTCGTGCGGCGCGGCGCGAACAAGACGCTATCCGGTTGCGTGTGCCTGTCGGGCCGAGATAATCGGTCCAAGTCGCCCGCGAGGTGCCCTCAATGACGTGGATCAAGACGACGCCGGTCGAAGAGGCCGGCCCGGAGCTGCGTGCGGTCTACGAGGCGATTTACGCGCTCTACCCGCGCGAGTACGCCGGCCCGGCTCCCGCGGCGCTCACCCGGCCCGACGGCGGCTCCGACAGTATCGTCGCGGCCCACAGCCTCATTCCGGAAGCGATGCGGCACATGATGTCGGGGCTGGCAGTGATGATGCGGCCGGACCTGCCGCTGACGCGCCGGCAACACGAGATGATCGCGTCGGTCGTCTCGGTGAAAAACCGGTGCTTCTACTGAAGCGAGAGCCACATCGAGTTCCTGCGCCGGGCGAGGCTCGACGACGAACTCGCCGCCGAGTTACGGCGGGACCACACGAAGGCGAACCTCTCCGCCGCGGACCGAGCGATGCTCGACTTCGTAGTGAAGCTGACCGTCGCGCCGTACAAACACACGCGCGAGGACGTGGAGAAGTTGCGCGCGGCGGGCTTCGATGACGTCGGGATACTTCAGATCACCCTGATCGCGTCGTACTTCAACTACATCAACCGCATCGCCGACGCGCTGGGGGTCGGGAAGCCGGAGGACGGGGACGGAGGGCCGTCGGGCCGTCCGGCCGGTTGAGGTCAAGCGGTCCGGCGGGCACCGTTGCGAACGGCGGAGCTGACGGACCTACTGAGGGCGGTTCGAGCGCTCGACCAGTTGCCGGAGGAAGGTCAAGAGGTCGTCGAGTCGGCCCTCTTCAGCGGCCCACCTGAGCAGCGCGTTACTCTGCGACTCGTGATTGACCGTGTCGGGCGGTTGGAGTCCGGCCGGGACCTCCAGCAGGAAGCACAGTTTGGCGAACTGGTGCGCCCTCAGCCGCCCGAACAGGGCGAGGATTTCGGCGCGCGGGCTCGCGTTCGTCTTCGAGGGTTGAGGGAGCAGTTGGGCTTCGTGCGCGGCCGGGGCGGCGCCCGTCGCGCCGGGCGCGAGAGCGCGGCTTCCTATAGACGAGGGCGCTTGCGGCGCGCTCCCTGTGGTCGAATCGCTCGGGTGGCGAACCGCGGTGCCGCTCCCCACCGCCGGAGCCTCGTGCTCGGTTCGGCCGTGAGGCGGTGCGGGGGGCGCCGGCGGCTCGTTCCCGTCCGTTCGTTCGGAGCCCCAGCCGCACGCGCGCAGCACCTCTCGCGCGCAGCTCTCCCAGGTGTACTTGGCCGCCAGGTGCTTGCGGAGCTTCCGGGCCTTCTCCAGCGCGGCGGGCAAGTTGGTGGAGAGCCGGAGCAGCGCCAGCGACACGTCCTCGATGTCGGCCGGGTCGGGCTCGCCGTTGTGCGACCCGCGCACGTGGACCACGGTGACGCAGTCGGCGCCGAGCGTGTCCGGGTCGTCCGTGAGCAGCTTGTACAGCCCGGTGCGCCGGGACACGACCAGCGGCACCTCGGCCGCGATCGCCTCCCACCCGACCAGCCCGAACCCCTCGTGCCACGACAGCATCAGCGCCACCTCGCTGTCGGCCAGCGCCGCGTACAGCTTGGCGCGGTCGTCGGTGTAGACGGTTGCGTTGACCGCGATCTGCCGCCCGGCCTCCTGGCGCATCAGTTCTTTCACCGCCCGCTCCTCATCGGCGTAGCGGTCGGGCGGCAGCCCGTACATCGTGAACCGGTGGTCGCGGTCCAGGTTCAACTCCTCGGCCTTCTTCACGTACCGGCCGTACCCGGCGACCGCGAGTGAACCCTGCTTGATCGGGTCGTCCTCGCCCCCCAGCCGGCCGAACGCGATACCCCGGAACGCGTTCCGGGCGCGCCGCTCGACCGGCGTGATGGCGGCCAGCCCGGGCACCACCATCGGCACCGCGCCCCCGACGAGGTGCTCCGCGGACTCGCGCAGCAGCGGCCCGACGGCCAGCACGACGGCGGCCCTTCGGAGGAGTTCGCGCTGCGTGTCCTCCATCTGAAGGGCGGTCCGGCCGTCCTTCTTGACGGCCTGATACTCGCCGTAGCTCATGTGGTGAAACACCACCGACCGGCCGCCCGTCAGTGCGCACAGTTCGACGGCCGCGGGGCCGGTCACCACGTCGTGCCCGATCACGAGGTCGGTCGCGGTGATGCCGTTCTGTGCGAGTAAGTCGCGGGCGTTGCGTGCGACGGCGACCTCATCCCCCGGCCCCACTTTCGGGAGGGTGAGCAGGCGGAGGTGGTCGCGCTCGGCCCGGGAGCGGGTGAGGTCGTCCACACCCGCCGTGACGCAGACGAGCCGGGCCGCTCCCTTCAGCACGGTGCCGAGCGCATGGCAAAGGTCGAAGGAGAACGCGTTGATGCCGCCGTACAGCGGCCCCCACCCGGTGGCCAGCACGACGACGGTTCGTGGCACGCCCGCGCCGCCGTGCGGCTCCCGGGCGCCTTCGGGCCGGGAGCGATCTTCCGGGGTGACACTGGATTGGGATGGCATGGGTACCTCGATTCGCGCAGGGGAAAGCATCTTGACGTTGTTCGGGAGGATGAGCCGCTTGGCGTCGGCGAGTTCTTCGTCGCGGCGGTGGTAGCCGCATTTCGCAATGAGCTTCTCGGCGGCGGCGAGATCGGCGGCGGGCGACTCCCAGGGGTACGCCGGCTCGCGGAAGAATAGCCGGGCGCGGTACAGGTGGATGTCGGCCATGTGCAGCGGCATCGGCCCGCGCTCGGCGATCTCCCACGCCTCGTCCAGATCCTCCTGCGCGCTGTCGGGGCCGGTTCGTTTGCCGCCAACGGCACGCAGCCAGGCGCGGGCCAACAGGCCGAGGGGAAGGTAGTATTGTTGGCCGGCGCGTCGGAGCCCGGAGACGGCCGCGTCCAGTTCGGCCCGCGCGATGCCGAAGTCGGAACCGCCCAGGAGTGCCTCCAACAACGCCACCCGGCCCAGCGTCAGGTGATCCAGGGCGATGTCGAGAAGCCAGCTTTCAGACTCGACCCACTGGAGTGTTCGGTTGGCATGCCGGGCGACGTCGCGGCAAGTGGCCCGCTCGTCCTCCTTCACCTGTACACCGACAGCCGGCCCCCACGCCGCGCGCTCGGCAGCGGATAGGAGCAGGTCGCAATACTGGAAGCCGGCCAGCGAGTAAAGCTGCGGGTATTCGGGCTGGTCTTGGGCCTGCATGCTTTCGGCCTGGCGAAACAGCGCCAGTGCCTCGTCCCGGCGCCCCCACTGATGCAACGCATCGGCGTGGGTCGTGCGCTTGCTCATCCGCTGGAACGCGTCGCCGGATCGGTCAGCGAAGGCGACGGACTGCTGAGCGTCCCCCGCTGCACCGGACACCTCACCCAGCGCCAGCCTCAGTTGGCTCAGGTTGCTGGCCATGATGGCGGCGTTCTTCCATTTCTCCTGTCGGACGCGCATCTGTAGCGCAATTCGCGTGGGTTCGAGTGCCTCGGTCAGCCGGCCTAGCGCACGCAGGCGGGTAGCAGCTTCGTTCAGCAGCCAGGCCTGGTCGACTTCGGTAAAGGCAGCCCAGACGCGACCCCACGGGGCCTCGAAGAAACACGTCACCGCACCCAGGTCCGACGCGAACGCCCCGAGTTTGTGCGTGCTGTAGCCTTCCTTCCCGCGCTGGATGCGGTCGAAGTAAACTGTGGCGCACGCTTGCCGGTGCATCCCGGCATGGCACCCGTGGGCGACGGCCTGGTAGAGCGGCTGTAGCGCGTCCAGCGTCGGCTCCTGGCCTTCCGTCGTGGTCGCGCACAGGTGTTCGAACAGCCGCCGATGACCTTCTCGCCACGCACCGGACTTCGCCTCGCGGAGTTGCGCGGCGAAGTACTCACGGACCAGCGGGTGGGCGTCTACCGACACCAGCCGTCCGCCCGCATCACGATTCACCGTCACCAGCCGCGCATCCTCCAGCCGTTTCAGGATGCCGTTGCGGTGCGGCTCGCTCAACCCGACCAGCGACTCCGTCAGCCCGTCGATGGCAGGGGCGTTCCAGAGCGCGCCGAAGCACCCTGCGTCGGTCGGGCGGTCGAAGAATCCCACGAGCCGCAGTACCGACACCGCGCGCCGGCCCTCCGCGTGCGCCTCCCGCGCGGCGCGACGGAACAGGCGCCGGACCCATGCCCGGAGGCCGGTCGGGGCCAGCGCGCGGACGTAGGCGTCCATGACGCGCCAGGCGTGGTGCGGGCGGGGACCCGTAGCGTCCGCCTCTTTCAGCTTTACGCGGTCGCGCCGGCGAATATCCCCGCCGTGGAACTCGGCCAAGAACGTCCCCAGGAGGGTAAGCGTCAGCGCGTGCCCCCGCGCGTCCTCCACCAGCTTCTCGAACTCGCTCAGTTGCTCCCGCCCGTCGGCCGACGGGACGGTTCGCTGGTCGCTTCCCCACACTCCGAGCGTCTTCAGCAGATGAACCCCCGCGGGCCGCGAGAGGCGGTGCAACTTCTCCTCCCGCGCGGTGGATTGCCAGAATGCCTTGAGGTCCGGGAGGGAGTGACGGGTGGTGACGACGCACAGCCCGCGGCTGTCGGCGGCCAGCCCCCGCAATAGCGCCGACACGCCCTGATCCTTCAGTTCGCCCGGCGTGGGGGCGGTGGGCGCGTACTGCAGCGGCTCCAGACCGTCGAGGATCAGCAGGCACCGCCGGCGGCCGACGGCCCGGGCGAGCCGCTGGCCCTTCTCGTACGCCGCGGCGCTACTGACAGCGAACGCGCGGTCGGCGTCGTCGCCGAGGAACGTGAGGGCCACCTGGAGGAACAGGTCGGAGGACGCGGCCACCTGGTCGCGGGTGCCCTGGCTGTAGAACGACCACGCGAAACACCCCTCGCAGCCTGGCCACCCTTGCCCGGCGAGCTGCGCCGCCCACTTGGCCACCAGCGACGTCTTCCCCTCCCCGCCGAGGGCGACGAACGTGAGCACCCGCGGGCGGTTGGGTTGGTCGCGGACGGCCCGGTCCCAGGCGTCGACGAGGAGTGCCGTCTCCGTCTCCCGGCCGACGAGCAGCGCGGGGGCGAACTTGTCGATCCGCGAGATGTCGAACCGCGGGCCGTTCTCGGGTGCGGTCGCGGACGCCTTCCGGATCTCCGCGAGCTTCGCCCGCGCCTCGGCGATGCCCTGCTGAATTTTGAATTTGGCCTCGTGATCCGACTCCTTGGCCTCCGCCACCTGGAGCGAATCCAGCTTCTGCTGCCAGGCCTGTTCCGGTGTCGGCTCGCTCACGTCGAACCTCCCAGCTCGCCGATCTTGGCCTTCGCTTCCGCGATCTCTTCCTGGAGCTTGAACTTCGCGGTGGTGTCCGACTCCTTGGCCTCCGCCACCTGGAGATACGCGAGCTTCTTCTGCCACATCGCCAGGGCGCCCGGGGCAGACGGGCCGGGGCTCGCAGGAGGGGTGTCTGTCCGAGTCGCGCCGATCGCGTCAGCCGACCCGACCATCTCGCGCAGCAACTCCAGCAGGTTGCCGAGTTCGCTCTCCTCGTCCGCCCACTTCAGGAGCGCACTTTTCCGCCGCGCCAGGTCGAGCACGTCGGGAGGGAACAGCTTGACCGGCACCCCGAGCAGGAAGACGAGGTCGTCGAACTGGTGCGACTTCACCTTGTCGAGCAGCTTCAGAAGCTCCTTCCGGTCCACCTTCCCGGGCGGTGCGGCCGGACGCGCCGGCCCGGCCTCGGGCCGCGGGACGGCGGCGGGGCCGGTGAAGTGCTCGGCGTCCTTGCGGCCGTCCGGGTCCAGCACACAGCGGTGAGCGTCGAACGTCTCGCCGCGCTTGCCGAGAACCGTCTCCCGCCGGCCGTACCGCGCCTGCACTTCGGGCGCCAGCCCGGCGAGCGTCGCGGGATCGCACAGCACGCCGCCCGGGCCGGCACTGGCTTCGAGCCGTGCGGCCCGGACGATCACCATCCCCGAACTCTCGGCGATGCCGCCCTGCGGGTCGAGCACCAGTTCGCCGGTGGCGACCCCGACGCGGAACACCCGCTTACCGATGCCCGCCGGCTTGCCCGCGTTGTGCGAGCGGGCCGCGTTGTGAAGCGCTACGGCGAAGTCGTGGGCCTGTGATGGCGTGTCGAAGACCAGTTGTGCCCCGTCGCCGGTGGGGCGCTTCACCGCATCGCGGCGTGCGACGCCGACGGCCGCCAGGCCCGCGTCGACGAACTCCTGGATCTGTTGGTCGAGTCGCGCGCTGGTCTCGACCCCGAGCCCCTGGTCGAGCAGACCGGCGATGGTGCTGTAGCCGACGAGATCGACCTGAACGACGGTCCGGGTCACCGTGTGCATGGCGTGTTCCTTTCGATCCGGGGGAGTGGCCGTGTGTGCAGGAAGCGCGAGGGGCTTGCGAGCGTCGGGCCAGTGTCGGGAGTCGGCCAGGGCGTCGGCGAACTCGTCCGCGCGTCGGCCGTAGCCGTGTTTCTCGATGAGGCGTTGGGCGTCGGCGAGGTCGTCCTTCGGCCCGCGCGGGGGGCCGTCATCGGCTTCGGCCCACGGGTACGGCGATTCGTGCGCGAACAGCCGTGCGCGGTACAGGAGAATGTCGGCGAGGAATAGGGGCATCGGCCCCCGCTCGGCGATCTCCCAGGCTTCGTCCAGATCCGTCGTCGCGCTCTCGGGGCCAGTCCGCGGGTCGTCAACGGCCCGCAGCCAAGCCCGGGCCAGCAACCCGCGGGGAAGGTGGTGCGTCGTGCCGGCGCGGCGGAGTCCGGAAACGGCCTCATCCAGTTTGGCCCGCGCGGCGCCGAAGTCGGAGCCGCCCAAGATCGCCTCGAACAGTTCCGACCGCCCCAGCGTCAGATGATCCAGGGCGATGTCCAGGAGCCAGTTGTCCCTTTCGGCGATCTTGAACGTCTGGTTGGCACGCCCGGCGACATCGCGGCAGGCGGCCCGCACGTCCCCCTCTACCTTGGCCCCGGCAGTCGTCCCCCACGCCGCCCGCTCGGCGTCGGCCAGGAGTAGGTCGCAATACCGGAAGCCGGGCAGCGAGTAGAGCAGCGGGTATTGGGCCTGCATGTCCTCGGCCTGGCGGAACAGCGCCCGTGCTTGGTCCCGGTGGCCCCACTGATACAACGCCGCGGCAAGAGTCGTTCGCTTGGCAATTCGTTGGAATGATGCGCCGGATTGGTCGGCGAGGGTGACGGCTTGCTCGGCCTCTGCCACCGCACCGGGCACCTCACCCAGTGCCAACTTCAGCTCGCTCAGGTTGCCAGCGCCAATGGCAGCGTTCTTCCATTTTTCCTGCCGGACCTCCCTCTGCACAGCGGCCCGCATGGGCTCGAGGGCCTCGGCCAACCGACCCAGGGCACGCAGACAGAAGGCGGCAGAGGCCAGCATCCAGGCCTGGGCGTTTTCGGTGAGGGAAGGCCAGACGCGACTCCACGGTGCTTCGAAGAAGCACGCCACCGCACCCAGGTCCGAGGCGAACGCCCCTAGTTTACTCGTGCTGTAGGACTCGCCCCCGCGCCGGATGCGATCGTAGTAAACCGCGTCGAGTGTCTGCTGGTGCAGTTCAGCGCGGCAACCGTGGGCGACGGCTTGGTAGAGCGGCTGGAGCGCGTCGAGCGTCGGCTCCTCACCCTCCGCCGTGGTCGCGCACAGGTGCTCGAACAGGCGCCGGTGACCCGCACGCCATGCCTTCGGACGTTCCTCCTGCAACCGGCGGGCGAAGTACTCCCGTAACAGGGGGTGCGCGTCGAGGGGCGGCTCCCCCGGACCCGCCGCGCTCGCCCGCGGCACGGAGACCAGCCCGCACTCCTCCAGATCTGACAGCGTCGCGTTCCACTCTGCCGCCGAGAGACCCACGAGCGAGTCCGTCAGCCCCGGGATCACCGGCTCCGCTCGAAGGGCCGCGAGGCTGGTCGCGACCGCGGGGCGATCGAACAGCCCCAGCAGTCGCAGCACCGCCAGTTGCCGCACGCCGCGCACGCCGCCCCCGGCCAGCCAGCGCTCATAAGCCGCGATGGTCTTGAACGCGTGGCCGTAGCGGGTCTCGGGGCTATTCGGGTTGGTGACGAACTCGGCGTCAGCGTGTGCGTAATCGACCTCGCGCCAGCGCCGCACGTCGCGCAGGCACCGGTAGACGTAGCCGCCTAACAGCCGCAGCGTCAGCGCGTGGCCCTTCACGGCTCGCACGATCTCCTCACGCTCCGCCGGCGTGCTCTGGACGTGGTGAACCCTCTTCGGCGTGGCCGGCTCGAACAAGCGCCGGAGGACGGCGGACCCGGCCTCCTCCGACAGACGTTCCAGTTCCAGTTCCGGCGCGGTCGCGTGTTGGAACCGGGCCAAGTCGGTGACCGGCTCGCGGGTGGTGACCACGCACAGCCCCGGATTCTTCTGGGCCAGCCCCTTGAGCAGCACCGCCATGTCGTCGTCGCGGAACCGCCCGGCATGCGGGCCGGGTGGGTACTGCAGTGGCTCCAGTCCGTCGAGGATCAGAAGCGTCCGGTGTGCGCGGAGGTATTCCAGGAGCCTCGCGGCCTTGTCGCGCCCGGACGCCGGGCTGTTGGCTAGCGCGGCCCCTTCCTCCCCGCCGAAGAATGTGAGGGCGGCGGCCACGAACGGGCCGGCCGAGGCGCCGGGCTGGTCGCGGGTGCCCTGGCTGTAGAACGACCAGTCGAAGTACGACGCGCCGTCGTAGTCGCGGGCGGCCAGCCGGTCGGCCCACGCGGCCACCAGCGACGTCTTCCCTTCGCCCCCGATGCCGCGGATGACGAGGACGTGTTGCGCGGGGTCGCCCCAGGCCGCGTCGAGTCGTGCCAGTTCGGCGTCGCGCCCGATCAGCGCGTCGGCGGTGTGCGGGAGCCGGGAGACGGCAATCTGTTGGGCGCTCATCGGGGGCGCTGCGGGCTACGGTGGTATATTGCGGCCGCACCCCCGGATCGGGTGCGACCGCGTTATGAACAGGTGTTGCTGCGTCCGGCGAGCGAACGGACATAACGTCGCGCGACTGTTTCCAGCGTACCCGGCGCCGTGCGTCGCAGGAACGAAAAACGTCCGCGGACGAGAACTTGCGGGAGGCGCGAGCGTTGGAGCGTACCGCGCGCCAGTACGACGAAGTGTTCCGCGTGACGTTGTGCCCGTCGGGTCGGCGGGTACACTGCCGGGCATGACCACCGAAGACGACTTCCAGCGGGCGCTGGACGCGACCCCCGATGACTGGCAGACGCGGTTCGTGTTCGCGGACTGGCTTCAGGAGCGCGGCGACCCGCGCGCCGACGGGTACCGCGCGCTGGCGGCATTGCGGGTGCGCCCGGCCGGCGCGGCCGCGGCGCGTCACTTGTGGGGCCGTCCGGGGTACGCAAGCCGTCGCGCGGTCGCCGCGTGGGGGCGGCCAACGCCGGTTCCGGATGATCGGCTCCGCTTCGAAGACGCGAAGCCGGCGCAACTCCCGGACGATTGGCTCGCGGCCATCCCGCGCGAGGACGAGCGCGATGAGCGCTGGCGGGTTCGGGAAACCCGCCGCGAGATCGAAGACGCGGCCGCGCTCGCCTTCGCCAAACTGCCCGCCGGGCGGCGCGCCGAACTGCTCGCGGGAGATCCCACGGGGTCCGGCGGGTGAAAGAGAAGGCAGAAGGTCGGCGGAGAATCGCGCCGGAGGTGGTGCGGGTCCTTCCGAGACGCGGTTCGGCCGGAATCGAGTCACCCGCACGCGGTCGGGGCGGAGGGCCGCCCCGCACGGCCGGCCCGCGGCCGGGTTACCGCTGGAGCTCGAAGTTGTACTCCGACCGGTCGGCCGAAACGGTCGCCCGGAGCCCGCTCTCGGCCAGGTTCCCGTACTTCGCCGGGATCGGCCGGTTGGGGAGCGCCTTCATGTACTTCGCCAGTTCCGTCTGCGCGTTCTCGGTCAGCAGCTTGGCCGGGATCTCGCCCTCCGTGATGACCACGACGTGCTCGCACGCGCACGCGCCGTCCTGTCCGTTGCACTTCAGTTGAAACCGGCCCGCGTCGTCGGTCTCGCCGACCGCGGTAAACTCCGGCCCGTGGTCGATCTTCGGCACGAACCGGACCTGCGCCTTGGGCACCGGCCGGCCCCCGATCGTGACGACCCCGGCCGCGGGTACGATCGGCGGGGGCGGGGCCTTCCCGCAGCCGGCGGCGAGCGCGGCCACAACGGCGCACCCCATCGCCCGGCAAATGAACCGGATCATGGCGTTCCTCGGGTGAGTGAAGGGAGGGGCGGCACGACCCGACGCCGGGTCGTGCCGCGGGGCGTCAGTCGATCGCCACGACGAGGCCGTCGCTGCGCATGGACAGCCGCTGGAAGGTGGTCAGGTCGCCGGAGCTGGTGAACTTGAGGAACCGCACCGATCCGTCACAGAACACGAAGTTCGCGCCGCCGGTGTGGCCGCTGCCAAACACCGTCTTGCGGTCGTTCTGGCCGGTCTGCGCGGCGGCCGCGTTGATCGGCCACTTGGTGTCGCACAGGACGTCTCCACCGGAGTTGTAGTTGGTCCACGCCCACCCGCGCCAGTCGGCCAGGTTGGCGTCCGTCACGTTCTGGTCCTTGCTGTACCGCTCCCCGGCCAGGATCGTGTTCGAGGTGCCGTCGGTCACGCCGTCGATCTTGACCTTGCTGTTGTAGAACAGCACGCCGTCGAACGCCGCCTGGCCGATGGGCCAGGCCTTGGTGCCGCCGTTGCCGAAGTAGCTGTTGGCCCCGAAGTAGTAGGAGTTGTAGTTGACCACGTCCCGCGGCATGTAGTCGGTCGGGCACTGGTAGGTCCGGACCACGGTCGCCCCCGGCGAGGTCGTGCCGTTGCAGTACCCGTACTCGCGGCCGCTCAGGTTCAGCTTGCCGTACAGGTTGTCCTGCTCGACGAACGGCAGGACCCAGGTGAGCCACGACCCCCACTTGCCGGGGATCGCCTGGGGCGGGCACCCGGCCGCGGTGCCGCCCGGGCAACTGCTCGCGAACACCTCGCCGGAGCCGCTGCCGATCGGGACACAGATGCCGGGCGGGAAGGCGTCGTTGGTCCCGGCGTAGTTGTGGCAGGCGAGGCCGATCTGTTTGAGGTTGTTGGAGCACTTCATGCGCGCGGCCGCCTCGCGCACCTTCTGCACCGCTGGTAGTAAGAGACCGATCAGGATCGCGATGATCGCGATCACCACCAGGAGTTCGATCAGCGTGAAACCGCAACGGGTTCGGGAGCGGACGAGCATGGCGGTACCCCTCTGGCGTGTGGGACGAAGCCCGGCACGTTTCGAGCGCGTGCCGAGGCCGCGGGTCGGGTGACCCGGTTCAGCACGTTGCCCCGTCGGGGGTCTGCCGGGGTGAGGCGACAGACGGCGTTGCGCGGTGAGCGACCGCTCGCGGGGCGGTAGCGGGTGTGCCCCGTGAGTCGAGAACGGTGCTTAAAGTAAAGTGAGCGGACGACCGCTACAACACATGAGACGGTGTGAAGCGGGTGAAGCTTCTGTGAGCCCCGGCCGGCGTCACGGGCGCGAAGCGGGGCGGGTGAGCGTCATTAGTGTTGGTAGATTTCATGCGGCGAGCGAGGCCCAGTAAGCCTCCCACTGGCCTTTCTCGCTGCGGAACAAGGCACGCAGGTGACACACGGCGTCGGCACCGGCCTCGCCCCAGCGCATCCCGGATCCCTT
>JAFKJJ010000058.1 GCA_017306025.1 Planctomycetota bacterium
TTTTCTTGGCGTCGGCACTCTGGGTTACTCCGTCAACGGGGCGGTCACGTTGTGTGAACGTTAGTTTAGATGCCCATCGTGGGGAGAGGATGCGGGCTTTCGCTGTCCCTTATAGAAAGGGGCATTTCGCGAGGCGAACGGACCGCCGTTCGGTTCGTCCGACCCCCCGTGCGTTTCCAATTGTTCCGCGCGTCGTAATCACTACAATCGGTGAACCGGTCGTCACGGTAGGGAAGTTGCAAAGGGCCGAAAGCGCCCCTCACCCTTAGTACAGCGATACGACGGCTGTCAACCCCCCGGGCCGTCGGACAGGTCGGCGCCGCCGCCGCAAATCGAGGAACGACAATGGCCTACAACCCGTTCAACATTTTCCGGCGGAACCAGAAGGCGCTGTTCGCGGTGCTCACCGTGTTCATCATGATTATGTTCACCCTCCAGAGCGGGGTGGTGGGCGGCGACGGACTCGAGAGCATCATGCGGTGGTTCGGCGGCGGGCGCGGGTCGAAGGAGATCGTCTGCCGGATCGACGGGCACGCGGTCACGGAGCGCGAGCTCGACAGCGGCGGGCCGCGGAGCTTGCAGTTCCGCCGCGTGATGGCCAACCGGTTCATGTACCACGCGGCCTCGCAGACGACCAGCGCGCTCCTCGAATACGCCAACCAGCAGCGCCCGCGGCTGAGCGAGAACGGCCAGCAGATGGCCGACTCGGCGGCCGGGGCCATCGGGATGCTCGGCCGGCTCAACGACCCGCGGTTCCGCAACAACCCGCAGATCCTCGAAATCCTGTTCATGCAGATCCAGCAGGCCGAGCGGCTCGTCGGCGCCGCGCTCGACGCGCCCAACGCCCGCAGCGAGGACAAGGACGTCGCGCGGGCCTACCAGACGGTCTTCGTCCTCCTCAAGCACCTGCGCGGGTCCGGCGCCGGCGAGCACTACTTCCTGAACGCCCCGAACAAGACCCGCCGCGACCTGATCGAGTTCATGCTCTGGGAGAAGAAGGCCGACCAGCTCGGCATCCGGTTCAGCCGCGACGACGTGAAGCGGCTGATCCAGACCGAGTTCTACAACTTCTTCCGGGACGACGTCCCGGTGCGGCGCCTCCTGCAACAGACGCCGGGGTTCACGATGGACGCGTGCCTCGACGCGATCGCCACGGAATTCAAGGTGCGGGCGGCCCAATCGGCGGTCCTCGGCCACAGCGCCCGCTACGGCAGCGGGCCGGCGCTCGTCACGCCGTACGAGACGTTCGAATACTACCGCGAGCAGACCAGCCCCGCCATCTACGAAGTGATCGCGGTGCCGGCCGCCGGGTTCGTCGACCGGGTCCCGGGCGAGCCGAGCGAGGCCGAGATCAACGAGCTGTTCAAGAAGTACGCCGACGAGGAGCCGAACCCGCGCCGGGAGACGCCCGGCTTCAAGGAGCCGCGGAAGATCCGCGTGGCGTGGTTCGGCGTCACCGGCGAGGAGCCGTATTACAAGAAGCTCGCCGAGGAGCAGATCAAGGTCGGCGAGGTGATGGCGAAGGCGTTCGGCGGGCTGACGGTGCCGCTGCCCGGCGCCACCGGCGCGTGGGCGGTCGCCCTCGCCGCCCCGCTGGGCCTCAAGGAGCCGGCCGTGGCCGCCGCGTACAACACGTACGTGCTGGAGTCCGAGGGGCAGCGCAACCGCAACTACGAGCGGTCCACGCTGTTCCCGCGGTCGTCGTTCTCGACGCTGACGACCGAGGACCCCGTCCTGCCGTCGAACGCGGTCAAGCCGGGCGTGGCCGCGGCGACCCTCGGCGCGTTCGTCGGGCAGTCGGCCGGGCTGGGCAACGTCGGCGCCGCCGCGGCCCTGTCGATGACCGCCCCGCTGGCCTACGAGGTCCGCGAGCGGATCACCGTCGGCCTGCCGCTGGTGCTGGGCGCGATCCCCAACCCGGCGCTGTTCCAGACGGCGCTGGCCGGCGCGGCCGAGTACGCCGCGCGGCTGCCGAAGCCGCTGCCCGTCGAGGCGCTGCGCCCGGAGCTGCTCAAGGCCACGATCGCCCGGCGGGCCAAGGCGCTGGCCTACGGCGACCCGCTCTCGGGCGAGAAGGGCGACGTCGAGCGGTTCGTCGAGGAACTCAAGAAGATGTCGGAGAACGACCGGCCGAAGGACAAGGCCGCGGTGGAGAAGTACATCAACGAGTTCCTCGCGGCCCGCGGCGTCACCGCCCGCGGCGCCTCGACCGCGCCGCACAGCGAGTGGACCATCGAGGACGACCCCGGCCTGGCCCCGCTGGTCGCGGCGCAGAAGGAGAGCCTGCGGATGGCCCGGGGCGCGCACGGCGGGGCCGAGCCGTTCGTGCCGTTCGGCCAGTCGTTCTTCTGGACGACCAAGTTCGACATGAACACCGGCCCGCGCCGGGTGCCGACGGCCGGCACGTTCCTCGCCGAGCCGTTCCCGCCGCGCGACCGGTCGGCCGGGTCGGAGGACGGCCGCGTCCACTACGTGTACTGGCGGACCGAGGACGTCGCGGCGCAGAAGGTGAACATGATCACCGCCCGGCCCGCGGTCGTCGCCGCGTGGAAGCGGATGAAGGCCCGCGAGCTGGCCCGCGCCCGGGCGAACGCGATCGCCGACGCGATCCGCGCCAACCCGACCAGCGACCCGCTGGCGCTCCTGAGCGTGATCCGGGACCAGCAGTTCCGGCTGCAACTGGAGATCAAGGACAAGAAGGCGGAGCAGCGGGCGACGATCTTCACGATCAACAACGTGTGCCCGCTCGTGATGGGGCCGGGGCAGTTCGGGCAGCCCGGCCAGCTGATGCCGTTCGTGCTGCCGGAGACGGAGAACGTCCCGTACCCGACGATCGAGATGGAAACGGCGCTGCTGGACAACCGCGACAAGCCCGCGAAGACGGTGCTGGTGCTCCCCGACGCCCCGAAGGACACGTACTACGTCGCGACGCTCGTGCGGCGCGAGCTGAAGACGCCGTTCGAGTTCAAGAACGACGTCTACTCGCAGTTCGGCCGCGCCCGCCAGGTTCTGGCGATGTCCCAGACCGAGGCGGTGAAGAAGGCCCGCCAGTCGGCGGTGGAACTGCTCAAGAAGGAGTTCCGGTACGAGGAGACCGAGGACCAGAAGAAGAAGCTGGACGAGAACGTGAAGTCCGGCGGCCGCAACGAGTTCTGACATGCGGCCGGATCGCCGAGCGGGCCGCACGAGGCCCGCTCGTGTATCTCATCACGATCGTGGGAAGTAGTTCCTCGGGTCGCGGCACGCATCGTAATCGGCTTGCAGAAGTGGAATGTGAATGGTACCGGGGATTCCCGAACCCGTTCCGTCCTTCGAGGGAAATGCGCTCGCTAGGGTGATTGGGGTGTTTGTTGCGGTCGCGAGTCGCTTGACCTCTTCGACTGCTTCCGCCAAATCCTTATCACGTGAGAAGACAAGCGCCACGTCGTACTGCTCTTCCCGAAAGAAGCGAATCATGTCGACCGCGAGTCGCACGTCAATTCCTTTTTCGGTAAACGTAGTCGTTTCCAGAATCACGCCGTCCGGCACTTCCGCAAGATTGTCGAAGTGGAGCCGTCCGGGATACTCGCTACCGTCGAGTAGGTAAATTGTTACCTGATCGTACAGCTTGATTGAGATCGTCTTGTAGTTGAGCTTGCGGGTCACGACCTCAATACCAAGGCGCTTCATCGCCGCGCCCTTGTTTGCCCAGAAAACCGACCACGTTCGGTTTTGCTGCTCGGTCGGAACGCCGGTGTAAAAGCGGATATGGCGCAGGTCCCATCCGCGCTGATTGCAAACCAAGTTAGCGAGTTTGAAGGGATCGAAATCCGGGTGCGAAACTGCAAACTCGCGCTCAGCGTCGTGGAACAGGTTCTGCCCGTCGAAAAAGACGAACGCCCGCGGCTTTGTGACAAGTGGTGGAGTCGTGGACATGAAAAAACCCCGCCGGGGCCTTGCGGCTGGCCGGACGGGGCAAGAGATCGAACACGTTGGATCGCTTTACGACCCACCGGCATTATAGCAATCGGTCCGGTCGTGGTCAATTCTGGAGGAAAAAAGGATCACCGCGGCGCCCCGCTCCCGGTGCTGCGGAACAGCCAGTACAGCACCGTCTTGATCTCGAACGGCTTGAGGTCCGGCTTCAGCGACAGTATCCGCGCCGCGATCCCGGCCAGGTGCGGCGTCGCCCAGCTCGTCGCCGGCTCGCGCGCCAGCGGCCCCAGGTAGCCCTTGCTGTGCGCCTGGAACTCGACCTGCTCGCTCAGCTTGTACGCGAACCGCAGCGGGTCGTCGAACAGCCCCTTGTCCACCGAGATGAGCGGCGGGGCGAACGCGGCCGGGTAGCTCCGCGTCAGCGGGTGCTCGTTGTGCGCCGCGGCGAACACCAGCACGTCGCGGAAGTACGCCTCCTCGATGGCCCGCTGCAACTGCTGCCGCCGCGGGAGCTGCTGGAGCTTGTGCTCCGGCACTCCCAGCGACAGGTTCACCACCTTCACCTTCCACACGTCGATCGCGTGACGAAGGGCCGCGATCACGGTTTCCACTTCACACGACCCGGTCGGGCCGAACACGTCCGCGGAGTAGAGCTTCACGCGCGGCGCGAGCGTCAGGACGATGTCCGCGACGGTCGTTCCGTGCGGGCTCGACTGGTGGCCGGTGTATTCGAGCGGCGGCCCGCCGGGGCGGAACATCGCCCCCTCGATGGGCTGGATCGGGGTGCCCGCGATGCGGAACTTGTCTTCGAGCACGCCGCGCTCGACGCCGGAGTCGATCACCGCGACCGCGACGCCCTCGCCGGTGGCGCGCGGGTCGCGGAGGATGCGGTCCGGGGTGAGCAGCGCGAACAGTTGGTCGAATACCGTGGGAGCCGTCATCGCAGTTTTAAAGCAGGGCTAACCACAGAGACGCAGAGACACAGAGAAGAGAAAAAACAGAGACGAGAGTTCTTCAGAACGATCTCTACTCTTGTCTTCTCTCCCCCCGCGGCGCGGGGACCCTCTCTGTGCCTCTGTGGTCAGTCCTCTCCTCATGCAGTTCCGGTGATCTCGTCGAGCAACTTGCGCAGGTCCTTGACGACCCGCACACAGTGGTCTACCGCGCTCGGCCCGTGCTTTAACGCGAGCGCCCGCACCGCCTCCACCAGCCGCAGCGTCGTGTCCGGGTCGGCGACGGCGTCGGCGTCGGTGCCGAGCCCCTCGCGGAGCCGCGCCATGACGGCCGGGGGCGGCTCGTCGGTGGGCGCGGCGGCCGGCGCGTCGGCGAAGTTCGCGGTCGCCTGGAGCGCCGCGCCCACCGCGTCGAACAACAGCCGGTGCGTCTGCCGCTCCGCGACCGCCTGCCGCAGCAGGTCCGCGCCGACCTCGGCCGCGGCCGCGAGCAGCCGGCGGTCCTCGTCGGTGAAGCCGGGGGCGGCCTTGTCGAACAGTTCGACCACGACGACGGCCTCGCTCCCGACGCGCAAGGGCGCCGCGAGGATGCACGACCGGTTGGCCTCGAACGGCAGCAGTTCCACCGGCCCGAGCGACTTCGGGTCGAAGTCGTTGAGCGCGACCGGCTCCTGAAAGCTGATGACGCTCGCCGCGAGCGACCGGCCGAACGGTACCGCGGGCGGCGGGAGCGCCTCGCCGTCGGAGCCGTAGGCGGTGGTCGTCTCGGCGCCGTCGGGCGACGTGTGGCGCACGATCAGCGCCCCGTCCGCGGCCCGCGTCCCGCGGACGACGAACCGGAGCAGCGACTTCACCGCCTCGGGCAGCGGAACGGGGTCGTTGAACGCGGCCGACGTCTGCACGATCGGCAGCACCTTCTCGACGGTCTCGCGGAACGCCGCGAGCCGGACGTTGAGTTCCCGTTGCTGCTTGGCGGGGCGGATGCGGTCGAGTTGCTTGCGCACCGCGGCCACGAACGTGTCGCGGTTGAGGTCCTGGTTCTTGTCGAGGTAGTCGCGGACCCCCATCCGGAGCGCGTCGAGGGGCGTGGCCTGGTGCGCGAACCCGGTGACGAGGATGGCGACGATGTCCGGGCGGAACTCGACGAGGTCTTCGAGCAGGCGCAGCCCGTCGGAGCCGGAGCCGAGGTTCCAGTCCAGGACCGCGAGGTCGACCTGGTGCTCGTTGGCGACGCGGAGGGCGGTCTCGGCGTCGGCGGCCGCGAACACCTTCACCCCGGGGAGGGCGGCGAGCCACTCCTGGAACGTCCGGCGGACGGATTCCTCGTCGTCGACGATGAGTACGGTGTCGGTCATGGCACTTTCATGATAGCCGCTGGCGGACGGGGAACGCGGTCGAGGGGCGGAGTTGCGCGCTCACGCGCCCGATAGTTCGTTGCAGTACCGGTAGCGAGCGGGGAATCCCGCTTGGTCGCCGTGGTCGAGCCAGACGCGGTTGCCGAATTTATCGCGCAGGGCCTTCCGTGCGGGTCCGAGACTCGGATTTTCGCACAGGTCGAGTACCTCCAGCCCGGCGAGGTGTTCCGCCCGCAAGAGGGCCTCCGCGCCGTGCCCGCTGACCCCCGCCGCGAACAGCACCAGCCGCCTCAGACCGGTGAGCCGCGTCAACCCCGCCACCCGGGCGATCAGTTCGTCGGACCGGCCGCGGCGCGTCGGGTAGTCGGGATCGTCGACCGACCCGTTATCGAGGTAGAGGGCGGTCAGACGGGGCACCGCCGCGCACTCCAGAAGCTCGCCGATCGCGTCGTGGGGGGTATCGTCCGCGAAGAGCATTAGCGTGTGAAGGCGCTCGACGGTTCCGCTGGAGATGAGGCGCCTCACGTTCCGTCGGTTCAGCCCGGTGAGCCGCGCGGCGGTGACCGGAGCGGCGTTCATCAGCGCGGCCCCGGTTTCGATGAAGTACGGCACCCCGCACCGCACCGCGCCCACAAACCCGCGGTCCAGGGCGAACGTGACCCCGCGGCGGGCGGCGCCGGGCAGTTCCCGTACCCACGACCGCATGTGTTCTTCCGCGATCTCCTCGGCCCGGCGCCCGAGCGGGTAGTCGCGCGTCGTGAACCCCGGCTCGCCGAACAGCAGAGCGGCGCGCTCGACCTGTACGCGGATCAGTTCGGCCCGCGCCCGCGCCTCCGTCCGGCGCTCTTCGGGCAGAGCGTCGGCGTGCTCGTCGAGCCAGTCGGCGTACACCAGGCGCGGCGTATCCTCGTCCGGGTTCGCGATGATGGCGGCGATCAGCGCGCGTTCCTCGGCGTCCATCGCCTTCACCCCACCAGCGCGTCGCCGAACCGGTCTTCCAGCAGCGCCCAGGTCCGGTCGCGGATCGGGTTGCGGCTCAGCCGCAGTTCCGTCATCCGGGTGAGGTACGGGCTGCCCGCGAGCGCCCGCGCCCCGGTGTCGGTGATGCTGTTGTTGCGGAGGTCGAGCGCCTCCAGGTTTCGGAGCTGGGGCAGGTTCGCCAGGACCGCCGCCCCCTCGCTCCGCAGGCCGTTCCACTGCAACAGCAGCTCGCGCAACTTCGGCAGGTCGTCGTGCGCCGCGAGCGCCTCCAGGGCCGAGCCCGTGACGCTCTGGTTCTCCAGGTCGAGCGACTCCAGCCGCGCCAGATGGGGCGACGTGAACAGCGGCTCGGTCCACCCCGCGAAGGCCGCGGTGTGCGGGTTCCACACCCGGCTCGCGGTGATCTTCACCCGCGTCAGCGGGGTCAGCTCGAACCACCTCTCCGCGTTCTGCAGGAACGTGTTCGCCGGCACCTCCAGCGCCTGCACGAACCCGCGCTCGAACGACTCCTCCTTCGCGAACGGCAGGAACGGCGCGAGCCACGCGCTCTTGTGGCGCTTCAGGAGGTCGGCGCGGCGTTCGAGCAGCACGCGGCGCCGGCGCTCGTCGCCCTCGGTGGTCGGGGGCGTGCGGGCCAGTTCGACGTCGACGCGGATGAACTCGCCGCGGTCCGCCCGGCCGTTCTCGGCCAGCCAGTCGGCGTACACCAGCCGCGCGGTGTCGTCGTGGGGGTGCTCGCGGATCGCGTCGAGGAACGCGCGCTCGTCGCTGCTCATGTCGTTATCGTAGCCGATCGTTCAGTAGCCCCAGATGTCGATTTTGCGGCCGCCGATCCGCTCGCGGAGGCGCCCGGCGGCCGCCCCCGCGATCCGCTCGTTGCCGCTGAGCTTCAGGTAGCGGATGTCGCGCCAGTACGACGAACGGGCCAGGGCCGCGACGCCCGCGTCGGCGACGTGGGCGTAAGAGAGGTCGAGGTCGATGAGGCTCGCCAGTCCGGGCCACTTCGCGAGCGCCTCTGCGCCCTCGTCGCCGGTCCCGGTCCACCGGAGCCCGAGGTGGATGGGCTTCAGGTGCGGCGAGCCGAGCAGCGCCGAGACCCCGCGGGCGGTGATCTCCTTGTTGTCGCCGAGGTTCAGCGCCCGCACGCTCGCCAGCCCCGGCCACGCGGCCAGCGTTTCGAGCGCCGCGTCGGTCAGCCCGCTGTGGCCGAGGTCGAGCGTGACGAGTTTCGTGAGGTGCTTCGACCGCGTGAGGGCCATTACGCCCGCATCGCCGCCCTCGTGGGAAGACAGATCGAGTAACCGCAGTTCGCCGAGCGGGGCGCCCGCGAGCACCTCCGGCCCCCATTCCGGCACGCGCCACGGCCGGAGCCGCCGCAGGCGCTCGACGAACGGGGCGTGCAGCAGCGCTCCGAGCGCGTCGGCGCTCAACTCGTGCCCGTTGAACGTGAGCGCCTCCGGGCGAAGGTGCGGTGCCCGCGCGAGCAGCCGGGCCGCAGCGTCCGTCAGCAGACCGTAGCCGAAGATCTGCGTCCGTACGCCGGCGAGGTGGGGGCACTCCGCGTACGGTTCGAGCCAACTCGCGTCGCACCGCGGTTCGGTGAACTGAATCTCGCGGAGCGTGGCGAGCGACCGACACGCCGGCAACTTCTTCCGCGCGCCGCCCGCGCCCTCGATCAGCCACACCGATTCGACCGGGTTGCGCTTCCACAGCTCCCGCGCCCCGGTTGTCAAGGGGCCGAGCCACGCTTGCACGCGCCCGACGAACCCCCGGCGGAACCGGAGCGCGTGCCGGGTACGGCCGTTCATAACGAACGGCGGCAGACCGCTCATCCACCCGTTCGCGTGGGCGCGGAGCAGTTCCGCCTCGCGTTTGAGAAGCGCGATCCGCTCCTCCGTGTCGTGCGGGCGCCACACCATTACCCACTCGCCGCTGTCGGAGCAGGTCGTACCGAACGACTCCGGCAGGTCCGCCTCCGCTTCCCGCTGGCGGGCCAGTTCGCACTGCACGCGGATGAACTCGGCGCGCGGGGCGTCGCCGTGTTCGTCGAGCCAGTCGGCGAACACCAGGCGCGGGGTGTCCTCGTCCGGGTTGGCGAGGATCGCGGCGATGAGGGCATCGCGGTCTGACATGCGGCACCGGCACTCGCAGGGTTCCGTACTATAACCGGGTTCGCGCGCCGATTCACGCCACGTAGCGGCCCACCATGAGCGAAGAACGCCAGCTCCACCTGCTCTCGTCGTACCGGCTCGCCACCTCCTACCCGCTCCAGCAGACCGCGGACGAGGTCGCCGCGTGGCTCAACGGCTACGCCGCGCTCTGGCACCCCGCGGCGCTGGTCGGCGCGGCACAACCGCCGCAGGCGTCCAACACCTACGACCACGACATTCCGCGCGCCGGCTTCGTCTACGGCGTCCCCGAGGGGCCGCACCTCTTCCAGCCCGACAACTGGAACGAGCGCGTCGCGGAGGCGAAGTCGATCGTCTTCCGGGCGACCGCCTCCCGCGCCGAAACGACGGAGCGGCTCCTGACCGCGCTCCGCGACGCGGGGCAGACGGGGCCGCTGCTGGACGCGCCGCCGGAGGCCGTCCGGCTGTTCGCGGGGCTCGGCTACGGCTACGCGATGCTCGACACGCTCTACGAGGCGATGGACCACGAGAAGCTGCTCGACGCGGCCGGGTTCTGGAGCGACGTGACGGCTGCGGTCGAGGCGCTGGGACGGGGCGGGGACTACAAGGAGCACCTGCGCAACGCCGCGGAGAAGCTGCGGTCCGGCCGCGAGCCGGTGTTTTCCGGCTCGCTGCACTGGCTCGACTGGGTCCACCTCGATCCGAAGAACCTCGACGCGCCGTGGCCCGCGTCGCTGGCCGCCGGGCTGCCGATCACGGTCCTCGCGTCCGGCGAAACGCTGGAGCAGCTCGCCGAGCAAGCCCCCGAGCGGTTCGCGGAACTGAAAGCCAAGCTCCCGCCGGACATGCCGCAGGCGGTCGACCTGTGCTGCGGGAGCTACCGCGACCGCGAGGACGCGCTCCTGCCGATGGAGAGCCAGTGGTGGAACCTCCGGGCCGCCCGGCGCGCCGCGCACACGCTGTTCGGCGTCGAGCCGATCGTGTACGGCCGCAAGAAGAGCGCGTACCACCCGCAGTTGCCCGGCTGGCTCCAGCACATGGGGTTCAAGCACGCGGTGCTCGTCAGCTCCGACGGCGGGCTGATCCCGAGCATCCGCGCGTCGGCCGTGAGCTGGCCCGGGCCGGACGGGAAGTCGGTCGAGGCGTTCACGCGCGAGCCGCTGCCCGCGCACGACCCGCACACGTTCTTCAACGTCGTCTATCACTTGCACCAGGCGACGAGCTACGACTCCGCGCCGACGGTGTCGCTGGCCCACAAGGGCGAGCCCGCGTTCGCCACGTACGACGACCTGCTGGCGCTCTCCGAACTCGGGCCGGTGTTCGGCGAGTGGACGAACCTGAGCCGGTACTTCGGCGGCGTGACCAGCGGCGACTACATCGGCGTTCAGTCGGCCGACGAGTTCTTCGCGGACTACCTCGACGACCGCGTGACGAACCTGCACCGCACCGACGCGGTCGGCGGGTTCGCGCGGCACCTCCGGCTGCGCCGCCGGCTCGACGCGACGTGGACGCTCGCGGCGCTGCACCGCGCGCTGACCCCGCCGACACCCGAAGACGAGGAGTCGCTGCGGAAGCTCGGCGCGGTCGAGGACGCGATCGAAACGCGGGGCGTGAACTTCGGCGCGGAGGGGGAGGAACCTAACCCCCCGTCCCCCTTCCCTAAGAAGGAAGGGGGTGACTCACGCGCAGAGCCTCCTGCGGATCTCCAGACGCGATCGAGTTCCGGAGGTCTTGCTCCCCCTCTCCCGTCCCCGCGCGCAGCCGAGATTGCGAACGCAAGTGAGGCGCGGCACGCGGGCGCAACAGGAGAGGGGGTCGGGGGGTGGGGTTCTGCGCTCGCCGCGCTCGAATCGCACTGGGCGAAGGCGCTCGCCGACCGGGTCCAGGTGCGGTCCGCCGACGGCCGGCCGGGGCTGATGGTGCTCAACCCGTGCGGCTTCACGCGGCGCGTCGCGCTCGAACTGGACGGCTTCCGCGGCGCGATCGCGGTCGCCGACCCGGTGAAGGCGGCCGAATTCAGCGGCACAACGGCGAAGCTCGTGGTGGAGGTGCCGGCGTTCGGGTTCGCCTGGGTGCCGCGCGCGGGAACCGCCGCGCCGCCGAAGCCGCGAATCAAGCTCGCGGAGGGGCTGACGGTCCGCAACGAGTTCATCGAGTGCGACGTGGACGTGAATACCGGCGGCATCCGGTCGTTCCGCGACGCCCGGACGCGCGCGACGCGGTTCGGGCAGCAGTTGGTGTTCAACCCCGGCAGCAAGATGGTCGCCCGCGACATCGCGATCACCAACAACGGCGCCGCGCTGGGCGAGATCGTCAGCACCGGCGACCTGATCGACGAGCGCGACGAGATCCTGGCGACGTACAAGCAGCGCGTCCGCGCGTGGCTGGGCCGGCCGGTGCTGGAACTGCGGATCGAACTCGACGTGAGGCACCAGCCGACCGGCTACCCGTGGCACGCGTACTACGGCGCGCGGTTCGGCTGGCGCGACGACCGCGCGGTGCTGTTCCGCGGCGTCAACGGCTCGAACGCGCAGACCGGCTACACCCGGCCGGTCTCGCCGGACTACCTCGAAGTCCGGCTCGGCGCGGAGCGGTCGTTCCTGTTCACCGGCGGGCTGCCGTTCGTCCAGCGCCACGGCGCGCGCATGGCCGACGTGATCCTCGTACCCGAAGGCGAGCGGTGCCGGGCGTTCGACCTGCTCCTCGCGACCGACCGCGACTACCCGATGCAGACCGCCCTCGGGTGGGTGGCGCCGTCGCCGGTCGTGGTGACCGAGAAGGGGCCGCCGCACATCGGCGCGTCCGGCTGGCTGGCCCACGTCGACATGCCGAGCCTCCTCGTGACGGCCCTGAAGCCGGTCGAGGCGGGCGCGGGCGCGTCGCGTGCGGTCGCGGGAACCCTGATAGAGACGGCGGGCTTCGGCGGCGCCGCGGAGGTGCGGTTCGCGCGCGACCCCAACCGGGCGGCGCTCGTGGACGGGATGGGGAAGGAACTCCAACCGCTGACGATGGCCGGCGACGCGATCCAACTGGAGTACTCGGCCGGCGAGACGTTCCGCGTGAAGGCGGAGTGGGTCTGAACAGTGGGCAGTGGGCAGGGGGCAGTGGGCAGCAGGCAGCAGGCAGCAGGCAGCAGGCAGCAGGCAGCAGGCAGCAAGACCGGATGGCGCGCTCTGTCTTCTCTGCCCACTGTTCTCTGCCCACTGCCCACTGCCCACTGCCCACTGTTCTCTGCCCACTGCCCACTGCCCACTTACTTCCCCGTCTGCACCCACTTCTTCCACGCGGCCTCGGCGGCCGCCTCGTCCTTCCAGCCCAGCGCCGGGAACGCGCCCGGGACGGTCGGGTTCGGGTTGCCGTCGCTCGGCCGCAGCGCGTCGAGGAACTTGCCGAAGTCGGCCGCCTTCGGCCCGAACGCGAGGAAGTCCGCGACGCTCGTCCCCAGCGTCTCGCCGGTCGCGGACTTCGCGTCGCTCCACGCCTCGCTGATCGCCGGGGGCCGTCCGCCCTTCGGGTTGAGCACCGCCGTCCGCGCGGCCGCCTTGTACGCCTGATAGCGCCGCGAGTTCGGCCCCTCCGCCCGCATCTGCGCGGCGCGGCCGAACCCGTCGCGGAGCCACGCGGGGATCGCCGCGGTGCCGGTCCCCTTCGCCTGGAGTAATTCGCCGGCGACCCGCGCCGCGGTGGCCGCGAACAGGTCCGCGTCGGCCGGCTTGCCCGGCAGCTCGGCCGGGTCCACCACGAGCGGCTGGGCCGCCCGCAGGTCGACGTGGACGCCCTCGGGCGCCGCCTGCAACACGCGGCGCATGAACGACTTGAACTCGTCGGTGTTCGGCAGGTAGTACACCGTGAGCTTGCCCTTCCAGGCCGCGTCCTTGTCGTCGTACTTGGCCGCCTTGCGGGCCACCGGCAGCGTCTTCTCCAGCACGGCCGCCAGCGCCTTCGCCTTCTCCTCGGGGATCGACCCGACGACGAGGAAGTTGTCCGTCTCCACGATCGTCGGCTTGTCGACGTTGATCTTCTTCATGTTCTCGACCGCCGCGGCCCGGGCGGCCGCGTCCTTCCCCTTGTCCTGGGCGGCCGAATCGGACCGGGACGCGAGGGCCGCGGCGAGGGCCGCGGCGAAGAGGGCGAATCGGGCGCGGAGGGTCATTGAAGGTCTCCGAGAAAGGGGGCGCGGGCAGGTGGGATGATTATAGCGTCGGAACGGGCGCGCGGGCGCAACGAACGGGCCGCGGGTGGCTCCCCGCGGCCCGTTCGTTGAGCCCGCGGATCGACCGCCTACTTGATGACGATCTTCTTCTTGAACGTGTTGTTCTTCTTGTCGGTCTCGCGGACCCGGTCCTCCCAGTCGATGGTGACCTCGACCTCGGCCTCGTCGCCCTTCTTCAGCCCGATCAGCGTGTACGACAGCCCGCCGCTCTTGGTCTCGGTGCCCGCCGCCGGCACCCGGAACCGGTAGTACGAGTTCCCGTCGAACTTGGCCTTCCCCGATCTGAACGAGATGAGGAAGTCGGCCCCGGTGACCCCCTTCCCGGCGTTCTTGTAGTGGACCACGAGGTACACGCTGTCCTGGGTGACGTCCGTGATGACGAGGTCGGGCAGTTCGGTGCCGGCCCTGTAGTCGCCGCGCGGCGCCGGGACCTGGTTGCCGATCAGGTCCAACTGCCGGTGGTAGGTGTTGTTCTTCCGCTCCTCGTCGAGCGCCTTTTTCGTGTCGAGCTTGACCGTGACCATCGGGGAGAAGTCCTTCAGCTCCTTCACGCCGAGCTTGTCGAGCGGGACCTTTACCTTTTCCGTGGCCATGACGGCCGCGGGGACCGGGACCTTCACCGTGACCGACACCGGCTCCGAGACGGTCTTGTCCTTCCCGGTGGCCTTGTCCTTCACCTTCTTGTAGACGGAGCCGCTCACCTCGGCCTCGACCGTCAGCCCCTTCTTCGCGGCCCCCGGCCCCTGGTTCTGGACCTCCAGCACCAGGTCGGTCCCGTCCAGCGCGAGGTCCGCGACGATCAGGTCCGGCTTCTCGGCCTTCGGCGGCTGGTCGCCCTGCCCGGTCGACGCGAGGAGGGCGGTCGATCCGACCGCGAGTGCCAGCCAACGTAAAACGCGCATGTTCGAACTCCCGTGGTGCGGTGCCGGGGGAGATTACCACGGCCCGGCGCGAGAGGCAACCGTCGCGGTTCGCCCGCGCCCGCGCGGTGCGGTATCATTTCCCCTGCCACCCCACGGAGCCCCGCCATGCCGACCCGCCTGTTCGCGCTCGCGCTGTTCGCCGCCTGCGCCGTCGTTTCTGCCGCGGCCGAGGAGCCGAAGGGCAAAGAGAGGGCCGAGGAGAAGAAGGAGAAGGGGAAGCCGAACCGGCTCGCGAAGTCGAGCAGCCCGTACCTGCTCCAGCACGCGCACAACCCGGTCGACTGGTACCCGTGGGGGCCGGAGGCGTTCGAGCGGGCGAAGAAGGAAAAGAAGCTCGTCTTCCTGTCGATCGGCTACAGCGCGTGCCACTGGTGCCACGTCATGGAGCGCGAGTCGTTCTCCAACGCGGAGGTCGCCAAGCTCCTCAACGCGCACTTCGTGTGCATCAAGGTGGACCGGGAGGAGCGGCCCGACGTCGACGACATCTACATGACCGCGCTCCAGGTCGCCGGCGAGAGCGGCGGCTGGCCGCTGTCGATGTTCCTCACGCCCGAGGGCAAGCCGATCTTCGGCGCGACGTACTTCCCGCCCGAGGACCGGAAGGTCGGCGACGACGTGATCCCCGGCTTCAAGACGGTGCTGAAGAAGGTCGTCGAGTTCGACAAGGACCGCGCGGACCTCGAAAAGCAGGCCGACCGCATCGCCGAGCGGACGGTGGAGGCGCTGGAATCGAACACCCGGGTCGCGGTGCTCGTCCCGCTCAAGCGCGACCTCGTCTCGGCCGCGCTGGACGCCTTCGAGATCGACCCGGAGCACGGCGGCACCGGCGTGCGGGCGCGGGCGTTCCGCGGCACGAAGTTCCCGCGGCCCCCGGTGTGGGGGCTCCTGCTCGCTCAGACCCGACGACCCGGCAACGAGCAACTGAAGGCGCGGGTGCGGCTCACGCTCTCGAAGGTGCTGGAGGGCGGCATCTACGACCACCTCGGCGGCGGGTTCCACCGCTACAGCACCGAGCGCACCTGGACCGTGCCGCACTTCGAGAAGATGCTCTACGACAACGCGCAGCTCGTCGAGCTGTACGGCGAGGCGTTCGCGCGCGACCCGCGGCCCGAGTACCGGCGCGTGGTCGCGGAGACGCTCGCCTTCGTCAAGCGCGAAATGACCTCCCCGGAGGGGGCGTTCTACTCCGCGATCGACGCCGACAGCAACGAGAAGGAGGGGGAGTTCTACGTCTGGACGACGGCCGAGATCAAGACGGTCCTGGGCAACGACGCGGACTTCCGGCTCGTTCAAGCGGTGTACGGCGTGACCGCGCCGAACTTCGAGGAGAAGTTCCACATCCTGCGCTTACCGAAGGCGCTGGCCGAGATCGCCGAGGAACTGTCCTGCGCTTACCGAAGGCGCTGGCCGAGATCGCCGAGGAACTGAAGCTGAGCGAGGCCGACCTGCTCGCCAGGCTCGCGCCGCTCAAGAAGAAGCTGTTCGACCACCGCGCGAAGCGCGAGCGGCCGTTCCTCGACACGAAGGTGATCGCGGCCTGGAACGGGCAGATGATCGCCGGCTACGCGACCGCGGGCCGCGTCTTCAAGGAGAAGGCGTGGACCGACGCGGCCGCGGCCGCCGCGGAGTTCGTGCTCACGAAGATGCGCGACAAGGACGGGCGCCTCTTCCGCCTCTACGCGGCCGCGCCGGGCGAGAAGCCGTCCGCGAAGGGCGCCGCGTTCATCGACGACTACGCCTATCTCATTCACGGCCTGCTCAGCCTCCACGACGCGACCGGCGACAAGAAGTGGCTCGACGCGGCCAAGCAGCTCACCGACCTCGCGGTGAAGTGGCACGGCGACGGGCAGAGGGGCGGGTTCTACTTCACGGCGAGCGACGCCGAGAAGCTGTTCGCGCGCGCGAAAGACAGCTACGACGGCGTGCAGCCGTCCGGCAACTCGCAGATGGCCCGCAACCTGCTGCGCCTCTCGTCGAAGACGAAGGACGACGCGTACCGCGACCGCGGCATCCGCACGATCAAGGCGTTCTCGCTGGCGCTGCGCACGAACCCGACGGGCATGCCCACGATGCTCCGCGCGCTGGACGAGCTGCTCGACCTCGCGGGCGAGCCGGACGAGCCCGCGCCGAAGGTCGACCCGGCCCCCAAGAAGCCGAAGGAGTCGGCCGACACGGTGTCCGCGAAGCTCGCGCTCGACGCGCCGAAGGACGGCAAGCGGTCCTTCACGCTGACGCTGACGGTGGCCGAGCCGTGGCACCTGTACGCGAACCCGGTCGGCCTCGATACGCTCGCGGAGTCGCAGACCGAGGTGAGCGTCTACGTCGGCGGCAAGAAGGTGGAGGCGGCCGTGGAGTACCCGAAGGGGAAGGAGATCACGGACTCGACCGGCGCGAAGTACAAGGTGTACGAGGGCACGGTGAAGGTCGCCGGCCGGTTCGCGGCCGGCGAGGGCGAGGTGGAGGTGCGGGTGAAGTTGTGCGCGTGCAAGGAGGGGCTGTGCCTCCCGCCGAGCGTGCTGAAGGTGAAATGAAGCGCGGAGCGCGGAGCGAAAGGCAAGAAAAGCTCTGATGGCCGTTCTTGCCTTTCGCTCCGCACTCCGCACTCCGCGCCGGGCTCAATCCAGCGGCCGCGGGTAGCTGGCGCGGTCGCGATCGCGGTCCCGATCGCGATCCCGGCCGCCGCGCCCGCCGCGGTCGTCGCGCGGGATGCGGCCGGCGCTCAGTTTCGGCAGCGGGGCCGGCGGCAACAGGCGCACCTCGTTGCCGTTGTGGTCGAAGCACCGGATCGTCATCGCGTCCGGGGACAGCCCCGGCTGCCCGGTGATCTGCACTTCGAGCTTCCCGCGCTCCTCCAGCGCCGCGATCTCCTTCCGCCGCTTGTTGAGCAGGTAGTTCGCCGCCTCCGGGTGGACGGTCACCTGCACCAGTTGCACGGCCGGGGCGCGGTGCGCGGCCAGTTGCAGCAGCCGCATCACCTCGATCGCCAGGCTCTCGCCGGTCTTCACGAACCCGGCCCCGCGGCAGTGCGGGCAGTCCGCGAAGATGCTCCGCTTCAGGCTCGGGCGGATGCGCTGGCGGGTCATCTCGATCAGGCCGAACTGCGAGATCCGCAGGATCTTCGTCCGGGCGCGGTCGCGGCGGAGCGCCTCGCGGAACGCGTCCTCGACCTTGCGGCGGTGCGTCTCGCTCCGCATGTCGATGAAGTCGTTCACGATCACCCCGCCCAGGTCGCGCAGGCGGAGCTGCCGGGCGATCTCCTTCGCCGCGTGCAGGTTCATCTGGAACGCCGTTTCTTCCGCGTTGTTGTCGGCGCGGAAGTTCCCGCTGTTCACGTCGATCGCGACGAGCGCCTCGGTCTGCTCGATGACCAGCGACCCGCCCAGCGGCATCTCGATCCGCTTGTGGTAGATCTTGGCGATCTCGTCTTCGATGGCGTACCGGTGGAACAGCGGCTCGGTGTGCTCGAAGTACTTGATGCGGCTGGCGAACTTCGGCATCACGATCTGTAGGAACTCGCTGGCGTGCGCGAACGCGGTCGCCTCGTCCACCCAGATGGTGTCGATGTCCGCGGTGAAGATGTCGCGGATGGTCCGCGTAATCATGTCCGACTCGCGGTAGATCTCCACCGGCCCGGCCACGCGCTTGATCCGCTTCACCACCACCTGCCACAGCCGCAGCAGGTACGCGAGGTCGTTCTGCAGCTCCTTCGCGTCGCGGTCGACCGCGGCGGTGCGGACGATGAACCCGACGCCCTTGGGCGGGCTGAGCGTGTTCATGATCTCGCGCAGGCGCCGGCGGGCGTCGTGGTCCTCGATCTTGCGCGACACCCCGACGCGGTTGAGGCTCGGCATCAGCACGAGGTAGCGCCCGGCGATGCTGACGTAGGTGCTGAGCGTCGGCCCCTTCGTGCCGACCGCCTCCTTGATGACCTGGACGATGACCTCCTGGCCGCGCTTGAAGATCTCCTGGATCGGCGGCTTGGGCAGCCCGCGGTCGCGCCCGCCCTTCGGCCCGCCCGGTCCGCCCTTGAAGCCGCCCCCGCCGCGCGGGCCGCGGTCGCCCCGCTCGCCGCGGTCGCGGTCCCGGCCGCCGCGCCCGCGGTCCCGGTCGCGGTCCCGGCCGCCGCGCCCGCGGTCCCGGTCGCGGTCGCGGTCCCGGCCGGGGCGACCGGACTCGAAGTCGTCGTTGAACCCGCGGCCGGTGACCTCCGCCTCTTCGGCGGCCGGCGCCTCGGCCTCGTGCGCGAACTCGCGGGCCTCCTCTTCGGCGGCCTCGGCCGGCTCCGGGTCGCCGGTGAACCGTTCGAGCGGCTCCTCACCTTCCGCCGGCGCTTCGGCGTCCGCGGCTTCCTCGGTGAAACCGGCGTCGGCGGCGAACCGGTCGTTGGGCGCGTCCGGGTCGAAGTCCGCGGACCCGGTGTCGTCGAAGAACGGCTTGATCTCCGCCTCGTCGTCGTCGCCCCCGCCGGGCGCGGTGCGGCGCTCGGCGCCGCCCATGTACTTCGGCTTGTCGTCCTCGCCGTCCTCGTCCTTCTTCTTGCGCCGGGCGCGCGGCTTGCCCTTCGTCTCGCCCTCGGCCGCGTCGGCGGGCGGTTGCGCCTCCGCGGCCTCCGCGGCCGGCGCCTCCTCGGCCTTCGGCTTCGGCCGGCGGGTGCGCGGCTTCTTGGCCTTCGCCTCGGTGTCGCCCTCGGCGGCTTCGGCCGGCTCGGCGGCCTCGACCGGCGCGACCGGGTCGCCGGCCTCGATCGCGTCGATCGCCCCCGTCACGTCGGCGGCCGGCGGGACCGGTTCGGCTTCGGCCGCGGGCGCCGGTGCGGGCGGTTCCACGATGCCGGCGCCGAAGTCGTCGTCCTCGGCCGGCGGCGGGGCGGTCTTCTTCGTCTCGGTCCGGGCGCGCGGTTCGGAACGGGGCCGCGGCGCGGGCTTTTCCGGAACCGGCGCGGCTCCGGCGACGTCCGTCAGCCCGGCCGCGAACCCGTCGTCGTCTTCCGCCGGTGCGGGCGCGGCGGGGGCGGCCGGCGGCACCTCTTCGACCACGCCCGCGCTGAACTCCTCGACCGTGTCGATCTCGACCGCCTCGACCGCCTCGGCGGTCTCGACCGCCGCGACCGCCTCGGGTTCGGCGTCGGTCTCGTGTTCCGGCGCCTCGGCCAGTCCGGCGGCGAAGTCCTCGTCG
>JAFKJJ010000059.1 GCA_017306025.1 Planctomycetota bacterium
CGGCCGGGACGGCCGCGGTCCCAGGGCCGGGCACAGGCTAATCCACGAAGACGAATTCGTTCAGATTCAGAATGACACGGCACGCGTTCGCGAGGCCGAATTCCTTGGCGTACGCGGTCAGCGCGTCGCGCTCCTTCGCGGTGGGGTCGCGCCCGAGCGCGAGCCGCACCGCCGCCGTCACGCGCTCGGCGTCGGTGGTGCCCGCTTTTTCGACCCGCGCCGCGAAGTGCTTCGCCATCGCGACCGCGAGCTTGTTGTTCAGGAGCGCGAGCGCCTGTTGCGGGGTTTGCGTCTGGTTGCGCTTGTCGACCGCGAGCGACGGGTCGGCGCAGTCGAGCGCGGCCATGAACGGCTGCTGCTTCGACCGCACCACGAACCGGTAGACCGCGCGGCGGTGCGCCTTGGGGTCCTCGGGGTCGTGGAGGTGGTACTGATAGTGCGGCGAGTGCTCCGGCTTCTCGATGACGAAGTCGTGGAAGCTCGGCCCGCCCGGGGTGAGGTCGAGCTTGCCCGCCGCCGCGAGAATCGAGTCGCGCACCGCCTCGGCTTCGAGCTTCCGACGGTTCTGCCGCCACACGTAGCGGTTATCGACGTCGATCGCGGCGTTGGCGTCGCTCGACGTCGATACTTGCCGGTAGGTGGCGCTCATCAGAATCAGCTTGTGCAACTTCTTCAGCGATTGATGGTCGCGCAACTCGCTCGCGAGGTATTCGAGCAGTTCCGGGTGCGTGGGAAGTTGGCCCATCTTGCCGAAGTCGTTCGGCGTGTCCACGACCCCGCGGCCGAAGTGGTACTGCCACACGCGGTTCGCCATGACGCGCCACGTGAGCGGGTTGTTCGCATCCGTCACCCACTTCGCGAGCGCGGCGCGGCGCTCGCCCTCGGTGTGACCGGCCGACAGGTTGAAGCGGCCATTGATCCCGGGAACGGCGACGATCGCGCCGGCCGTGACCTCCTTACCCGGTTTGGTCACGTCGCCGCGGGAGAGCACGTGAATCGGCCGCGGCTTCCCTCCCGTCGAACCGGTCCCCGCGAACGTTCCGGTGCCGGTGTGGACGGCTCCGATGTATGCCACGCGCCGCGAACCGGCGAGTTTCGCGCGTTCCGCGTCCGCGGCTGCAACCTCGGCGCGAAGGGCGGCGAGATCGGCGCCGCCCTTCGCGCCGAGCGCGGCTTTCAGCAACGAATCACGTCGTTCGGTGAGCTTCGCGAGTTCCCCCGCGGCGAGCTTCGGACCGGGCGGGGCGAGACCGTCGGTGAGGTTCGACTTGCGCCACCGCACCGGGGCTTCGATGCTATCGAGCGCAGTCACCGGTTTGCCGAGCGCGCGGTTCTTGCCGGCCTCGTCGAGCGCTTCGAGTTCCGCGAGCGCGAGCATGTAGTCGTTCTGTCGCGGGCTGAGCTTCGTTGCGGTTACGCGGACGAAGCGCCCCACCTTGCCGTCAACGTTCACGCTGTACGGGACCGTTCCGGGATTCGCGAAGTCCGTGGCGGTCTCGTCCGCGATCACGACGCCGGCTTTAAACGTCGGATCGTCGCTCAGTTCGACCCTGAACCGAACGGGGAACCCGAACCCGGCGCCGATGTTGTTGAACTCGTCGTGACACGGCCGGATCACAACGCGGTCCAGCTTGATGCTCTCGGTGAGATCGACCTGAACCCACTTGGTCGCGTCCTGCTTTGCGGACAGTTGCGAGTGATAGCCGTACTCCGCCGGTTTCGATGCGTTCGCGGGTTTCGATGCGTCCGCGATCTGCTTTTCAACGGCCGCGAGTTCCGCGCCGCCCTTCTTGCGCGCCTCGGCTTCGATCGCCGCGAGCTTTTCGGCCGCTCCTTTTCGTCGGGCCTCCAGTTCGGCGCGCTTGAGGGCGACCTTCGGGTCCGCGTCGTACGCCCTGTCGGTACGGTCGATGGCCGCGAACACCGCCTGCAAGCGGTAGTAGTCTTCTTGCGAGATCGGGTCGAACTTGTGGTTGTGGCACTGCGCGCAGTGAACCGTGAGGCCCATGAACGTGCCGATCGTGTTCGACACGAAGTCGTCGCGGTCGAGGTGGCGCGCGATCTTGCCGTCAATTTTGGATTCGGGCACCTCGGCGTGTCCGATGAAATCCCACGGTCCGGCCGCGAGGAACCCAAGAGCCTCGATACCGTCCACGGTGCCGGGGTAGAGCACGTCGCCGGCGATTTGCTCCGCGACGAATCGGCCGTAGGGCTTGTCGGCGTTCAGCGCGCGGATGACGTAGTCGCGATAGGGCCACGCGTTCGGCCGCGGCTTGTCCTTGTCGTAGCCGTGCGTCTCGCCGAAGTGAACCACGTCGAGCCAGTGCCGCGCCCAGCGCTCGCCGTAGTGCGGGCTGGCGAGCAGCTTGTCGACCAGCTTTTCGTAGGCGTTCGCGTCCTTGTCGTTCACGAACTGCTCGACCTCCTCCGGCGAGGGCGGCAGACCGATGACGTCGAAGTAGACGCGCCGAACGAGCGTGCGGCGGTCGGCCTCCTTCGACGGCGACAGCCCCTTTTCGCTCAGCTTCGCGCGGACGAAGTGGTCGATCGGGTTCGTACCCGCAGGAACGGCGGACCTCTTCAGCGGCTTGAAGCTCCACCAGTCGGCGGGGTTCGCGGCGGCCGAGCCGTCGTCGGGCCACTTCGCCCCTTGGTCGATCCACGCCTGCAAGGTCGCCACTTCCGCGGGCGTCAGGCGCGCGCCCTTCGGCGGCATTCGGTCGTTGGGGTCGTCGCTGGAGACGAGCTTGACGAGCGGACTGTCGGCCGACTTCCCCGGCACGATCACCTTTCCGGAGTCGCCGCCCGCGAGCGCGTCCGCCTTGCGGTCGAGCCGCAACCCGCTCTTCGCCTTCTCCACGCCGTGGCACGAAGCGCAGTGCTTCGCGAAGATCGGCTTCACGTCGCGGTCGAAGTCCACCGTCTTCGGCGGGTCGGCCGCGACCGACGGCCGCGGGAAGGCGAGCAACGCAACGACGAGTGCGATGTGAGGCGTTAGCCGGAACGTCATTGGCGGGACTCCGGGCGGCCGGATAAACGCGGTGGGGTGTCGTTTAGCGTACCCGATTCGGCGCGCGTTGACATCACGCGAGACCGAGAAGCGAGAGCGTGTCGCGCGCGATCATCACTTCAATCTTCTCTTCATTGAGTCGCGGTAGGGCCGTGCCTTCGAGCATCTTGTTCAGGTTGCGGAGCCCGTCGAGCGTCGCGTTCACGGTGGTGAACGGGTAGTCCGTGCCGAAGAGGACCTTGTCCCACACGCCGTACTCCTGCACCAGCATGAGGCTGTGATAGAACTGGAACGGCCGGTAGTGCAGCGCGCTGATGTCCGCGTAGACGTTCGGGTGCTTGCGGATCACCACGACGCACTCGCCCTCATACGGGTGCCCGAGGTGCGCGAGGATGAGTTTCACATCGGGATGCCGGATCGCGACCGTGTCGAGGTGCCGCGGGAGCGTGCATTCCAGCGGCGCCTGACTGACGAACGTGGTGCCGGTGTGCAGCAGCACCGGGAGACGGTGCCTCGCGGCGTACTTCCACAACGGTTCGAGGCGCTCGTCGTCGGGGCGGAAGCCCGCGTACATCGGCAGGAGCTTGATGCCGCGAAGGCCGAGAACCTCGTGCCCGTCGCGGAGTTCCTTCTCCCAACCCGGCTGCGTCGGATCGACGGACAGAAAGCCGACGAGCGTGTCCGGGTGCGCGGCCACGTACTCCGCGATGCGTCGGTCTTCTACCCAAATGCCGGAGAGACGCGCCTTGCCGCCGAACACGACCGTGCGGACCGGCACGCGACAGGCGGCGCGGTACTCCTCGTAGCGCACGGTGAGATCGACTTCTAACCCCGCCCGCGCGCGCTTCGCCTGCTCGCGGAAGTCCGCGGTGAAGTCCGTCGGGTACTCCCAGAAGTGGCTGTGAACGTCGACGATCACCCTTCAGACTCCTTGGGCATCTCCACCGGTTCCGGCAGTGGGGTGAAGCGATACAGGTACCACGCGACCGCGTTCGCCAGCAGCACGCACACGTACACGTCGAAGATTGGGTCCCACGCCGCACGGCCGGTGACCCCGGAGCGCTCGCGCCAGTCCGCGTATTCGGGGATCAGCCCGAGCGACGCCAGCGCGCCGAAGCACCCCATCCCGTTCACCAGTCCGAAGATCGTCGCGGTGTGCCGGCCGGCCTGCGGGATGATGACCGACCACCAGTTCGGCAGCGTGACGTGCATCGCGCCGGCGGACGCGCTCCACAGCGCCGCGAGTGCCAGCGGGTCGTCGCACCGCGTTCCGGCGAACAGGCACGCCGCCGCGAGGATGTAGCACACGACCGCGAGGCGGCGCCGGTCGCGTATCGGATCGCCGGAAACGCGGGTGATGCGGTCCGCGAGCCACCCGCCGACGAGCATTCCGACCCCCGAACCGGCGATGACGAGCGAACCGAGCCAGCCCGCGAGTTGGTTCGAGACGCCGCGGCCCTCCATGAGGTAGGTCGGCAGCCAGCCGTAAAAGAAGTACGTGTAGAACGCGCCGAGGATCATGACGACGCACAGGACGACGATCCCGCGGTTCGCGAGGACCGCGCGCCACGGGACCGGCCCCGGGTCGGCGAGCGGGGGCGCTTCCGACGTTCGCATCGCGGCGAGTTCGGCGGCGTTCACGCGCGGGTGCCGGGCCGGGTCGTCGCGGAACCAGAGCCAGAACCCGCACGCCCAGGCGCAGCCGATCAGGGCGTAGACGAGGAACACCGAGCGCCAGCCGGCCGCGTCGATGAGATACGCGGTCGCCGCGGGCGCGACGACGGCCCCGATCTGGGCGAACGCGAGCATGACCCCTTGCACGCGCCCGCGCTCGGGGAGCGGGTACCACCGCGACACCACCTTCGCGGCGTTCGGGAACGCGCCGGCTTCCGCCGCGCCGAAGAGGAACCGAACGAGGAGCAGCGTGAGGAGCCCGGCCGCGACGGCGGTGAGCGCGGTGAACCCCGACCACGTCAGCACGATGATCGCGAGCACGGCCCGCGGGCCGGCCTTGTCGCCCCACCGCCCGGCCGGTACCGCAAACACGCCGTACGCGAGCGTGAACGCCATCAGGACGTAACCCATCTCGGACTTCGAGAGCCCGAGTTCGTCCCGGATGGGCTTCACCGCCTGCGCCATGCAAATGCGGTCGAGGTAGAGGATCGACGAGAGCCCGCACAGCCATGCGGCCACGACGAAGCGCGCCCGTGTGGGGGTGAGTGCGGGTTCTGCGGGTTCGGGTGACGACGTTTGGCAGCGGTGCGAGGAAGGCGGGGTCGTGCCTCTGGTGAAATGTCGCGGACTTCGTTCCGGAGGCGGTGATGCTCGCGCTGGTCGGCTACGTGAGTGACGAACGGTACGTCGCGGTACCGGACGCGGTGCTGGAGTTCATCAACCGCGCCGGGGACTCGTTCGAGGCGCGGTCGCGTGCGTCCGGCGCGGTTCACGTTCACATCCCGGACGGCGAGTACAGGGTCGTCATCCAGAAGCCGGGGTTCGGGGCGAAGTTCAGCCGCGTCACGCTACCGGTCGAGAAGCCGCACCACTTCCGGCTGCTCTCCGACGGACTCCTGGGCTACGCGTGGCCGAAGTGGGTGCGGGGCGGTGAGAAGTCCGAGTTCCGCGTTCATTCGGTCGAGTCGTACAAGCTCGAACTGTGGCGCTACGGGGCCGCGCCCGAGTTCGTCCGGTCGCTCGGCTGGCACGACGAGCACGGCCCGCGGGCCGTCATGCAGATCACTCCCGACGGCGATTACACCCAGATCGGCGCAGAGTGGAACAAGGTCGGCTACGCGAACTCGGTTCACTCGCAGTTCGTCGCGGGGCCGGAGCGGAGCGGGCTGTACTACTTCCGCGCTTCGACCGCGAGCGGGCGCGAGTTCAGTTTTCCGTGGATCGTCGCCCCGGCAAAGCCCGTTTCCAAACTGGCGGTGCTCGCATCGAACATCACCTGGAACGCGTACAACTCGTTCGGCGGGCGCAGCAACTACATCCACGCGGACGGCCTCCCGCCCACGCCGACCGTCAACTCGCGCGTCGAACTGAAGCGGTACTCCGACGCCGGCCACTTTACCTGGGGCGCGGACAACTATCCGCCGCTGTCGTTCGACCGGCCGGAACCGTTCAACCACATCGACTTCAACGAAAAGATTACGGACCCGATCGAGGGCCGTCAGGCGTGCCACCTCGCGCCGGCCGAGTGGCGATTGCTCGGCTGGCTCGAATCGCGCGGTATTGCATACGACTACTACGCCGAAACACAACTCGATGATAACACCCTCGATCTCAGCGCCTACCGGGTGCTAATCAGCGCGGTTCACCCGGAATACTGGACACAGCGCATGTATGAACGCGTCAAGCGGTGGGTGTTCGAGGAGGGCGGCCGGCTCGTATATCTCGGCGGCAACGGTCTGAATTGTGAGGTCGAGATTCGCGCGGACGGGACGGTTGCATACCACAATGGAAAACTGCGCGGGCTCGATGTCCGGGGGCTCGGCGGTTACGAGAGCCGCTACGCGATGCGCCACGAGTCCGAGGCGAACCTGCTCGGCTGCGTGTTCACCCCCGCGGGCGCGATGACCGGCGCGCCGTACCGTGTGCTCGACGCCTCGCACTGGGCGTTCGATCGCACCGGGCTGAAAACGGGCGATCTTTTCGGCGAAAAGTGCCTGCACATGCGCTGCCCGGGCGGCGCGTCGGGGCACGAAACGGACAAGGTGTCGCCGAGTTCGCCGAAGAACGCAACGGTGATCGCCAGGGGGCTCAATCCCGACGACGGCGGGGCGCACATGCTCACGTTCGACACACCGGGCGGCGGCACGGTGTTCTCCGTCGGTTCGATCAATTACGTCGCCTCTCTCCCGGTCGATGAGTTCGTTTCGCGCATCACCGAGAACGTATTGAGACGGTTCCTTTCGTAGTTACGTAGTACGAGGCGTTCGAGATGAAGATTATTGGTATCGAGGCGATTCCCGTTTGCGTGCCCTTGAAGAAGGGCATGACCGCGAAGACCGCGCACGGCGAGCACGCGACGTCACCGTACGTGATCGTGAAGGTTCACACCGACGAGGGCATTGTCGGGCTCGGCGAGGCCACCATCTCGGGACTGTGGTCCGGCGAGACGCAACTCGGCACGGTCGCGGCCATCACGGAATACATCTCGCCGCAACTGGTCGGGAAGGACCCGCGCAACATCACCGCGGCGCGGCGCGCGATGGACTTCATCATCAAGCTGAACCCGTTCACGAAGGCCGCGGTCGAGATGGCGCTGTGGGACATCGCGGGGAAGGCCGCGAACCTCCCCGTTTACCAACTCCTCGGCGGAAGGGTGCGCGACAAGGTGCGCATCAAACTCGTGGTGTGGGCGCGCGACGTTCCGGGCTCGCGGGTCATGGCCGGCGAGCACCTCAAGCTCGGGGTGGACTGCCTCAAGGTGAAGGTCGGGCTCGATCCCGAGACCGACATCGCCCGCGTCAGGGCGGTTCGCGAGGTCGCGGGCCTCGACATCCCCGTCACGGTCGATGCCAACTGCGGCTGGACGATCCAGCAGGCGCGGTACTGCCTGCGCGCACTCGCGGGCGCGAACCTGCTCCTCGCGGAGCAGCCCATCCCGGCCGGTGACCCGCTGGCGCTGGCCGAGCTGCGGCGCGACACGCCGGCGCCGATCATGGCCGACGAGAGCGTGTTCACGCTTCAGGACGCGTGGCTCCTCACGACGCACCGCGCCGCGGACATCCTCAGCGTGTACCCCGGCAAGCACGGCGGCATCGCCGCGACGGCCGAGATCGTCGCGGTCGCGAAGGCCGCCGGGATTCGCTGCACGATCGGGAGCAACCTCGAACTCGGAATCGGCACCGCGGCCATGTTGCACGTCGCGGCCGCGTTCCCGGAGGTCGATTGCGACTCGTTCCCGGCCGACACGATCGGGCCGTTCTACCACGACGGCGAGATCATCACCGAACCGCTCGACCTCGGCCCGCCGTACGCGAAAGTTCCCACCGGCCCCGGTCTCGGCGTCGAGTTGGACGAAGGGGCGCTCGCGAAGTTCCGCGTGAAGTAAACGAGGCACCGCACATGACCCGCTCCCGCTGCCTGCTGCTCCTGTGCGGCCTCGCGACGGCGCCCGCGCTCGCGACGGCCGACGAACCGCCGACGAAACTCGCCCCGTACTTCAAGCCGCCGACGGAACTCGTCGGCGACTTCGGCGGCTACCGCTCGCCGCTGAAGTTCGACGACGGCACCGACGTGAAGGCCGCGGCCGACTGGCAGAAGCGCCGCGCCGAGATCCGCAGGTACTGGTTCGGGCTGATGGGCGAGTGGCCCGCGCTCATCGAGAAGCCGAAAACGGAACTCGGCGCGAAAGAGGATCGCGACGGCGTCACGCAGTACAAGCTGAAGATCGAGACCGCGCCCGGCCGCACGGTCGATGACGCCTACCTGCTGGTGCCCGCGGGCAAGGGGCCGTTTCCCGCGGTGGTGGTTGTCTTTTACGAGGCGAACACGGGAATTGGGCGTGGGAAGTCGGAGTTTCGCGATTACGCGATTCAGCTCGCGAAGCGCGGGTTCGTGACACTGTCGCTGGGCGGCGACCCGAACACCTACTACCCGACGAAGGACCGGTGCCGGATTCAGCCGCTCGCGTTCCACGCCTACGAGGCCGCGAACTGCTGCACCGCGCTCGCGAACATGCCGAACGTCGACCCGAAACGAATCGGAGTGGTGGGCCACTCTTACGGCGGGAAGTGGGCGATGTTCGCACTGGCCCTGCACGACGGGTTCGCGTGCGGGGCGACGTCCGACCCCGGGATCGTGTTCGACGAGAAGCGGCCGAACGTGAACTACTGGGAGCCGTGGTATCTGGGCTTCGACCCCGCGCTGGAGAAGCAGCGGGACCGCGGCGTCCCGAACGAGAAGAACCCGCGAACCGGGCCGTACAAGAAGCTGACGGCCGACGGCCGCGACCTCACGGATCTGCACGCGCTGATCGCGCCCCGTCCGTTCTTCGTGTCGGGCGGCGCGGAAGACCCGCCGGAGCGGTGGAAGGCGCTGAACCACCTGATCGCGGTGAACAAGCTGCTCGGCGCGGAGAACCGCGTGGCGATGACGAACCGCAAGCTGCACTCGCCGGACGCGGAGTCGAACGAGCTGCTGTACGCGTGGTTCGAGTGGGCGCTGAAGAAGTAGGCGCCCCGGTGGGTGGTTGCAGCGGGTGGCACCGTATCTGCCGTACGTTGCCGTTGTGCCCTCTCGCCTGACAGTACTGTGTAGAGACCCTGGAGTCGGGGTGCCTTGTGACCCCGAAGGGGTCGGATACTTTAGCCCCGGGCAACGCCCGGGGGCGGTGGTCGGATTGATTTCCAGGCTGAAAGCCTGGGATCGTTGGGGTATCGTAGCCCTTCAGGCTGCTCCAACAACGTCGCATCGGTACCCAGGGCTAAACTATCCGACCCCTTCGGGGTCAAAAATCAGATGTTGATGCTCTGCGGGATGTCGGCCGGGCGGAGCGTCGTGTACGGCACGCGGGTCGTGTTCCGCTGCTCGATCTGCCGACCGGCTTCGGCGAGCCGCGCCTGGAACCGGGCCAGCGGTTCCGCCACGCGGGGGTCCAGGAAGTAACCCGCCGGGTACTGGCCCAGCGTCGTGTAATGGACCGTGCCGAGCAGGTACCCCAGCTCCATCTGCAACTCGGCCATGTCCAGCGGCGGGAGCTGCGCGAGGTGGTCGGCCGCGGTCGCCCCGGTCTTCGACGTCGGCGCCGGGGCGTACCCCGCCAGCGGCATCGCCGGTACGTAGCTCATCACGTCGTACTGCGGGAAGTTCACCGCCGCGTGCTGCACGCTGCACGTGAACAGGATCATCGTCACCGCGTCCGTCAGGTACGCGACCGTCGGGGCCGCCATCCCCGGGCCGAAGCCGCCGACGCGCCCGCCGTCGGCCGCCCCGATCTCGGTCAGCCACGCCTTCAACTCCGGGTCCGCCTGAACCTCCGCGTCCGTCGGGTAGTACAGCGCCAGGTACGCCCCCACCCACTCGTGAATCGCGTCCCAGTACAGTCGTGCGTCGTCGCGGTACGGATACACGGGCAGCGTTTCGGGGTCGTCGGTGCCGCGGGCCGCCACCGCCTTCGGGAGCATCGCCTCGTTGAACAGGCACGTCTGCACCCCGGACGCCGCGAGCTTCCGGGAAGTTTCGATGGTCCCGCCGAACAACTGGTCCACCGCCCCCTTGTTGGCGATCAGGTGCCGCCACGAGGCGTCGTTGATGGCGAGCGTGCCGTCGAAGTGCGGGACGAGCAACACGAACAAGGGGTGGTTCGGGGCGAGCTGCCGGTACGTGCAGACGACGAACGGCTCGATGAGGAGGTGCGTGCGCGCGAGGTGGGTGACGGCCTCGTGGACGTTGCCGTCGGCGATCTCGACGATCGTTTTGGCGATGAGCCAGTTGTACCCGTCCTCCGGGGTGAAGACCGGGTTGTCCGGCGCGGGCGTCTGCTTGCACCGGATCGCCACCGGCCGGAGCTGCCGCGTCGCGCGGTCGACGACGAACAGCGCGACCGGCGCGTAGACGTACTTCTGAACGCCGTGCGGGTACGTGCCGAGTTCGGCCCCGTCGAGCGCCGCGTAGTCGGCGAGGAACAGCCGCCCCTCGCCCCCGGCCGCGGCCAGCGAGTCTCCCGGAACGACCCGCGCGTATTCCCCTTCCGAGAGCGGCAGGCGGTCGTCGAGGGCCGCGACCCGCTTCAGCATGACCGGGTTCGGCCCGGCCAGCCGCAGGTAGGCGAACCCGAGGTCGTTCGGGAGGGCGGCCGCGATCGGCGGCAGGCCGATCGACCGGAAGATGTCGGCGTAGGTGGCGAGGTCGGCCGGGCGGACGGCCTTGGCCGTGGCGCGGCCGACGAACTTCAGCGCGTCGCCGACGATCTCGCGCAGCACGCCGAGGAACAGTTCCGCGCCCCACGACAGAACCTTCGTCAGGAGCGCGTGCTTGCTCCGCAGGAACTCGGCGTAGTGCGTCTCGCCCTCCAGCTCGACGCGGTTGGCCAGGCTGACGATCACGCGCTCGCCGACGACCTTCATCCACGCGTGGGAGAACTCGTGCTGGCGCGGGACGCGGTCGATCACGGCCAGCGGCGAGACGTAGGCGTAGTTGAACCGGTACGCCGTGCGGGCGTCGGCCAGCGCCGCGGCGCGGGTCGCCGGGTCGGGGTCGGTGTGTGGCAGGAACGCGGACATGGGGCATCCGGAAGGAGGGGCGACGACCGGAATATGGTGCCTCATCCGCGCGGCGTTCGCAAGCGAAACGCCGCGCGGATGCGGCTGACGTGTTGTTCCGCGCCCCGGCCGGTGGTACGATCGACCGTTCCTCCTGTCGCGTCGCGCCGGGGCGCCTCATGAAGCCATCCGCCGTACTCCTCATCGACCTCGAAAACTTCTACTGCAGCCGCGAGGACTACTGCCGCAACGGCCCGCCGCCCGGCTACGACCGCGGCCGCTTCGGCTACGACCTCGACAAGCTCCTTGCCTACGCCCGCTCGATGACCGCGGACCGGGCGACCGGGGCCGAACTGCCCTTCACCGTCAAGCGGGCCTACGCCGACTTCAACGTCGCCAAGTTCCCACCCGGCACGGCCCCACAATACTATCTGCGTCAGTTGCCCGACGAACTGCTCTCGCAGGGGGTGGAACCGGTGCAGGTGTTCCGGCTCTCCCGCGGGGGCGGCCGCGGGGGCAGCAAGAACGCCGCCGACATGCGGATGGCGATGGACGCGACGGCGCTCCTCGCCGCCGGCGGGCACGTCGAGCACTTCGTCCTCGTCACCGGCGACGCCGACTTCATCCCCGTCATCCTCGAACTCAAGCGCCACGGCCACACGGTCTCCGTGATCGGCGTGACCGGCGCGACCAGCCCGAAGATCCAGCGGTTCGTGGACAACTTCGAGCTGTTCGAGGACCTGCTCGCGGCCGAGGAGGTCGAGGCCCGCAGCGGCGACTTCGCGCCGGCCGGCGACGGGATCGGCCGGGTCGCCGCGGCCGTGCGGCGGCTCCTCGCGCGGACGCACCCGCTGCGGTTCGCGGCGGTCAAGCCGCTGCTGTCGAAGGAACTCGGCCACCCCTTCGACCCCGGCCTCTTCGGCTGCGACACGACCGGCGACTTCCTGCGCCAGCACCAGAACGCACTCGGGATCGTGATCCGCCAGGGGCCGCACGACTCCGAAATCGACCTGCCAGGGGGCGCCCCCAACGGGACCAACAACGGCTCGAACGGCTCGAACGGCTCGCGCGTGCCCCCGCGATCACCGGCCCGTCCGCCCGAGAAGGCGCCCGATCGGCCCGTTCCGAAGTCGGCCGTACCGGCACCCGAACCGCACACCGCGGCGCACTACCGACAGTTGCTCGCGGCGCCCCGCGGCGCCGCGGCGGACCGCGAAGGGAAGGTGTATGCGGTGCCCTGGGCGGCGCTCGTCTGGGCGTGCGACGCGGTCGTTCCGCTCCTCGCCCCGCCCGCGGGCGAACCGACGCACACCACCAAACTTCAGCCGAAACTCGTCGCGGCCACCGACGGCGCGTCGCTCCCGGATCTGGTGAAGCACGTCCGGCTGTTCTACCCCACCCTGCGCGCCGGGCTGTCGGTCCAGAGCGCCGACGGCGTCTACGCGCTGCCGGAAGGAACCACGGCCGGAGCGATCCGCCGCAGCGTGCTCGGGTACATCGCGTTCGTGCTGACGTGCCGGCTCACCGAGAGCGGCGCCGGCGGCGACGTGCGACCGGACCAACTGGCCGCCGTGTTCGAGCCGGGCGCGGCGCTGGAACAGGCGGCCGCCGAGTTCGCGGCCGCTCTCGCCGGGCCGGCCCCCGTACCGGTACCCGCGCCGATCTTGAAGCCCGTCGCGAGGCCGGCCGCCGAAGAGTTCCACAGCGCCGCGGGGTACGTGAAGCTGCTGAAGGCCGGCGGCCCGAAGGGGAGCGAGACCGAAGCGTTCAAGGTGCTGCCGGTGCCGTGGCCGTCGGTCGAGCGGATCTGCGCGGACGCGTTCGATCTGCTCGGCCCCGCGGCCGACGGCGCGCCGCTCCCGCGCGAGCAACTCGTCGGCCGGCTCATTGAAGCGGGGAAGGAGCTGTTCGTCGAGAAGTACGACCAGCACGTGCGGCGCGTGCTCGGCGTGTTGCGCCTCGCGGGCGACCTGGGCGAAGAGAACGGGCTGGTGACGCTCGGCGCCGACGTCGCCTCCGGCCGGGACCTGCGCGGCCGGGTGCTCGCGTTCCTGCTCCAGTTGCTCCAACTGCGGCTCGAAGAGCGCGAGGTGTACGACCCGATCCGCCCGCAGGCGTTCGTGGCCGCACTCGAAGCCGGGCCGCTTACCGACCAGTTGATCGAAGAGGTCGCGCCCGCCGTCGAGTGGCTCTACAAGCCCACCGACGACGAACAGCGGCCCGCCGAGCTCATCGCGGAGCCGGTCCCCGAGACGCCCGCCGAATTACCGCTCGCGGAGGCGATCGAGCTGCCGCCGGACCCGGGCGCGGATTCGGGTGTGCTGAGTGTCGCGCTCGACCCGGCCGCCCCCGATGGTAACCTCGGTCTCCCCCCATCCGCGCCGGCCGCGGCATCGGCCCCCGCGGGGCCGGGGGGTGACGCGTACGCATTCGACGGCGAGTTGCCGGAGATCGACACCGGAAACGATCCCCTCCCGCCCGAAGTTCGACACGACGAGGAACGGCCGACCGAACACGCGGTATCCGCCCCGTCCCCCGGAACCGAGTTCGTATCTCCCGCGGAAGAGCCGTCCGGCGAGTTCACGGCAGTTAACGTCGCCCAACTCACCAGCGAGGCCGTGGCCGCGTCGGGCGAAGCGCCCCCCGCCTCGAAGGTCACACCGGCCGTGCCGACCGTATCGAACGAACCCGAGGTTGAGCCGGTCGTCTTCGCACCACTTCTCCCGCCCCCACCCCCGGCGCACAAAGAACCGGCCACCGAGGTGTTCGCCGCCGAGGACATTCTCGGCGCGCTGCCCGTTGCGGACTGGCTGCCGGACGGCGACCCGCGCTACACCGACATCGCCGACTCGGAGAGGCCGATCGTTCTACCCGAACCCGTCCCCACGCGCTCGGCACCGCCTCCCCTCCCGCTGTTCCCGCTGCCGGAGGAAGTCACGATCGAAGTCGATAGGATGAAGCCACCGCCCCTGCCGCCGCGGCGCGTCGTGCCCCCGCCGTTGCCGCCCCTGCCTCCGGAGACCGCATGAGCCGCACCCGCGTCACCGTCGTTCTGTCGCAAGCTCCGGGCAAGCACCCGGCCAAGCGGGCGCTGGAAGAGAGCGTCGTCGCCGCACTGCTCCTCGAACCGGACGTGGAAGTGTCCGTGGTCCCCAACCTGTACGACCTCGGCCCCGACCACACCGGTAGGCTGTTCCTGGGGTCGGTCAAGGGCGACATGGTGGTGCTGTCGTGGCTCTACCCGCGGGCCGCGTTCTGGCTGCTGGACCGCGACGGCATCAAGGGCCACTTCGGCGAAACGAAACTGAAACCGCCCGCGGAAGACGACGAGGCCGGGGACGAGTCAGAGTCCGACACGCCGGTGGAGCGGCCCGAGGCGATCGGGCCGTCCGGCGAGATCCCCGACCGGCACATTTACACGCTCGACCTGCGCGATTCGAACAAGCACGAGGTGTACGTCGCGGAGATCCGCCGGATCGTCTCGGAGTGTCGCGAGCGGCGCGAGGCGAAGGCGCGCGAACGGGCCGCGACCAGCGCGCCGGTGCTCCAACTCGGCCTCTCGCTCACGAAACCGGAGATCGTCCCGGCCGCGCCACAGCAGACCTTCAATCCGGAGGCACTGCTGGCCCCCGCGGGGCGCCGGTGGTACCCCGTGATCGACTACAGCCGCTGTACGAACTGTCTCGAATGCCTCGATTTCTGCCTGTTTGGGGTGTACGGCGTCGATTCGCTGGAACGCATTCTGGTGGAGAACCAGGACCAGTGCAAGAAGGGCTGTCCGGCGTGCAGCCGCGTGTGCCCACAGCAGGCGATCATCTTCCCGGAGTACAAGTCGGCCGCGATCGCCGGGGCCGAAACCGGGGCGGTCGGCGGATTGAAGATCGACCTGAGCCGCCTGTTTGGCGGCGACGTCGGCGACGCGCTGTCCTCCGCGGTTCAGGAGCGCGACCGCGAACTCGTCAACGACGGCCGGGAGGCGGTCGGAATGAGTGTCGGCATCCCGAAGCGGCAGACGGACAAGTCGCACGGCCCGAAGGACGAGTTGGACAAGTTGGTGGACGATTTGGACAATCTGGGGCTGTAAACACGGCAGGCAGATCGGCCACAAAAAGGCACAACGAGCACAAAAAGAAGACATCAGAGGACAGAGAGCAGAAGCCGGAGGACAGACGCTCGGCTATTTCGCTTGCTGACTTCTGACATCTGCTCGGTTCTCTCTTCCTGCCTTCTTTTTGTGCTCGTTGTGCCTTTTTGTGGCCATTGATTCTTCGTTCCATGATCGCTACCGACCGCCTCCGGGCCGCATATCTGACCGCACGCGACGCGCTCCTGGCCGAGCGCGTGCCCGAAGGGCACTGGGTCGGCGAGCTGAGCACCTCCGCGCTCTCCACCGCGACGGCCGTGATGGCGCTGCACCTCGTGAACCCGTTCGAGCACCGCGACCTGATCGACGCGGGCACGAAGTGGCTGGCCGCGCACCAGAACGCCGACGGCGGATGGGGCGACACGGTCAAGAGCTTCTCGAACATCTCGACCACGATGCTCTGCCGGGCCGCGTTCAAGCTGACGGGCGAGAAGGATCACCCTGACACGATCGCGCGGACGGAGGATTACCTCACGCTGAAGGCCGGCGCGCTGCCGGAACGCCGGGCGGCCGCGATCCGCGCTCGTTATGGCAAGGACCACACGTTTTCCGTCCCGATCCTGATGACGTGCGCGCTGGCGAAGCTGGTGAAGTGGGATGAAGTGCCACGATTGCCGTTCGAGTTGGCGTGTCTGCCTCAAAGCTGGTACCGATTCGCGAAGATGCCGGTCGTGAGTTACGCGCTGCCGGCGCTCATCGCGATCGGGCAGTGCATCCACTCGCACCGCCGATCGCGCAACCCGATCCGCAACGTGGTGCGGCGCCTGGCTCGCGGACGCGCGCTGAAGGTGCTCCGGCACATTCAGCCGACCAGCGGCGGTTACCTCGAAGCCACCCCGCTGACGAGCTTCGTGACGATGGCGCTGGCGAGCATTCGTCGGCGCCGGTCGGAGGCGGAAAAGCAGGTGATCGACGAGGGCGTGCGGTTTATCGTGAACTCGGTACGCCCGGACGGGAGCTGGCCGATTGACACGAACCTCGCGACGTGGGTCACGACGCTCTCGGTGAACGCGCTGGCCGCGGCCGGCGATCTCGAATCACTCGACACGAAGGGGCAGATTCTCGACTGGCTACTGAAGCAGCAGTACAAGGAGCGGCACCCGTACACCGGCGCCGACCCCGGCGGCTGGGCTTGGACCGACCTTCCCGGCGGCGTACCCGACTGCGACGACACACCGGGCCTACTGTTGGCGCTTGCCAACTTGGTCCCTGAGTTACTCGACCCCTACGACCCACGCAAGCCCTTCCCTGAGAGAAGCGGCCGCACGCTTGGAGCCGTGTTGCCTGGGATCGTTTGGTTGAAAGGTCTCCAAAACCGTGATTGGGGATGGCCGACCTTCTGCCGTGGCTGGAGTGGATTGCCATTCGACCGCAGCGGTTCCGACCTTTCCGCCCATGCTCTGCGCGCTCTGCAAGTTTGGGTAGACATGCAATGTCATGTGCTTGTCTTTAACGGGTGGACTCCTCCCGATCGGGCGTCGAAACGAGGCTTGGTCTATCTCGCAAAGCAGCAGCGCCCCGACGGCTCGTGGCTGCCGCTGTGGTTCGGCAACCAGCACGCGCCCGACGACATTAACCCCGTTTATGGCACCGCACGGGTACTCGCCGCGTACCGCGACCTCAACCTGAAGGACGCGCCGGAGTGCCGGCGCGGGGTGGAGTTTCTGCTGTCCGTGCAGAACGCCGACGGCGGTTGGGGCGGCGCGAAGGATTGCCCGTCGAGCGTGGAGGAAACGGCGCTCGCGGTGGAGGTGCTCCTCGACCTCGCGAACGGCGACGCCGTTCAGCGGGGCGTTGCGTGGCTCGTCGAGGCGGTCGAATCGGGCCGTTTCCGTGACGCCAGCCCGATCGGCTTCTACTTCGCCAAGCTCTGGTACTTCGAGAAGCTTTACCCGCTCATCTTCACCGTCGCGGCGCTGGGCCGAGCCGCACGCGCCGAACCGCCGGCTACTTCTTCGGCGGTTCCGGCGGCAGGATCGGCTTGAATCCCTCGGCCGTCGGCTTGCCCTTCCCCTTCCAGTCGAGGTTCTTGTTCAGGTCGGCCGGGTCGAACTTCACCGGCGCGCCGCCCTCCGGAACGTCCTCCTTCGCGCACCACAGCACCGCGTTCACCACCACGCGGCGGAAATCCTCGTTCGCCCAGTTCCGGTGAAAGTGCCCGCCCGTGAATCCGAAGCTGCGGCCGCCGTCCTTGCGATCGAAGGCCCACGCCATCGTTTCGATCTCGCCCTTGCGCGTCTTCGTGTGCTCGGTGCGCCGGGTGTCGTCCGGCGGAAGGGCTTGCAGGATCGGCGTGACGCCCTTCATGTCGTCGATCCACCGCATGCCGTAGTACCACTCGTCGCGGAGCACGAACGGCTTCACTCCCCGCGTGATCGGGTGTTTGGGAAGGCTGCGGATGTGCGCGTCCCAGTGCGGGTTGATCGAGTAACCCGTTTCGTAGTAGCCCCCGAGCCATCCCTTCACCGGACCGGCGATGTCGCGATCCCCCTGCTTCACCGGGTACTCCACCGCGTAGTGCATGTTCACCCACCCCGCGCCGCGGTCGAGCTGGCGCTGAATCACCTTCATGTGCTCCGGCCGGATCGCGGGGTGCCCGCCGCCGCCGTCCATGTACATCACGACACAGTCCGCGGTGTCGAACAGCTTCTCGTTCTTCGGCCAGCCGTCGCGGGCCATGATCGGAAAGACGTGCGGCGACTGCTTCAGCAGGTTCATCAGGATCGCACTGCCAGCAAAGAACTCGTGGTCGCCCGGCCCGTGGCTCTGGCGCCCCGCGACGATCAGCACGCGCTTCCCCTTGAAGTCGGCCGGCGGTTCCACTTCGAGCGGAACCTTCGACTGGTCGTAGGGATCGACTTTCGGTGGGTCTTCGGCCCGCACGGCCGCGAGCGGGGTTAACAGGGTCAGAGCGGAGAGGAATCGGATCATGGTGTGAAAGACCCCCGGTTGGAGAGCGGTATTCGGCGGGTATCGGGCCGGTTACACGAAAACATGACGAACGCGGGAACGCAAGCGCCCTTTTAATTTGCATGACGCGCAGGTTGTGGGCACACTAGTTCGGACACCCACCGCCCTGTATTCTCTCTCCAGCCCGAACGGGGCCAACGAACTCGCGCTCTGCCCGTTGCCAGTTGCCAAGGGATTCACCGTGACGACCGTTGCCGAGATCGAAAAGGAAGCGGCGGCCGAACGCGCCCCGACGAAGGCGCCGAAGGTGAACTCGGCCGCCTTCAAAGAGGTCCCCCAGGACCGCGCCGTTCGCGACCGCATCCGGTCCGAGGTCGAGAGGTTCTGCCTCACGGTTGACAGGTCGAAGCCGCTCACGAAGGAATCGACCCGGGAGATGGCCGAGGGCGTGCTGAAGACGCTCGGGCTCGGCGAGTCGTGCCTCGGCTTCGCGATGGTGATGTTGACCAACGCGTTCTGGCGCGATCAGGTGGCCGCGATCCCGTTCAACCGCCGCCTGATGCTCCTGCCGCACTGCCTGAAGAACGCCGAGGGCTGCCCGGCCGACTACGACGAGTTCGGGCTCGACTGCAAGAAGTGCGGCGCGTGCGAGGTCGGCGACTTCCGCACGAAGGCCGAGGAACTCGGCTACAAGGTGCTGGTGAGCGAGGGCACCCCGATCGTCCTGAAGATCATCGTGTCGGGCCACATCGACGCGATCGTCGGCGTCGCGTGCCTCAACGTGTTGGAGAAGGCGTTCGACAAGGTGCTGCTCGCCGGCATCCCGTGTATCGCGACCCCGCTCCTGTCGAGCAACTGCAAGAACACGTCGGTGGACAACGACTGGGTGTTCGAGTCGATCGGCGTCCACACCCCGCCGCCCGACCAGAAGACGAAAACGTACATGCACCTGATGCGGGCCGCGAACGCGCTGTTCGAGGAACCCGAGTTGTCGCGCCTCGTGCCGCGCCCGCGCGCGACCGCGCCCGAGGGCGACCCGCTTCGCAAGCACGAAAACATTGCCTACGACTTCCTGGCCCGCGGCGGAAAGCGGAGCCGGCCGTTCATTACCCTGGCCGCCTACGACGCGCTGAAGGGCGCGCCGGCGACACTGGCCGAAAGCGGCTGGGAGCTGCCGGAGCACGTGAAGCGCGCCGCGGTGGCGATCGAGGCGTTCCACAAGGCGAGCCTCGTTCACGACGACATCGAGGACGACGACGCGTTCCGCTACGGCCACGAAACGCTGCACCGCACCCACGGCGTCGGCACCGCGATCAACGTCGGCGACTACCTCATCGGGCTCGGATACCGGTGCGTGTCGCGCGACCGCAAGGCGCTCGGCGCCGAAGTGGCCGCGGACGTCCTCGACAAGCTCGCCGACGCGCACGTCAAGCTGTCGGAGGGGCAGGGGGCCGAACTGCTCTGGCGCGAGGCGCGGGACAAGGCGCTGACCACGCTCGACGCGCTGAAGATTTACGCGCTGAAGACGTCCCCGGCGTTCGAGGCCGCCCTTTACACGGGCGTCCGGCTCGCGGGCGACGCGGCACAGTACGAAAAGATGATCGCGGACTTCAGCCGCAACGTCGGGGTCGCGTTCCAGATCCTGAACGATATTAAGGACTGGACCGGCGACGCGGACAACAAGCTCCTGAGTGGCCAGGACGTGCTCGCGGCCCGGCCCACGCTGCTCCTGGGGCTCGCCCTCGAAGGGCTGACGCCCGCGCAGCGCGAGGAACTGCTGCACTTGATCGGCCAGGCCCGCGGTGCTACAGGTGTCGCGGCCGAAGAGGTCGTGGCCCGTGTCCGGCACCTGTACTTCGCCGCGAAGGTGTTCGAGAAGGCCGACAAGCTCGTGGACAAGTTCCGCGCGAAGGCCGAGGCGCTGGCCGACGAGGTCGAGCCGACCGAACTCCGCGAACTGCTCTACTACCTGGTCGACAGCGTGCTCGAAAAGCCCGAACTGCCGCGCCAGAGTGTGGTACAGTTCGTGGAATTGGGCCGCTAGGCGAACCCGACCCGCAAGGGTCGGGTTCACCAAGAACACCGACCGACGACCTGAAAGCTCTCCCACCTGCGACGGTATTCTCTCCCGCCTGCCGTCACGCCCGCCCGACCCACCTAGCTGCCGAGGGTCGCTCTTGCTCACGACTGCCCCCACGTTCGATCACCTGTACCGGCTGTTCCCCGACTCGCCGGACCGCCCCGAGGCGGTCGAGGTGCCCGCGGGCGAACTGCCGGAACCGTACCACAAGTTGCTCGCCCACACGCACCACATGACGGTGACGGTCGAGGAGTTCTACGGTTCCCCGGTGGACGTCCGCGTGCTGAGCTGTCGGCGCGGCGGCAACGAGTACGCCCGCAAGATCCTCCTCGCCCTCAAGAACGGTTCGCAGAAGGTGGTGCAGTTCGGTCTGGTGCGGATCAACCTCGGCGTGTGCCCCGAGCCCGTCCGCAACGCGATCGTCGAGGGCAAGACACCCCTCGGCCGCGTTCTCATTCAGCACAACATGCTCAGGCGGATCGAACCGGTCGCGTTCCTGCGCGTTCAACTTTCCGCGACGATGGCCGAGTGGTTCGGCGTGGCGCCCGGCACCGAAACGTACGGCCGCCTGGGCGTCATCTACACCGGCGAGCGGCCCGCGGTCGAGGTGCTGGAGATTCTCGCTCCGCTCGAATCGGTGTGAACGCGAGTGTGAGGGAAGCCGGAGGGGCAGAACCGCGCTTGGTTCTGCCCTCCGGCTTTCCTCGCGCTTACACTCTTCCGGTCAGACCTTTCCGCTCCCCACCCCCGTA
>JAFKJJ010000607.1 GCA_017306025.1 Planctomycetota bacterium
GGGCCGTTTCCACTTCTCGGCGCCCGCCGGGCAACTCGCCCGGGGCGGTCACGATAATTATTTTTGTGTCGGGCCGTCGCACTTTACGAACGAAACAGTTTTTCTCAGAGAGACCGCGGTGAACACCACCGACCTCATCACCGTGACCACCGACCCCGCGGACGCGGACCGTACCCGCCTCGTCCTCCGCGGCCGGCTCACCGTCGCGTGCGCGGGCGAACTGCACCGGGCGGCGCTGGCCCTCGTCGCGCGGGCGGGCCACGTCACCATCGACTGCTCCGCGGTCGAGTACGCGGACGTCGCGGCGGTACAGGTGCTCCTGTGCCTGGAGCGCGAACTGGCCGGCCGCGGCCGGCGCGGGGCGCTGGCCGGCGTCCCGGCGGCGCTCGCGGCCGACTTTCGGCTGATGGGGCTCGGCGGCGCGCCGAGCCCCCCGCCGGCGCCGAGCAGCAAGTGGCACGACGCGATCCGGGCGGTCGCTGGCTTCCCCTCGTCCGCGGCAGACTGATCGCGGCCCCCGTGGAGCGGAACGATGTCCAAAACGGTTCTGGTGGTGGACGACTCTCCCACGATGCGGCAGATGGTGTCCGACACCCTCCGCCGGGCGGGGTTCGACGTCGTGCTCGGCGTCAACGGCGAGGACGCGCTGCGGCGGCTCGCCGGGCAGACCGTCCGGCTCGTCATCACCGACTTCAACATGCCCGTGATGGGCGGGGTCGCGCTGATCGCGCGGCTCCGGGCCCGCCCGGAGTTCCGGTTCACGCCGATCCTGGTCCTCACGACCGAGGTCGAGGACAAGCGGAAGCAAGAGGGCCGCGCCGCCGGCGCGACCGGCTGGGTGACGAAGCCGTTCGACCCGGCCCGGCTCATTCAACTCGTCAACCGTCTCGTCCCCTGACCGCCGGCGCGGCGTCACCGTGGTGGAACCGGATATGAAACTCGACCTGTCCCAGTACCGAAACACGTTCTTCGGCGAGGTCCGGGACCACCTGGCCGCGCTCGAGGCGGCCCTCCTGCGGCTCGACGCCGGTGAGGCCGACGGCGCCGCGATCGACGACGCGTTCCGCGCGGCGCACTCGATCAAGGGGGGCGCGGACGCGGTCGGCCTCTCACACGTCGCGAAGTGGACGCACGCCCTGGAAGGCGCCCTGCAGCGGCTCCGCGGCGCCGACCGGGTCCCGCGGGCGGCGCTCGACGGCCTGCTCGAAGCGACGGACGCCGTGACGCGCCTGGTGGACGCGGCGCGGGCCGGGGACGAGCCGCCGGACGTCGCCGACGTGTTCGCCCGGCTCGCGGAGTTCGGCGCCGCGGCCCCCGAGCCCCGGCGCGCGTACGCGGTGACGATCCTGCCGCACCCGGAGGCGATGCGCAACGGCCTCGACCCGCTCGCGCTGCTCCGCGGGCTCGCCGAACTGGGGACCGTCGCCCGCGTGGAGCCGGCCGCGGCGCTGCCCCCGCTGGCCGACCTCGACCCGGAGCGGTGCTACCTGTCCTGGACCGTCCACATTCAGACCGACCGGCCCGCGGCGGCGCTGGCGGACGTGTTCGCGTTCGCGCCGGACATGGTCCGGGCGACGGTCGTGCCCACCGGCGAGCCCGTAGAGCCCCCGCCCGCCCCGGCCGAACCGGGCGCCGGGGCCGCCCCGGTCGAACCGCCGCCCGACGAGCCGGCGGAGCTGAAGGAGTCGTCCATCGCGCGGCTGGAGCGGGGGCTCCCCGTCCCCGACCCGGTGCGGTTCGCGTCGTTCCTCGTCGCCCGCGGCGCCGTCACCGCCGAACAGGCCCTCGACGCCCTCAACCGGCAGCGCGACGCGCGCCCGATGATCGGGTGCGTCGCGGTGCAGGCCGGGCTGATGACGGTCGACCGCCTGTTCGCGGTGCTCGGTCAGATGAACCCGAACGAAGGGTTCTGCGCGGCGGCCCTCCGGCTCGACCACCTCACCGGCGCCGACCTCGGCGGCCTGCTCGTCCGCCAGGAGCAGAGCACGCCGCCGCTGGGCGACTGCCTGCTGGCGGGCGGGGCGCTGACCCCCGACGTGCTGGAGCGGGAGCTCGCGGCCTACCGGTCGCACGCCGCCGCGTCGTCCAGCCCGGACGTGAGCTACACCGAGGTGCCCGCGGTTCACCTCCCGCCGGCGCCCGGCGCGTCGCTGCTCGACGAGAACGGGGCCATGATGCCCGACTTCTGTGCCGAGGCCGACGAGCACCTCGAGGCGGTGGACCGGCACCTCCTCACGATCGACGGGAACCCGACCGACGCCGAGGCGCTCAACGCGGTGTACCGCGCGTTCCACTCGGTCAAGGGCGTGTCGAGCATGCTCGGGCTGGTGGCGATCCAGACGCTCGCGCACGAGGCCGAGAACCTGCTGAACCTGGCCCGCGAGGGGAAGGTCCTCCTCCGCGGTAAGGCGCTCGACCTCGTGTTCGCCAGCACCGACGCGCTGAAGCGGCAGGTCCGGGCGGTGCGCCGGTGGACGTCCGAGCGCGGCCGGCTCGAGGAGGACCCGGGGCTGCCGAAGCTGCTCGCCGAACTGCGGGCCGCGGTGGGCGGCCCGCCCCCGCCCCGCCCG
>JAFKJJ010000060.1:0-15745 GCA_017306025.1 Planctomycetota bacterium
TCCAACTGGACCGCCGTCTGAACGACGCGGGGCAATGGTGCAGGGGAAATTGGATTTGTGAACGGGACCGGTAGAAGGGCGATTGCGGGCGCGTCACTCGTCTTCGAGGATCTGGACCGCGTTGCCGTCGGCGCCGCGCTTGTACAGCGGGAGATAGCGGTAGTAGACCTCCAGCGTGAGGACGTTCAGCGCGGTCGTACCGAGCCGTCCGAACCGTCGGCCGGAGTCACCGTTTGCGTCCCAACTCCCCAGCATCGCACCGTCCTTTCGGACCAGCAAGCCGAACAGCAGGTCGCGCATGCCGCCCTTGCGAGAACCGTCAGCGGCTTTCGGCCCCTCGTTCCAGTTCTTCCAATCTTCGCCCTCGTACCGCAGGAGAACCCAGGCGGCGTAGTAGAGGTAGAGCGGGTCGCGGTTGGTTTCGGACGGTGGACTCTTGGCCAGTCCGGCCACTCCGTCGATCAGGCCGGGATGGCTCGGCCCCCACCCGTCGATGTGATAGCGGCACCACAGGCCGATTGCGGTCGGAAGCGTCCCGGGCTTTGCGTCGGCGTTGTCGGTCGGACCGTACATCGACTTCCGCGAGCCGGCCGACACGCCATCGAGGAACTTGACCGCGTTCTTGATGATGCGGTTGTCGACGACGAGATCGTTGGTCAGACGACCGGCGGACAGCGCCTGAATCTGCCAGCCGACGACGGCGAGATCACTCTTACCGCCGGGCTTGTCGCTCCACCCGCCGTCCTTTGCCTGATTCTTTTGGATGAAATTGAGCCCTGCCTGCGCGACGGGCTTGAGTTCGGCGTCTCTCGTCATGCCGTAGGCCTCGCACAGTGCGAGGGCGGCCAGCGCCTGTCCCGTCATCGTGGTCGCGCCCTCGAATTGACCCGCCTTCGCACCGGTCGTCGGGCACCGCTTCTTCAGGAAGTCGAGGCCCGCGGCGACGGCCTGCTGGTACTTCGCCTTCTCGTCCTTGTGTGTTTGACTGACGGCGAGAAAAGGCAAGAGCACGAGGCCGGTCGCGGCGGCGCGGTCGTCCTTGTCACCCGCGTCGAACTCCCAACTCCCGTCTTGCTTCTGTTGGCGCGCCAGCCACGCGAGTCCCAGCGCTACTGCTCGCTCGCTGTCCGCGTTTGCGCCGTATTCGCGCATGAGCTTCGTCCGAATTATTTCGGTGCGGCCGGAAAATGACGACAGCGGGGCGCTGATGCTGGCGCTGGTGCCGGCCGGTAGACCGACCGGGCGTGGCATCGGCGCCACCGGGAGCGGGTCGGAAGCGGCGCAGGGGACGCCGGCAAGGACCACCGCGGCGAGCGGAATCGTCAGAAATCGCAACATGAGCGAACCCTCGCTGATACTCGCGATTGAATAGCAGTGTAACGGGTCCGTTCGGGTCGCGGAAGCCCCGGTCAAGTGGCCCGAACCGCCCTTCGGTCAGCGGTACGCCTTCGGGTTCATCACCTGCCACGCCCGGCCCATCTGCGCCCAGGCGTTGCGCCAGAACCGCCGGAACGTGAACCCGCCCGCCCGCAGCGCCCGGCGGTGTCCGATCCACACGGCCGCGGTGATCCCCACGAACAGCACGCGCTGGGCCGCCGCGGTCAGTCCCATCAGTACGCGGTTGCGCCCTCGGCGGATGATCGCCAGCCGCTCGCACTGGAAGCGGATGTGCGGCACCTCGTCGCGCAGGATCTGCTCGCAGATGCGCCGAAGCACCGCCGATCGCGTCGCGCGCCGGATCGCGGCGTAGTAGAGCATCGCGTGAACTTCGATGATGACGACCACCGTCGCCCACACTTCCATCCGCATGAGGAAGTGTCGAAACACGCGGAACAGTGAGTCGCCGAGGTCGCGCCTGGCCCGCGGAACGCCGGCCGCGTCGAGGAACAGCCCGAGCGTCTCCCCGTGGCGCTGCTCCTCCGCGATGAACAGACGGATGAGGTCCACAAAAGCGGGATCGTTGAACTTCGCGGCGTGCTTTTCGGCGGTCCGGACGAGCCGCGAGCCGTCGGAGGTCTCGCCGAGCTGCCAGGCGGAGAGTGAACTAACGATTTCGGCCAATTCTTCTGGGGTGACGCCCGCGCCCGTTTCCCACGGGATGTCGAGCAGGTTGTCCGCGTTCGCCCTGAAGTACGCGATCCACTCCGCGGACGTCCACACGACCGGCCGCACGTCCGCGGACGCGGGTGCAGTGCTCTCGGTGGTCAGGGTGAGGGCTTCCACCATCGCGCTTCGCATGACGCTCTCCTTGAGTAGAACAGATAACTTGGTAATGCAAAGTTAATGGCCAAGAAGAAAGGCGAGCACACCGCTCGCCCTTCTTCTTCCGGCGGATCACGCTCCCGCGAGGCCCGGCCGCGTGCGCGTCTTGGCGGCTTCGTCCGCCGCGTCTTCCTGTGCGGCCGCGTCGCGGAGCACCTTCTCCAGTTGCACGAGGTACTCACGGAACCGCTTCCGTCCGATCGGCGTGAGCGCGCACGTGGTGTGCGGGCGGCGGCCCTCGAACCCCTTCGTGATCTTCACCAGGTTCGCCTTGGCCAGTACGTCGAGGTGCCGGCTCAGGTTGCCGTCGGTCAGGTCGCACAACCGGGCGAGGTCGGAAAACGACACCCCGGCCGGGTGCGTGACCAGCGCCGTGAGGATGCCCAGCCGCGCCTTCTCGTGCAGCACGCGGTCCAACCCCTCGTAGGCGAACCGTCCGGCGTCTTCCGCTTCGTTCTCAGGCATCGGCGTCTCCTTGAGCGGCTTGCCGCAGTACGAACGCGGTGACGAGGTGACCGGTTCCGAACACGCCGCCCACACACCAGCCCGACGGTCCGTCCGGCCGCCACGCGAGTAGCAACCCGCCGGTCAGCACGTAGGCGGCGCCGACCAACCCGATCGCGGGCGGCAGGTGCGGCCGGACCGCGACGACGCCGAGCCCGAACACGACCGCCCACACGCCGGGCAACAGCGGCACGAACGCGTCGGTGCGGCCGAGCGCCGCGGTGAGCATTCCGCCGGCCAGTACGCACGGGAGGAACTGCCCCATCACGCGCCGCGTGCGCCGGCGCTCAAAGTCGTCCTCGCGGAACAGGTACGACCGCACCGCGGCGCCGAACCCGATCAGTACGCCCGCGGCGCCCACCGCGGACCAGTACCACACGAACGCGGCCGCGTCGCCGTCGGGCACGGTCCAGCGCTGCGCCACGGCCGCGAGCAACCCGACGCACCCGACCAGCGCGACGGTCGGCACGCGGAACCCGCGGTACACCTCGGCCCGGGTGAGCTGATCGTGGATGCGGTCGAGTTGGTCGAGCGCGTCGCGAACTTCCATGCGGTCGGCCCTCGCGTGCGGTTCGGCGGCAGTATACTTGGCGACGCAAAGTAAAGTCAAGCCTTCTTGTGGTCCGGTCACGGAGTGACCGGTTTCCGAAAACCGGTCACTCCGTGACCGGACCACACCGGAACGCACCGAACATTTCCCCCGCGGTCGCCTCTATACTGAAAAGGTGAAGTTCGCGAACGGACGAGGAAAAAGGGCATGCCGCGGGTCGTGTTGGCGATGAGTGGCGGTGTGGACAGTTCGGCGTCGGCCGTGCTGCTCAAGCGGCAGGGGTTCGACGTGATCGGGCTGTTCATGCGCACCGGCACGCACGGCCACGATCAGCCCGACGCGCGACGCGACAACAAGAAGGGCTGTTGTTCCGCGATCGACGCCGGTGACGCGCGCCGCGTCGCGGACCGGCTCGACATCCCGTTCTACGCGCTGGACTTCGAGAGCGAGTTCAGCCGGATCATCGACTACTTCGCCGACGAGTACGCGCGCGGGCGCACGCCGAACCCCTGTGTCGTGTGCAACAACTGGCTGAAGTTCGGTCAGTTATGGGCGTTCGGCAAGAAGCTCGGCGCCGACTTCATCGCCACCGGCCACTACGCACAAGCGATCGACGGCGAGTTGCACAAGGGCATCGACGGCGAGAAGGATCAGAGCTACGTGCTGCACGGGATCAAGCGCGAGGTGCTCCCGCACCTCCTGTTCCCGGTGGGCGGATATACGAAGCCGCAGATCCGGCAGTTCGCGCGCGAGGCCGGGCTGGCGTCGGTCGCCGAGAAGCCCGACAGCGTGGAAATCTGCTTCGTGCCGAGTGGGGACCACACCGACGTCGTCCGCTCGCGCCGGCCGGAGGTCGTGACCGCGGGCACGATCGTCGAACGGGACGGGACGGTGCTCGGCGCGCACGACGGCATCGACCGGTTCACGATCGGCCAGCGGAAGGGCCTCGGTGTCGCGGCCGGGCGGAAGCGGTTCGTGTTGGAACTGCTCCCCGAGACGAACACGGTCGTCGTGGGCGACGAGAGCGACCTGCTCGCGCCGGGGTTGATCGCGACCGACGTGAACTGGCTGATCGACGCGCCGTCCGAACCGCTGAGTTGCACCGCGAAGATCCGCTACCGCCACGCGGGCGTTCCCGCGACCGTCACCGCGGCGCCCGACGGCGGTGCCGAGGTGCGGTTCGACGTCCCACAACCGGCCGTGACTCCGGGACAGGCGGTCGCGTTCTACGAGGGGACGCGCGTCCTGGGCGGCGGGTGGATCGGTCGCGCGACTTGAGGCGCCCCCCGCACACGAGTGCGGGGGGCGCCGGTCGCGGGAATATTCTCCGCGTTCCGGCATCACATCTATCGAGAAGCAACGACGAGCGCGGGTTGAATCTCAACGACCGGTCACGTCTGAATCGCGCTCAATTCCGGTTCCACATCACAACTGTTTGAGGGGATGCGTTCCATGTTTCGGACGTGTGTAATCGGCTGCGCGCTGGCGGGCGCCCTGGCCTTTACGATCGGCTGCAACGGGACCAAGGACACCAAGCCGGCCACGAGCAAGGACGAGTCGCTCAAGAGTTACGAGACGCAGCTCGCCGGCTTCGACAAGCAGGTGGACGAACTGAAGGCGAAGGCCGACAAGGCGACGGGCGACGAGAAGGCCAAGCTGGAGGCGAAGTGGAAGGAGGCCGCGGCCAAGCGCGAGGCCGCGAAGAAGAAGCTGGACGAACTGAAGAAGGCCGCGGCCGACAAGTGGGACGCGGTCGAGAAGGAGGCGAAGGCCGCGTTCGAGGACGTGACGAAGGCGGTCAAGGAATAGTCAAAAGTCGGAGGGTCGGAAGTCGGAAAGTCGGAGGTCAATCTTGCCGGGACCTCCGACTTTCCGACTTTACGGCTTATGCCCCGTGTTTCACCCAGGGTTCCTCCCATGCGATCCCGTTTCGCCGCCGGGTTGGTGCTCGGCCTCACGCTCACGCTCGCGCCGGCCGCGCGGGCCGACGACCCGAAACCCCTGACCAGGGTCGCGTTCGGCTCGTGCGTCGATCAAGACAAGCCGGTGCCCGTCTTCGACGCGATGGCCGCGACCAAACCCGACCTTCTGCTGCTCATCGGCGACAACATCTACGCGGACTACGAGAAGGGGAAGAAGGTAAAGGCGACGCCGGAGGGCATCCGCGAGAAGTACCAGCAGATGGCGAGGGTGCCCGGCTTCGTGAAACTCAAGGCCGCCAGCGGGCGCGTCCTCGGCACCTGGGACGACCACGACTACGGCCAGAACGACGCCGGCGCCGAGTGGGAGCACAAGGGCGCCGCACAGAAGGAGTTCCACGACTTCTTCGGCACTCCTGCAAACGATCCGCGGCGCGCGCAAAAGGGCGTCTATTACTCCGAAGTGTTCGGCCCGCCCGGCAAGCGCGTGCAGGTCATCTTGCTCGACACGCGGTACTTCCGCAGCCCGCTCAAAAAGGGGCCGTTCGACCCGAAGACGCGAATCGCTCCCTACCTGTCTAACACCGACGAGGGGGTGACGATGCTCGGCGCCGAACAGTGGAAGTGGCTCGGAGAGCAACTCAAGAAGCCCGCGGAGGTGCGGCTGCTCGTGTCGAGCATTCAGGTGGTCGCGGACGAGCACCCGTTCGAGCGGTGGACGACCTTCCCCAAGGAGCGCGAGAAGCTGTACGCGCTGTTGAGGAGCACCGGCGCCAACGGCGTGCTGATCCTCAGCGGCGACCGTCACCTGGCCGACATTTCCGTCGACACGAGCGCGATCGGCTATCCGCTCTACGACGTCACGAGCAGCGGCTTCAACCAGGCATCGAAGAGCTGGCGCGCCCCGGAAAAGAACTCGTACCGCGTCGCCGGGATGCCCTACGGCGACAACTTCGGGTTCGTCGCGATCGACTGGAGCGACGACCCGCGCCTCACGGTCCAGATCCGCGACGAGGACGGCGACATCGCCTGCGGGTTCAAGGTGCGGCTCAGCACGCTGAAGGGAACGGGGCCGGCGGTCGCGGTGAAGCTGCCGGAGGGCGTGCTCGCGCCCGCGGACGCCGCGAAGAAGGTCGGCGAGACGGTGAAGGTGCAGTTCGTCGTCCAATCGGTGGGCGGGAAGGCGAACCTGTACCTGAACTCGCAGAAGGATTTCCGCGCGAAGGACAACTTCGCGATCGTGCTGCCGACGAAGCTCCAGACCGGGACGTGGGCGAAAGCCGGCCCCGACACATTCGTCGGCAAGACGGTCCGCGCGACCGGTAAGGTCGAGACGACCAAGCAGGGCGCGGTCCAACTGGAGATCACCGAGGAGAAGGCGCTGGAGATCGTGAAGGAGTGACCGTCCGTTCGCCGCGGGCGCCTCCTTACCACCGTAAGCAGACCCGCCCGACTGTGACGCCGGCGCCGGTGTCGAGGTACGCGGGGAACGGCCGAACTCGTGTCCCGAACCGGGCACGCGGACGAGCACTCGAACCACCGCGCCGCGCTTCCGAACCGGAACGGACAAGTTAGCCGTTCGCGTCGTCTGTGAGTTCTTCGGCCGGCGGCTCCTCGGGCGGCAGCCCGCCGCGTTCTTGCATGAGCCGCTTGTTCTTGATGGCATCCTTCGCGGAGGCGCCGCGGCGGTGTCGACGGTCGCCGTCGGAGTGCCGGAACTCGCCGGTCCTCGGGTCGGCGTACTTCTTGTTCTTCGCCTGTTCCGGCTTCTTGTCGCGCGCCATGACGGGACCGCCGTTGGGAAAGGAACCTCACACGGACACGTTTCCGCGGCGCGAGGTTCACGCCTTCACGCGGCGAAACGTGAGGCTGATCCGGCCGCCGGTCGCGGACGCGTCGGCGAGGATCGCGTGCCGCCAGTCGGTCTGCATCTCCGGGCTCATCCACAGGAGCGAACCGGATGGTAACCGGTAGTTCTCGCTGACCGACTTGTCGTCGGCGCGACGAAACGTGATGATCCGTTCCGCGCCGAGCGAGACGACCGTGATCCCGGTTCCGGGTTCAAGAGACTCGGTCGAATCGAAGTGGAAGCCCATCGTGGACCGGCCGTCCGGGTAGAAGTTGGCGAGGCAGTTGTTCGGCTCGGAGCCGACCCTCGCCGCGACGCGAGTCAAGAGCGGCGCGATCGTGTCGGGAAAAGGCGCCGCGGGCCACTCGATGCCGGAGTAGTTGTACGGCCTGCCGAAGCTGGCCGATTTGCGAGCGCGAATGCGGGTGTCCCAGGTGACGGTCGCGGCGAGGTGCTCGTACAGCCCGTGACCGTCGGGGAGGAACTCGGTAAGGAGACGGATCGAACCGGAGTCGAGCAGGCGCGTTGCCATCGACGTGCCCCGTGAGTTGTCATCGGGACACGCGATCGCCGCGCGCGGTTCAGCCGAGGTCGAGCTTCTTTCGTTTGCGCGGGCCGAGGAACGTGGGTCCGGGCGGTGCGGGGACCGCGCCGCGTTCGGCGCCGGTCGTCGCGCGCCGGCGCGCGAGTTCGAGCCGGAGGCTTTCGAGTCCCTTTCGCATCGCCCAGTTGTGGTTCGCACGGAACAGCGGCTTGAACAGGAACGACAGGTGCCTCAACAGCGGTTTGTCGGCAACGACCGTCCAGTCGTAAGTAACGTCCGCGAACGCGCCGTCCTGCGCGAGCGTCCAGACGCCGGTGCCGCGAAAGTCGCCGTCGGCCGCGAGCGCCAGTCGCTCCGGAAACGCCTTCTCGGTCGTCGTCATCGTCCACGCGAGGACGTACGGCAACCACCCCTTTGACGTGAGTCTGTACTGACCGTTCACGCCGTTCGCGTCGGCCGGCCGGAGCTGTTCCACCTTCAGCCACACCGACGGCCACCACCGCACGAGGTCGGCCGTGTCTTCGAGAACGCGGAACACCTCCTCGCGGGTTCCCTCCACGCGCCACCGCGTCACGAACGCGTATCGGTTGGCGGCCATCGTGCAACCCTCCGTGTCACTTCCGCGGCTCGCCCCACGCCTTCTTCATCAGCTCGAAGCCGATCGGGTCGTGTTTCTCCAGTTCGGCGCGGGTGTACGGGGCGAAGTCGTTCTTACCGAAGTACGCCTCGCTCAGCTCCGCGAAGTATTCTGCCGGGTTCGTGGTCGCGTACGCCTTCTTCTTCTCGCGGCCGAGGTACTCGACGCTGTCGTACAGTTTCCGCTCCATCGCCTGCTTGTACGCGGCCTCCAGCGGGGCGTATTTCTCGCCGAGTACGTGCAGGTGATACGCGTGCGCGAGTTCGTGGAGTACCATCCACGGCTGCGCCTCGCGCGACCACTTCACGAAATTCGTGAGGTTGTTGATCTCGACGCACCCGGCCTTGTCGGGATTGTAACCGTTGTCCTTGAGCCAGCCCCGCGACCAGTGGACCTCCATCGCGCCGTTCTTCTTCGTGCGCCACTCGACCCAGAACGTGACCTTCTTGAGTTCCGTGAGCGGCTTTTCCGGCACGACGGCGCAGACCTTCTTGAGCTGGCCGTCCAGCTCCTCGAACGCGGCCTTCGCCTCGTCCGCGTGCTTCTCGACCTCGGGGTGAACGAGCACGGTGAAGCCCTGCACCTGGCGCTTGGCGTAGTTCGCGGTCGGCTCGAACGCGCCGGCCCGCGGCGCGGCAACAGCGAGAGCGATGAGGGTCAGTAAGCGCGTCATGACGGCAATCACCGGGTGAGGATGAAGTGGACGACGAAGAAACCCACGGCCGCCACGACGCCGGCCGCGTACGCGGCCAGCAGCGCGAACACCTGTGGTGCGGTCGCGACCGGGGTGACCGCTTGGCCGTGGAGCACGCGCACCCATTCGGTAGCGTTCCGGTCCGACAGCCCTTGCTTGAACATCTGGTTCAACAGATCGATCAACTCGGCGAGCTCTTCGTCGGTCAGATCGGCCGGGTCCGACGGCAGGTCCGGGTGGGCGCGGCGGAACGCGGCGACGCCGACGCCCTGGCGGTACACGAGCGGTACGGTGGCCGCCATGATTCCCCCCAGCACACCGAGTGGGGTCGCATTGATGGCGAACGCAATGAGGAACAGGACCCCGGCGGCGGCGAGGCGCGTCGCCGCCGCGAGCAGCGCGTACCGGTTGAAGAGGAGAACCTCGAGCAGCCGCCCGCCGTCGAGCGGTGGGACGGGGAGCAGGTTGAACGCGTTAAGGAGAACGAGCATGAACGCGGCCTGCGCGACGACCGGGTCGAGTTGCGTGACGGGCAGCAGCGCGCAACCGAGGGCGACACCGGGCAGCGGGCCGAGGAGCAGGACGACGCCCTGTTGCCACGGCGGGGCGGTGTGGTTTCGGCCGGACACCGCGGCCCCCAGGAACGGGATGAAGAACATCTTCACGTCGCGGTACCCGAACGCCCGCATCCCGATGTAGTGCCCGAGTTCGTGAACGAACAGCACGCCGACCAGAACGGCCGTCGTCTGCCAGACGTCGGCCGCGGTGAAGTAAACGAACAGCGCGAGCGACACGACCAGGACAAGGGCCGTGACGAACGGACGCGACGCCGAGGGCGGGGCGTTCAGACGCGCCCGCACACCGGCTACCGTCGGCGGTTTCGATCGGGTCGAGGGAGGTTCGGGGAGCGGTTCGACCAGTTCCGGCTCGGCCGGTGCCGGTGCGGCCGAGGGGCGCTCGGGCGGCGGTCCTGGAAACATAGGCGTACTCGGGATGAAATTGGTCGGCTCACGATACCCTGTCGATCCGCGCTCGTCGAGGGGCGACCCGTCTTCCGCACGCGCCAAAACGATCACCAGTGCATAACGTACCCGCCGTCCACGTTAACGGTCTGTTCCGTCTTCGCGATCACTTTGCCAAAGGTTGTTTCCCGACAAAGCGGGTTAATGAGTGTTGTTCAGAATCGCATCACCTGTAATAGTTTTCTGTGATTGGGCCGCGCGTAGGATATATCGCCCATAGGTATCTTCTATCGTCACGTATGACCTCCTCGAAAAAACCATCTTCATAAGTGTGGTATCGCGAGTGGTACTCGCGGCGTAAATTCCGTAGCGGAAGCCATTAGTTCTTGTATCAAACCAGTTGAGGATATCTGCCTCAATATCCGCATACACATCTGAGTTGTTTGGGCATCGCGGTTGACATACCCAAACTTCGTATCTCCCGCCGGGGATGGCTCGACCAAGCTCAAATAGCCACTCGCGATGGCTTGACCACCGTTGCTGAATGCTGCCAGAGCCGACATAAAGTAATGGGCTAGTGAGTTCGTGTTTCTCATCATCCCCGTAAGTGATCGCAAAAGGAGGCGCGAGCCGAACAACGTACAAACATCTATACCAATCAAATGGGTTATCGTCTTGTTCGCAATACGCGCGAATGTTGCGCCAATCGGTTTCTATCAGCGGTATCTCTTTTGCTTTCCACCAGTAGGCTTTTTCAATGTGTGCCATGAGTTAATCCGTCTCGTTAGTGCATCGCGAGATGCGCCCTTCTTTCAGGCTCGAACCGACAACACTTATACCCGCTTCAGAATTGCACGCCAACCGAAAATCCCGCGACTCGTTGCGGTACTGGTCACTTTTCGAGTTCCTTTTTGTCGGGCGTGTCGCGAGCAGCCATCCGTTTGCTGGTGGGATTTCCGCAAGTGGGCGGCTTTTGGAGAACCCGAAAACCCAATTCGCTGCGAAATTGTTGGTTTCAGAGGATGCGCTCAGACGGCACAAAACGCGACCCGCCAAGTGTCCCTTCTTGAGCCGGACAATTACCCAAAGCCTCGGAAACGCAGATAATCTCTGCTCAAAAGATCACCGCATAACGTACCCGCCGTCCACGTTGACCGTCTGGCCGGTGACGTTCGCGGCGCGGTCGCTGGCGAGGAACACGGCCATCGCGGCCACGTCCTCGGGCGTCTGCCAGCGGTTGAGCGGAACCAGCTTTGCGATCTTCTCCGCGGCCCACGCGTCGTACTCCTGACGCGCCTCCGGCGGCTGCCGGTCGGCCCACGCCTGCCACACGGAACGGTTCAGCGGCGTCTTCACCATCCCGGGGCACAAGCAGTTCACGCGAACCCCGTACGCGGCCAGGTCCTTCGCGGCGCACTGTGCGAAGTTGATGAGGCCGGCCTTCGAGGCGCTGTACGGCGGATCGGTCTGTGAGCCGATCTGCCCGGCCACCGACGCGAGGAACAGCACCGTGCCGCGGCGCCGTTCCGCGAGCCGCGGGGCGAAGGCGTGCGCGAGGTTCGCCGCGCCGATGAGGTTCACGCGGAGCACGCGGTCCCAGTCCTCGGGTTCGAGCTTCCAGAACGGGAACCCGAACTTACCCGAACCGATCCCGACCGCGAACACGAGGTGGTCCACCCCGCCGAACTGCGCCCACGTTTCGGCGGTCGCGGTGCGAACCGCGGTGCAGTCGCCGACGTCCACCCGCCAACCGGTGCCGGCCAGTTCGTCCGCGGCGGCGTGGACGTCGGGCGAAACGTCCCACACGCCGATCCGACAGCCTTCTTCTGCGAACGCGGCCGCGATCGCGCGCCCCAGCCCGCGCGCCCCGCCGACCACCACCGCGACGCTTCCGGCCAATCCGAGATTCACGGCGAATCCTCACTCCGGTTACACTTCAACTCTGGAATAAAACGAGGATACCCGAATGCCCGCAAGGCCCAAATCCGCGTTTCCGAAACCGGCGGCGGTGCTGCCGGGCGAGGCCGATGTCCTTGCCAACGTGCTCACGGACCTGTCCGACCACGACGCGAAGCGGGTCTACGCGGACTGGCTGGAAGAACACGGGGACAAGCGCGGCCCGCTGTTGCGGAGCTTCGTGGCGGCGCACCGCGCCGGGAAGAGGTTCCCCGCAATGAAGTCCGCACCGCCGGTGTGGCGCGAACTGGTCGGCCTCACGCTGATGGCGCAGTTCCGCGGCACGCCCCTCGGACCGCAAACGGACCGACTCCTCGCCCTCGCCCGTCCCGCGCTGGCGTGCGCGTCCGAGGGGGCACCGGAGAAGGCCCTCGCCGTCGGTGCGAGTAAATACGGCGGCCGCCCCGATCTGCCGCCGGGCACGAAATGGCCGCGGTTCGAGGGGGCGCCGCTGGCCTTCATCGGTCAGTTCAACCTGGCGGAACTGCACACCAGCCCCGTCGCTCGCGAGTTGCCGGGAGCGGGCGTGCTCTCGGTGTTCGCCGCTCACGACGAGGAAAGTGGGAACGACGACTTCCCGAAGGGGAGCTGGCGGCTGTTCCACTTCCCGGAGGCGTCACAACTCGCTCGGCGCGAATTCGACGCCGACCTGCCGGACGAGTCACGGTTCCCGTCGTGCCGGTTGTGGTTCACCGAGTGGCTGACGTTGCCGTCCGAGGACTCGCCGTGGGGCGAGGGACTTTTCACCGAGTCGGAAGCGGCCGACGCGTACGCCGATCTGTACGTGGATCGGACCCTTGGCGATCACATCCTCGGCTACCCTTTTCCGATCCAGGGCGACGTGTTGTACAAGAAGACCGTGCGGCACCTGCTGACCATCGGCGGCAACGACGACACGGGTTGGGAGTGGGGCGACGGAGGGGCGCTCTATTTCACGCTCGACGAGAAACACCTGAAGGCGGGCACGTTCGATCGCGCGATGATGGAGATGGACTGCGGCTGACGCGTCAGAGAACGAGCATCGCGTCGCCGTAGCTGAAGAAGCGGTACTCCCGCGCGACCGCTTCCGCGTAGGCGGCGCGGAGCAACTCGCCGCCCGCCAACGCCCCGACGAGTAACAGGAGCGTCGTCCGCGGCAGGTGGAAGTTCGTGACGAGCGCATCGACCGCGCGGAACTCGAACGGCTCGTGAATGAACAGCCCGGTTTCGCCGCAGAAGGGGCGAAGTCCGTCGGGCCGCGCCGCGGTTTCGAGCGTGCGGGTCGTCGTCGTGCCGACCGCGACCGCGCGGCCGCCCCGCGCCTTCGCGGCGCGGATCGCCTCGACCGCCTCGGGCTTGACCTCGCACCACTCGCGGTGGATCGCGTGTTTCGTCGGGTCGTCGGCCTTCACCGGCGCGAACGTACCCAAACCCACGTGCAACGTGACGCGCGCGGTATTGATTCCGTGCGCCGCGAACCGTTCGAACACGGCCGGCGTGAAGTGCAGCCCGGCCGTCGGCGCCGCGACCGATCCGGCCTCGGCCGCGTAAACGGTCTGATAGCGCTCTCGGTCACCGGCCTCTTCGCGCCCCTTACGAATGTACGGCGGCAGCGGGATGTGTCCGAACCGCGCGAGCAACTCCGGCGGTGTACCGTTTTCCTGCGGCTCCATCAGCCAGTGTCGATCGTCGGTGCGCCCGCGGAGCGTTAGTCGCAGGTCCGTGTCGGTGACGAAAGGGGAGCCGACTTCTGGGTACCCGCGCGTCTGCGCGAGCATCTCCCATAGCCCGCTTTCGGTCGTTCGCAGGAACAGCCCTTCCCACTTGCCGCCGGTCGATTCGCGCCGACCCACCAGCCGCGCCGGAAGGACCCGCGTGTCGTTCAACACGATGAGATCGCCCGGCGCGAGCAGTTCGGGCAGGTCGCGAAAGACGCGGTGCTCGATCGCGCGCGCGTCGCGGCGGACGACGAGCAGCCGGGCGGCGTCGCGCTCGGCCGCCGGGTGCTGCGCGATCAGGCGCTCGGGAAGGTGGTAGTCGAAGAAGGGCATGGGAGGCGGTCGGTGAGCCCCGCCCGTGCGGGCGGGGCTCACCCGGCGGTCATTTAAAGTTCTTCAGCCACTCGTCGAATTCTTTCTTGTGCTTCTCGACGGTCTTCGCCGGGCCGAGCAGCGTGAGCGAGTACACCGCGTCCTTGCCCTCGAAGATCACGTAGATCTGTCGGTAGTTCTCGACCTTCGTGACCTTCGCGTTCGGGTCGAACGGCGGGAACTTCTTCAACAGCGTACCGGTGATGTCCTGGTAGGTCGCTTCGTTCTTGCCGATCTTGATCTTGGAGACGGCCGGCTTGGCGTCCTTCGCCAGTTCGAACTTCTTCACCTGCCGTTCCAGGTTCGCCTCGACGCTCCCGCCGCCGGGCGACGCGAACAGGGCCAGTTCGGCGTCTTCCGGGTCGCCCTTTTCCTTCTCCAGTTTGAACTGCGCCATCCGCATCTTGTTCGACGGCGTCTCTTCCTTCCACCCGGCCGGCGTCGTGGACTTCGCGCCGCCCCACTCGACCGTCACACCCTTCTTGTCGTCGGCCGCCAGGCCGCACGCGAGTACCGCGGTCAGTACGGCTGCGATCATCGTGCGCATGGGATCAAGACCCCGCAGAAGTCAAACGGACGGTTCCGCCACCGGGGCCATTGTACGCGCGCGGGTCAGAAGTAGAACCCGACCCCGACCGTAACACCGCCCGGGACGACGCGGCCCCGCTCCCACTCGCGCAGGTGCCACACGCCGGCCGGCGGGAACTCGCTGAGCTGGCGCGGCAGGCGCTGGTCGCCGTACCACACGACCCGGCTCGGATCGACCGCCGGCGCGGCCCCCTGCCGATCGGTCGGCTCCTCCGCGGCGGGCGGGATCGGCACCGGCGCGGCCGTCGGAGCACCCGGCTCCGGGTCGATCGCCCGCGGACCCCCCGCCGCTTCCAGCGGTTCGGCGGCGTCGAACGGAACGCCTGTCGGTTCCGCGGAGCGCGGGGCGAGGAGCGGTTCGAGGTTCGTCACCTCCACGACGTCGGCCAGCACCACCGGTTCCGCGGGCGCGGCCGCAACAGTCGGCTGCTCCGGTCCCGGTTCGGGCGCGGGCTTGACGTCGAGCGCAAGGTACACCGCGACATACCCCACCACGGCCCCCGTACCGCCGATCATTAACCACTTGCGCATAACCGCCCCTGTGTGGTGAACGGAAGGGGCGGCGGGATAGCGGCCCGCGGAGAACGCGACAAGCTCAAACGAAGACCGGCCGCCGCTCGGCGATGCGGAGCCGGGTGAGCCACTCGCGCAGGAACCGGGCGCGTTCGCGGGCCGCGGTCTCGGCTTCTTCGGGCGTGACGCGCACGAACCGCACGCGCTCGCCCGGTCGGAGCTGTGCGAGCGCGTCGAGGTCGGCGCGGATGACGTGCGCGACCTTCGGATAACCACCGATGGTTTGGCCGTCCACGCCGAGCACGATCGGGAGCCCGTCGTTGGTGATCTGTACCGCGCCGGGCGCGACCGCTTCGGAGACGAGTTCGCCCGACTTCCGCGCGAGCGGAGCGCCCTTCAGTCGGAGGCCCATGCGGTTGCTCGCCGCGGAGACCTCGTAAGTTTGTGCGAAGAAGGCGTCGTCCGTGAACCAGTCGCGCTGGGGGCCGTCGAGAACGAGGAGGGGGCCTAACCCCCTGTCCCCCTTCGCTGTTCGGGAGGGGGACAGGGGGTTAGGTCTGCCGACGCAAAACGGCAGGCGCCGCGACTCGGTCCGGCTCGCGGCACACGTCAGCGTCTCACCGGCGCGGACCGCCTCCAGCGCCGAACGGCTGCCGAGTACCTCCGGCGTGTCGAACCCGCCCGCGACACACAGATAC
>JAFKJJ010000060.1:15773-19002 GCA_017306025.1 Planctomycetota bacterium
GCACCGGTGCTCGTTCCGCCCACGCGAAGTACGTCGCCCGTGTCGAGCGTGAACGTGGCGCCGGGTGCGACCTCACTTCCGTTTACGGTGCTGCGAAAGGGCGCGCCGAATATCACGCACGCGGCCGGGTGAAGGGCTTCGACGGTCGGGCCTGCGAACGCGACTTCCAGCGCCACCGCGTTCGGCGCGTTGCCCACCAGCGCGTTCCCGAGCGCGAGCGCGGCGCGGTCTGCGGCACCGCCCACCGGAACGCCGAGTGAACGGCTCCGCTCGCGGCCGAAATCGACCAAGAGCGACTGCAACCCCGCTTCGCGAACGATGAGACTCATGCGAACGACTTGAGCGTGATCCCGCGGGCCAGAAGTGCGTCGCGAACGGTCCGCGTGAACGCCACCGCTTCCGGATTGTCGCCGTGAACGCAGATCGTCCGCACGCCCTTTTCGCGCACGAGCCATTCGGCCTGTTTCACGGCCTCGTCCGGGTCGTGGACGAACGCGTCGGGCTCGGACCGCGGCACCAGTGACCCGTCCGGACGGTAGCGCCGGTCCGCGAAGCCCTCGGAGATGAACGGCACCTGCCCGGCGCACGCTTCGGCCAGTTGCGAGTTCGGCAGTCCGAGAACGGGCAGCTCGAACTGCGCCAGCCCGACGACGAGCAGGTCCGCGATCCGACGGTCGCGGCACGCCTGGTTGTAAAGCGCGCCGTGCGGCTTCACGTACCGCACCGTGAGTCCGAGCACGTTGGCCAGCGCGATCGTCGCGCCGAGCTGGTACACGCACAGCGCGACCATTTCTTGATTGCCGAGTTCGAACTCGCGCCGGCCGAAGTGCTCGCGGTCCGCGTAGCCGGGGTGCGCGCCGACCGACACGCCGAACGTGTTCGCCAGCACGAGCGTTTTCGCGATTTCGCTCGGGCCGCCGGCGTGTAGCCCGCAGCACACGTTCGCGGAGGTGACGAGCGGCATCAGTTCGGCGTCGAAGCTCGCGCCTTCACCGAGGTCCGCGTTCAGGTCGATTTCCATGATGTTCATTGTGGTCCGGTCACGGAGTGACCGGAAGCGAAAGAATTTCGACGGCGAAGGCGCAGCAAGGGAAGCCGAGATGAGTCTCCGGTCACGGAGTGACCGGACCACATCAGGTCGGCAACCCGCATTCGAGCAACGTGACCTCTTCGGCCGGCACCGCGATGCACTCGCCCACTTCGGCCGGGAGCAACAGCACGTCGCCGGTACCGAATGCGAACCGCTTCCCGCGTGACTCCAACTCGCCGCTCCCCCTTACACACACGACCGCGCGACACCGGTTGGCCGCGCCGACGCGAAACGGGCACCGGGCCGTCAGCCGTTCGAGTGTGAAGTATGGGCACGCGATCAGCCCCTCACGCCGCACCCCGGCGCTGACCGCGACTGCCGGTCCCACCGGGTAGCACGGGCCGCGGCGGAAGTCGCAGCACGCCAGCCCGTCGTCGACGTGGAGCGGCCGCGGCTGCTTCGTCTTCGCGTCGACGCGGTCCCAGTCGTAGAGGCGGTAGGTGATGTCGCTCGTCTGCTGCACTTCGAACAGGAGCAGGTTCGAGCCGATCGCGTGGACGGTGCCGGCTTCGAGGAACACGCAGTCGCCGACCCGCGGCGCGAAGCTGTGGAGCGTCTTCGGCGTGGTCTTCGCCGCCAGCGCGGCGCGGAAATCGTTCGCGGTGACGCCCTCGGTGAACCCCGCGTAGAGCTTACTGGTTGCGGGGTCGGCGTCGAGCACCACCCAGGCTTCCGTCTTGCCGAACTTCCCCGGTCCCAATCGTGCGGCCTGGGTGTCGTTGGGGTGAACCTGGACGGAAAGTTCCTGCCGCGCGTCGAGGAACTTCAGCAGGAGCGGAAACCGGCCCTGCGGGGCCTTCGCGGCGCCCACGACGCGTTCCGGGTCTTGTGCGAGCACTTCCCGGAGCGTCAGCCCGGCGAGCGGGCCGTCGAGGACGCGGCTCGGGCTGCCGTCCACGTCACTGAGAATCCACGCCTCGCCGATCGGGTCGTTGTGCTCGACGGGGCGGTTCAGGTAGGTGGGGAGGCGCCGGCCGCCCCAGAGGGCGGTCTTGAAGATCGGTTCGAAGCGGAGCGGGTACAGCGGCGCGCGCGCCATTCGGGGCCTCGTGTCGAACGCGGGCATCGGGGTGCGAGCGACATCTTGATCCCGGTCGCCGGCCGTCCATTCCGCATTCCTGGCGCTTTCCATGGGTTCCTCCCAACATACGCGGGCCGCCGCACACAACACAAGGTTAGGGCGCAAGTCGGCAGCCGCGGCGAGTTACTTGAGTGCAACCGGTGGGATGGGAAAAAAGCCGGCAAACTCAAGCTCCTGACGACGTTCAGGAACAGGAGATACCGATGATTCGCAAGTTGATGCTCGGCGCGATGGCGGCGGTAGGACTCGGGTTCGGCGGACAGGTGGCGACGGCCAACGAGCCGGTTCGGGGGCCGATCACCGGCTCGGGGAACGGCTTCCACCCGCCCCGCGTGGATTACGACTTCGTGGTGTTCGTCCAGCGCCACCACGGCTGGGAGCGATACGGCCGGTACGAGACGCTCTTCGAGGCCCGCCGCATCGAGCGGCAACTGGAGCGCGACGGCTTCCGCGTGCGGGTCGAAGAGGTTCGCGACCGCCGGCCGTGGTAAGTGAATCCGCTCGCCCGATGAACTCGAAATAATTCGGCACACACCGCGAACCAACCGGTGTGTGTCGCGTCTATGTAGGTGACCGCTCCACTCAATCGAAATAAAGAGCCAGCCATGACCCGGTTCATCAAACGACCCGCGAACCCCCAACGACCGCAACGGCAGCAGCCGCGCGGGTTCGGGTTCGGGCCGTTTAATCGACCGAATCCGATCCGCGTTCGCATCCGGACCGGATGACGCCACACCGAACAGGGTTCAGCACCCGTCGGGCGTTGCGTCTCATCGGAGACGCAACGCCCGACGGTGTTTTTACGCGCCTGTTGCTCACATACAGCGGTGTGGAGCCGAATGGTAAGGCGGCGCTCTGTTAAAGCGCAATTTGTAGGTTCGATTCCTACCACCGCTGCTGGTCCGTTCATTGGAGCGGCCGTGAAGCAGCGCTTCGCTGCGACAGGCCGCGAGGCCAGCGGAGCGGCCGTGAAGCAGCGCTTCGCTGCGACAGGCCGCGAGGCCAGCGGAGCGGCCGTGAAGCAGCGCTTCGCTGCGACAGGCCGCGAGGCCAGCGGA
>JAFKJJ010000608.1 GCA_017306025.1 Planctomycetota bacterium
GCCGACGACGCCGCGTTCTTCCGCCGCATCAACCTCGCGCTCGCGGGGCTGGTCCCCGTGCCGTCGGAGGTCAGGCTGTTCCTCGCCGACGCCGACCCACACAAGCGCGCGAAGGCGATCGACAAGTTGCTGGCGTCCCCGGCCTACGCCAACCACATGACCACCACCTGGCGCGGGTGGCTCCTGCCGGAAGCGGTCACCGACCCGCAGATCGCGCAGACGGTGCCCGGGTTCGAGACGTGGCTCCGCGCCCGCATCCAGACGAACGTGCCCTTCGACCGGTTCGTCACCGAACTGCTCACCGCGCCGCTCGGCGGCCGTCCCTCGGCGCGGCCCAACCCCGACGACCCCGACGGCACCGTGAACCCGCTCGCCTTCTACACCGCGAAGCAGGGCAAGCCCGAAAACCTCGCCGCGGCCGCGTCGCGGCTGTTCCTGGGGGTGCAGATCGAGTGCGCCCAGTGCCACGACCACCCGTTCGGCAAGTGGAGCCGAGACCAGTTCTGGGGCATGGCCGCGTTCTTCGCGGGCGTGGAGCAGCAGGGCGGGGGCCTGCGCGAAGTGTTCGACCGGCGCGAGCTGTCGATCCCCGGTGCCGACCGGACCGTCCCGGCCACGTTCCTCGACGACAAGGAGCCGGAGTGGCAGTTCCGGAAGAGCCCGCGGGTGACGCTCGCGACGTGGATCACCCGGCCCGACAACCCGTACTTCGCCCGCGCCACCGTGAACCGGCTGTGGGGCTTCGTGTTCGGCGTCGGGCTGGTCGACCCGATCGACGACTTCAACGACAAGAACGCGCCGAGCCACCCGGAACTGCTCGACCGGCTCGCGAAGGCGTTCGTCGAATCGGGTTACGACACGAAGTTCGTCCTGCGCGCGATCCTGCTGAGCGAGACGTTCCAGCGGTCGAGTGCGACCACACACCCAGGTCAGAAGGACGTCAGGCTCTACGCCCGCTTCCCGGCACAGGGGCTGACGCCGGAGCAACTGTTCGACAGCCTGTCGGTCGTGATCGGAAACGGGCTCGAAGGGCCGGGCGGCGCGTACCTTCAGAACCCCGGTTCGGCCCGCCGGCAGTTCGTCGAAACGTTCGCCCTCACCGGCCACAAGACCGAATCGTCCACGACGATCATTCAGGCGCTATTGCTCATGAACGGCGGCCTCGTGGGGGCCGCGACGACCGTCGAGTCGAGCCGGACGCTCGCCGCGGTCGTGGAACTGCCGGGCCTGACGTCGGAAGAGCGGATCGAGGCACTATACCTCGCGGCGCTCGGCCGCGGGCCGAAGGCGGACGAGTTGAAACGCGCGGTCGAGTACGTGAAGACCGCCGGCAGCGGTGAAGCGAAGGGGCGCTACGCGGACGTGCTGTGGGCGCTCCTCAACGGCGTCGAGTTCCGAACCAACCACTAATTCGGGGCCGCGGCGGGCGCGGATAAACGCGGATCAGCGGGGGAAAGCGTTCAAACTCCCGCACAGTGTTTGAGATCGACCCTCGTCTGATCCGCGTCTATCCGCGCCCGCCGCCGGCGGAGGCTCCTTCCATGACCCTCGATCGTCGGTACTTCCTGCGGGCCGGGGCCGCGTCCCTGGCGGTCTCGACGTCCGGCTGGCTCGGGCGACTGGCGCGCGCCGCCGCGAACGACCCGCACCGGAAGCGGTCGTGCATCCTGTTGTGGATGAGCGGCGGTCCGGCCACCATCGACCTGTGGGACCTGAAGCCCGGCCACGCCAACGGCGGCCCGTACACGGAAATCGCCACGAAGTCGCCCGACCTCAAGATCGGGCAACACCTGCCGAAGATGGCCGAACACGGCGACCGGCTGGCGGTGCTCCGCGGGATGTCGACAAAGGAGGGCGACCACGGCCGGGCGACGTTCCTGATGCGCACCGGCGTGCTGCCGCAGGCGGGCATCGACTTCCCGTCGATCGGCGCGCTGGTGGCGAAGGAGCTGCACTCCGAGAGCGCCGACCTGCCGCCGTTCGTGGCGATCGCGCCGCAGCGCGGGTTCGCGCAGAACGCGTTCGGCCCCGGGTTCCTCGGGCCGAAGTTCTCGCCGCTCATCGTGGCCGACGGCCAGGTGTCCCGCGACGGCGCCGTCGACCAGCAGCTCAAGGTCGAGAACCTCGGGCGCTACCGCGGGGTCGCGGCCACCCGCGCCGAGGAGCGGCTGGCGCTCATGAGCGATCTGGAGAGCGGCTTCGTGACCGATCACCCCGGCGCGATCGCCGACAGCCACAAGTCCGCGTTCGCCGCGGCCGTCCGGATGATGCGGCCCGAAACGGCCAAGGCGTTCGATCTCTCCGAAGAGAAGGACGCGCTCCGCGACAAGTACGGTCGCAACCTGTTCGGTCAGGGGTGCCTGCTGGCGCGGCGGCTGGTGGAGCGCGGCGTGCCGTTCGTGGAGGTGACGCTCGACGGCTGGGACACGCACGCGCAGAACTTCGACGCGGTGAAGAACCTCTGCGGCGTACTCGACCCGGCGTGGTCCGCCCTGATGAACGATCTGAAGGAGCGCGGGCTCCTCGACACGACGACGATCGTGTGGATGGGGGAGTTCGGCCGCACCC
>JAFKJJ010000061.1 GCA_017306025.1 Planctomycetota bacterium
ACCGGAGGCACCGGCCTCGGTCCTATCCGCGTCCGCGCCGACCTCACTTCTCGCGCCCCCGTTCCCACCCGCGAATCAACTTGCCGAGACCCGGCCATGAGTTCGACTCACGCCTTTCAGCCCTGGGACGTGCTGTCGAGCGTTCCGCTCCTGTCGGCGCCGCCCTGGTTGGAGATCAGCCGCCAGGAGGTCCGCCTGCCCGGCGGCAAGGTGCTCTCCGACTTCTACCGGGTCGGCCTCCCCGACTTCACCCTGGTCGTGCCGGTCGTGCCGGGGGGAGAGGTGGTCATGGTCCGCGGGTACAAGCACGGACTGGGGTGTGTGAGCCTGGGACTTCCCGGCGGGTTACTCGAACCGGGAGAGGCGCCGCTCGAAGGGGCTCGGCGCGAACTGCTCGAAGAGACGGGGTACACCGCCGAACGTTGGGCTCCGCTCGGGTCGTTCGTGGTGGATGCGAACCGGCACTGCGGAACGCTGCACGCCTTCCTGGCCCTCGACGCCCGGCCCGACCGCCCCGCGGCGGACGACGAAACCGAACGGCTGGCCGTCTGTCTTATGGACCGCGGTACGCTTACGCGGGCGCTCGCGGCGGGCGAGGTTCACGGCCTGGCGTCGGCCTGCGCGCTGGGACTGGGGTTGCTGCGGGGATGGTAAGCCAATCTCCGGGCAGGCGCGTTGTTTGAAGTAACATAACGATGCCGGATCAAGAGATCTCCAAACGGCTCCGACCGTTGAGGCGCGATCAGAAGTTGTTGCGGACCCTCTGGGATGGTTCGGAACTGCCCTTCCCTGTGACCCCTACTCAATAGACCGCATTCACGATAACACCACCGGGGAGAGGGAAGGAACGCCACCGCCCTTATCGCGAATGCGGCCTAATTGTAAGACCCAACGGTAAAGTCAACTGTATGCCCCGACCGCGACACTTGCGTCCGGGCCAGCGGACTTTTCCGTTCGGGGTTCGGCGAGGGTCCACATGGGTGCAACGGGCCGGGTCCACTTCGTGCCCTACCGGCCGGACGCGGAACGGGTCCTCCAGGAACAGCGCAATGACGTGTTCGCCCGACGGGCGTACCGACTGCCGGGGATCTGCTCAAAGGTACGATCAACCAGGCAATCGCCGCCGCGATGCCACCGGTCACGGACCTGCGGAAGCGGCTGAAGGTGGCTGGGAGGGTGGACCGGGCGATGAAGGCCCTCGGGGCCGATACCGCGAGCGCCGAGAGGGACACGGCGGACGTGGAGCGGTTCATCCGGGATGCCAAAGCGCACGGGGCCGGAAGCCGCCCGGCGGGTCGCGGGCACCGGGTAGGAGACGGCACCGGAGTCGATCGAGGACGCCCTTGAGCCGGCCGGAGAGGCCGGTACGCACTCGCTCTTCGACATAGGGTCCACCTCGGAGGTTCGAGAGTTCGGTCTGGCGACTCCGCTTTCGGTCGTCGAACTCCTCGCGCTGTTCGGAACCGACAGGCCCGCGCCGGCCGGGACCCGCCAAAAGGAGCACGAGGACGTGCCGGCAGCCCTCTGCGGCCGCTGGGAGGCGGTTCGCGGACGAGACCGGGCTGGCGGTGACGGTGTGCCACTACCCGCCCGGGGCGAGCAAGTGGAACCCGATCGAGCACCGCCTGTTCAGTCCGGTCAGTGCCACCCGGGCGGGGTCGTGCTGGACACCCTGGCGGTTCTGACCGGGTGATCCGCCAGACGACGACCCGGACCGGGTTGCGGGTGACCGCCCGAGTCATGTCGGGGGCGTACCCGACCGGGCGGAAGGTGTCAGCGGCCGAGTTCAAGGCCATCCGCCTGACCCGCCATGAGACGTGCCCCCAGTGGAACTACACCATCCATCCCCAAGGGGCGAAGAACACGGAGTTGAACTGATACCGGAACTAACGGGTCGAAGGGTGTGCGTCGGCACACGGGTAGTCCTTGTCGCCCTCGACGAGCGTTTCGCCCCGCCACTTCGTCTCCTGGAATACGGTGACCCACGCACCGGTCCGACTGCGTCCAACTGCAGCGGTCGTTCTACGGACGCGACGGCCGGCGCCGGTGCCGGGCGCCGCGAGTGCCCGCCCTTCTTGCCGAACACCGAGATCAGCGTCACGATCAGCGCCACGACCAGCAGGACGAGCGCGACGAGGCGGATGATCTTCATCCAGCTCCACGGCCGCTCGCCCGACACCTTCCCGGTGCGCCCGTTGATCAGGATCTGGAACAGCTTGTCGTTGTAGCGGTAGCTCGCGATCCACACCGGCAACAGGCAGTGCTTGAACGTGACGCCCAGGTAGCGCGTGTCGGTCATCTCGATCCGCTGGTGGTCGCCGCCGATATCCCGTCGGATCAGGTTATGGATGGTCGGCTGCATTAACTCCTTGGCGATCTTCAGCCCGCCCTTCAGGTCCACCGCGTACCGCTCGGTCTTGAGCCCCGCGAGGAACGCGTCCTGAAACGGTTCGAGTTCGCCGGTGTCCCACGGCTCCAGACCTTCGATCAGGTGCGGCGGGATGCTCTTCGAGCCGCACACGAGCACGTCGTCGAAGAAGTGCTGGACCTCGCCGGAAACGGGATACCAGTTGGTTCGGGTGACGGTGCGCGACTTCTGCACCTCGTTGCCGTTGGCGTCGCGCTCGGTGTAGTACTCGGTCTCCTGGTAGTCGTCGCCGCGCATCCCGCGATACTTCGTGTACGTCATCGCGTCGTACGTCCAGTACGGCAGGTACACGCCGGTGAGTTGCCCGAGCAGCGCGATCTTCCGCAACTCGCTAGGCGCGAACCACAAATCCCCGAGCCAGTTGTCGAACGCCTCGCGCGCCGCCCTCAGATCGACCTTGAAGGGGATGAGCGACTCCGGCGGGAGCATCCCCTCGACCGCCTCCGGCTTGTTCTCCAGGTGCGTCCCGCAGAACGGGCACTTCTCGGTCACCACCCTGTCTTCGAGCAGCACCATCGCGCCGCACCCGCTGCACTTGGTCTGCGTGGAGCGGCCCTCGATCCCGCGGCCGGCGCCCTTCACGAGCTTCCCGGCGTACTCGTTGAAGTCGCGCTCCTCGACCGAGCCCCCCAGGTCCTCGACCGTGGTCGTGTGGCCGCAGTAGGGGCACTTGAGCGCGCGCTGCCGCGGGTCGAACTCGACCTTCGCCCCGCAGTTGTGGCAGGGGAACAGCTTCCCCTTCGGCGGCGCCTTGGTGAGCGACGGCTCGCGCTCCACCGGCGGTTTGGTCGGCGTCGGGAGCGGCGGAGGCGCGCCGTCGGAGGGCGGAAGCGGTGGCGGCTGTGACATGGAATCAGAGGGCGGGGAGGTTCAGAGGACAGGACCACAGACGAAATCAGCCACAGATGAACACGGAAAGACACGGATCGGGCAGGAAGAGGAGTCCGTTCAACTCGGTCTTCTGCCTTGATCCGTGTTCTCTGTGTCATCTGTGGCTCGATCCTCCTGCTATCCGGGCAATGGCGGCGGAACGTCCGCGAACAGCCCTTGCAGCTCCGGCACAGTGCCCGCGGCCACCCAGCCGGCCATGCCGGACTTCCACACGAGCGTGTTGCGGTTCAGCTTGCCCGTGTGGACGTGCGCCGCCAGCGCTGCCATGTCGAACGGACCCGCGGCGGCACCGTCGATGGCCGCGTGGAACGCGACCGCCCCCGGCAAGGGCGGCGGACCACCCGCTCCGGCCGCCGCGGGCGGGTGCGTGTTCGCGGGGGTGACGACGCCCGGCGCGCCGGCCGCCCCGGCGAACGCGTTCCCCATCTGCCCGCCGATCGCGACGCCCGCGCCGAGGCTCGCGCCCAACCCCGCCAGCCCGCCCGGGTTCGCGGCCGCCGTCGGGATCGCCTCGGCCGTCTGGAACTTCGCGTACTGATCGAGATTGCCCAGAACCGCCATCTTGGAGCGCTTGTCCAGCGCCTCTTCCACTTCGGGCGGGAGCGAGATGTTCTCGACGAAGAACTGCGTCAGCGAGACGCCCATCTTCGCCAGCTCCGGCGCGATGCGTTCGAGCGCGAGCTTGCTCACCTTCTCGTAGTTGCCGGCCAGGTCCAGCATCGGGATGCGCGACGAGCCCAGCGCGTCGATGAACCGCGACACCACCGCGTTGCGAAACTGCGCCGAGATCTCGTACAGCTCGAACGACGGGTCGGTGGCGACCAGTTCCTTCAGGAACGTGCCCGGGTCGGTCACCTTGAACGCGTAGTTGCCGAACGCCCGCAGCCTGACCGGGCCGAACTCCGGGTCGCGGTACATGACCGGGTTCTGCGTGCCCCACTTCTGGTCCGTCCACTGCCGCGTGGAGATGAAGTACACCTCGCACTTGAACGGCGACTCGAACCCGTACTTCCACCCGAGGATGGTGGAGAGGATCGGCATGTTCTTGGTGTCGAGCGTGTACATCCCGGGCGTCTTCACGTCGGCGAGCTGGCCCTCCTTCACGAATCCGGCGGCCTGCCCCTCGCGGACGATCAGCTTCGCGCCGTTCTTGATCTCGTTCTTGTGGCGCGTGAAGCGGTACGACAGGATCTCGTTCTGGCTCGGCTCGGTCCACTCGATGATGTCGATGAACTGGCCCTTCGCCCAATCCATCAGCCCCATGACTTCCTCTCCGCGAGAATTGTAAGCGAACGTGATACGCTCATGGTGGCGGAGAAGTCGAAAGTCGTAAAGTCGAATACGGCTTCGGTGGCTGTATTCGACTTTACGACTTTACGACTTGGGACTCTCGGCCGTCAGCGCCCCGTCGGGCTGACGCGGTCGATGTACCCCTTCGGGCCGATGCGGAAGTCGTCTTCGGTGACGGAGTTCCGCTCGCGGCCGCGCTGCTTCTGCTCCTCGATGGTGTACCCGGGCGAGTCGGCGCGGGGGAGGCGGTGCGTTTCGAGTGGACCGGAAAACCGCTCGCACCCGACCACCGCCATCACCGCCAGAAGGGGAATGAGCATTCGCCGGCGCATCGGTCGCTCCCTACCGGGACTCACTGCGGGTTCCGTCCGCACTCGCATTATCGCCCCGCGGTCAACGCCGGCTGCACGTTCGCCAGGCGTTCGCCTGTTCCGGCGAATTTCGCCGCTTGCGCCGACGGCGCGACCCGCTCAAACCGCCCGTTCGCACGGTCCGGGCCAGACTTGTGCGCCGGGGGGCCGGCTCATACGATAATCCCTGACCTTCCGCCACACCTGCTTCCGCCAACCGGTCGGGCACCTTCGCCTCGGGTTGGGTTACCCCGCCACGGGGCTTGCCTTCTCATGGCCACCGCAGACCGCCTCAAGAAGCTCAAGAACCAGCTCCCACAATATCCCGACGACGTGTTCGCCGACACGCGCATGCCGCTGGGCGAGCACATTGAGGAGCTTCGATACCGGATGATCGCGGCCCTCAAGTGGCTGCTGTTCTTCCTGGTCATCGGGTTCATCCTCGACGCGGTCGGAACGTCCCTGGGTAACGAGAAGATCGGCATCGGCCGGCCGATGCTCAAGGTCATAACCGAGCCGGTCGAGACGCAGGCGCGGGACTTCTACTACCGCCGGGCCAAGAAGATCCACGACGAGAAGATCGCCAAACTCACCCAGTCCGACCCGGCCGAGATCGCGGCGATCCGCGAGAAGCTCGACAAGGACCCGAGCCTCGCGTCGCTTTCCCCGGCCGAGCGGGAGAAGATGCTCGGCGCGCCGACCCCGTTGCGCACGTTCGTCGACACGAAGCAGCTCGAACCGGTGCTGGGTCCGCTGAAGGAGGGGGTGCCGAAGGAGGTCCCTCTCACCCTGCAAGTGTACCCGGCCGAGATCAACTACCTCGCCGACACCGGACAGGCGCTGACCGAGAGCAAGCAGTACCTCACCACGCTCAGCGCGCAGGAGGCGTTCGTGGTGTACTTCAAGGTGTCCATCCTCTGCGGGATCGTGCTCGCCAGCCCGTTCATCTTCTACCAGTTCTGGGCGTTCGTCGGGGCCGGGCTGTACCCGCACGAGAAGAAGTACGTGTACATCTTTTTCGGGCCGAGCCTGTTGTTGTTCCTCACCGGCGTGCTCGTGTGCCAGTTCTTCGTGCTGCCCGGCGCGGTCAAGGCGCTCCTGAAGTTCAACGAGATGCTCGGCTTCGACCCCGACATCCGGCTCAACGAGTGGCTGGGGCTGGCGATCATCCTGCCGCTGGTGTTCGGCATCTCGTTCCAGACGCCACTGGTGATGATCTTCCTCAACCGTCTCGGCCTGTTCAGCGCGGGCGACTACCTGACAAAGTGGCGGTACGCGTGCTTCATCCTGGCGGTGTTCGCGGCGCTGGTCACGCCCACGCCGGACGTGGTCACGATGATGTACCTGTTCGCGCCGATGTTCGCGCTGTACATGCTCGGCATCCTGTTCTGCCATCTGTTCCCCGGCTTCAACCCGAACGAGGTCGAAGAGCCCGAACCGGCTGAGGAAATCGCGGTGTGACGTCGTCTGTCCCCTGGGACCGCGGCCGTCCCGGCCGCTGGTTTCCCCTCGGAGCCGCTCGGCGGAATCCCGAGAGCGCCCCGAAGTACTGACCTGCGGCCGGGACGGCCGCGGTCCCAGGAATCGAAGGTCCGGCCGCCACCCTCGACGGCGCTTCTCTACCCCCGGTTCCGCCCCTGCACCCTCGCACGGCGGCACCCGCACCCGTCCGAGACGGGAGGTGCCCGTGCCCGCGTTCCACAACCCGTACCCCGATGACCCGTTCGCCCGCTCCCGAATGCCGCTGGAGGACCACCTCGAAGAGCTGTCCGTTCGCCTGCGCCGCGCGCTCGCGGGCGTGGTGCTGGTCATGGTCGGCGGAATGTCCCTCGACGTGATCGGCCAGGCGCTCGACCGGACCGAAATCGGGTTCGCGTTCCCGGTCCTCCGTGCGCTCACCGCGCCGGCCGAGCAGGAGGTGGAGGCGTTCTTCCTCCGGCGCTATGAACAGATCGCCGCGAAGCTCCGCGCGCGACCCGGCGGGCCGCGCGAAACGTTCGGGTTGGGACTACCCGCTCCGAACGGCGGCCGCGCGGAGGTGTTGGCGGACGTCGATCCGGTCGAACTGGCCCGGGTCACGAAGCTCGGCGAGCTCCGCGGGAACTTCCGACGCCCGCTGACCACCCTGAGCGCCCCGGAAGCGATGGTGACGTACTTCAAGGTGGCGTTCGTGCTGGCGCTCGTGATCGCCAGCCCGTGGGCGTTCTACCAGATGTGGGCGTTCGTCGCGGCCGGGCTGTACCCGCACGAAAAGCGGTACGTGTACGCCCTCCTGCCCGCGAGCGTGACCCTGTTCCTCGCGGGCGTCGCGCTGTGTCAATTGGTGGTGCTTCCGTCGGCGGTCCGGGCACTCTTGACGTTCAACGACTGGGCCGGTTACGACCCCGACCTGCGGCTGCGCGAGTGGATCGGGTTCGCGGTCGTGATGCCGCTGATCTTCGGCGTGTCGTTTCAAACGCCCGTGTTGATGGCGTTTTTCACCCGGATCGGGGTTACAACGGCCCGCGGGTATCTGACATACTGGAGGCACGCCGCCCTCGGGATGGCCGCGTTCGCCGCGGTGATTACGCCGACACAGGACGTCATCACCTGGGGCTACTTGTTCGTTCCGCTATTTACCCTCTTTCTGGTGGGTGTGGGAGTTTGTCGGCTGGTGGAACCCGGCCGACCGGCGGCCGCCCCCAGCGTGTGATGCCAGACCCAGACCCGTCTCAGCCCCGCGTGTTCCTCGTCGGCGCCGGCCCCGGCAGCCCCGGCCTCATCACGGTCCGGGGCGCCGAACTCCTGGGCCGCGCCGACCTAGTCCTCTACGACCAGCTCGTGCCCGAGCGGTTGCTCGACCTCGCGCCGGCCTCGGCCGAGCGCGTGTGCGTCCGCGACCTGCCCGGCCAGCACCCCGACAAGTACCCGCACATCCACCAGAAGCTGATCGAGACCGCCAGCGCCGGAAAGACGGTCGTCAGGCTGAAGGGCGGCGACCCGCTCATCTTCGGGCGCGGCGGCGAGGAGGCCGAGGCGCTCCGCGCCGCGGGGCTGAGTTACGAGATCGTGCCCGGGATCTCCGCGGCGCTGGCCGCCGGCGCGTACCTGGAACTGCCGCTCACGCACCGCCAGCACGCGAGCGCCGTCGCGCTCGTCACCGGCCACGAGCTGCCCAACAAGCCCGGCAACCGCCTCGACTGGAAGGCCCTCGCGGCGTTCCCGGGAACGCTCGCGATCTACATGGGCATCGCGCGTCTACCGGTCATCACGGGCGAGTTGCTCAAGTACGGCAAGCACCCGGACACGCCCGCGGGCATCATCGAACGGGCCTCGGTCGGCGAACAGCGATCGGTGTTCGCGACGCTCGCGACGCTCGAAGACGCGCGCCGGAACGCGGGCCTGGAAGCGCCGGGGCTCATCCTGGTCGGCGAAGCGGTCGCGCAGCGCTCCCCGCGGCCGTGGTTCGAGTCGCGGCCGCTGTTCGGTCAGCGCGTGCTCGTCACGCGGCCGGCGCACCAGGCCGGCGGGATGGTTCGGAAGCTCGAACACCTCGGGGCGGTCGTCTCGCGGATGCCCGTTGTCGAGATCCGCGAACCGGCAGACCTCGCGCCGGTCGATGCGGCGCTCGATCAACTGCGCCGCGGCGAGTGGGACTGGCTCGTGTTCACCAGCGCGAACGGGGTTCACGCCCTGCTCCGCCGGCTCGACGCATCGGGCCGCGACTTGCGCGACCTCGGCGGCGTGAAGCTCGCCGCGATCGGCCCGAAAACCGCCGACGCCCTCCGCGAGTACCGCCTGCGCGCCGACGTGGTGCCCGCGGCCGCATTTTCGTCAGAGGGGCTCGCCGCGGCGCTGGTTCCGCACGTCGCGGGGAAGCGCGTGCTCCTGGCGCGGGCCAACCGCGGCCGCGAACTGCTCCGCGACGCCCTCGCGCGCGTCGCCACGGTGCATCAGGTCGCGGTGTACGAGCAGGCGGACATCTTCGACCCGGACGCCGCGACCCTCGACGCGCTGCGCCGCGGCGAGATCCGCTACGTGACGCTGCCGAGTTCGAACATCGCCCGCGGCGTGCTCGGCGGGTTCGACGAGACCATTCGCGGGCGCGTGGAACGTGGGGAGATCCGCCTGGTGGCGATCAGCCCGGAGACGGGCAACGCGATCCGGGAACTGGGGCTGCCGGTCGCCGCCGAAGCCACCACCTTCACCGAAGACGGGTTGATCGAAGCGGTGGTGGAACTGGCGCGGCGCGACCCGGTTCACTGACGTGTCGGTCGGCCGTTACTTGAGGTCGCGCGAGGCGTTATAGCCGAGGTAGACGACGATGGCCGCGGCGAGCAGCCCGAAGACGTCCCCGGCTATGAAGTTACCGCCACCGAACGGGATGCCGACGATCAAGTCGAGTAGGAACACGAGCAGCATGAGGGCACCGATCCCTAGTGCCCCGTAGCACAGCGCTTTGTCCATCGCCCGACCTTTCCGCGACCCGCGGCCGATCAATAACGCGCCCATGACGCACAACCCCGGTGTTGGCCGTCAGCTTAGAAAGAGGCGGCAAGAACGGACACGGTAAGGGTGACGGAGTTTTGGTATTCTACTTGCTCACCGGCCCGCCGCAACAATCCGCCGGTCCCCTCACGCGATCAACTTCGCTCGCTCACCGGCCGAACGGCACAACCGGTATCGCCCGCACCGCGCCGGCGCCCGCCACGATCCCGACCGCGGCTACCAAAATTTCACATTTGCCTTGTTGTGTGACTCTTTCTCACGATACAACAGACGATGGGAATTCTCGCTTCCCTCATTTCTCCTCGTTCGTTCGTTGAGGATCGTCCATGACTCTCTCCCGCGCGCGGCGTGGTTTCACGCTGATCGAGCTGTTGGTGGTGATCGCCATCATCGCCATCCTCATCGGGCTGCTCCTCCCCGCTGTTCAGAAGGTCCGCGAGGCCGCGGCCCGCGTGAGCTGCACGAACAACCTCAAGCAGATCGGGCTGGCGTGCCAGAACCACAACGACCAGATCGGCGTCCTGCCGAGCGGCGGCACGACGTGGTCCATCGCGCCGACGTACCTGGCCCCCGGACAACCGGCGACGGGCCAGCAGCAGCAGGGCGGGTGGATGTTCCAGATCCTGCCGTTCGTCGAGCAGGATAACTTGTGGAAGGGCGCCGGCGGCACGACCACCGACGCGTGTCAGATCGCGGCCATTTCGACCCCGGTGAAGGGGTTCTTCTGCCCCAGCCGCGGCGGCGTCCGGGTCATCCCGGCCCAGGGATCGTGGTACAACCCGTCCGGCACTTACGCACACGCGCAAACCGACTACGCGGCCGGCAACCTGGAGAACACCGGACCGGTCGTCAACGGGTACGCCGGACTGGCGCTCAACAAGATCACCGACGGCACCTCGAACACGCTCCTCGCCGGCGAGAAGCGGCTCAACCGGACCTTCCTCGGGCAGTACCAGGGCGACGACAACGAGGGCTACACGTCCGGTTGGGACCACGACACCGTGCGGTACACGAATCAGGCGCCGCTGCCCGACTACAACGCCACCAGCGGCGACGGCGCGCAGCGGTTCGGGTCGTCGCACACGAACGGGTTCGTTGCGGTGTTCTGTGACGGGTCGGTGCGGTTCATCTCGTACAACATCCCCGTCTCGACGTTCGCGGCCGTCGGCAGTTACGCCGGCGGCGAGGTCGTCCCGAACTACTGAGCGCCCGAACGGCCCGCCGGGGCGGCTCCGCCCCGGCGCCCCCACCCTCACCCCACACACCGATGATCCCTTTCCGAACCGGGGCCGGTTTCGGTCTCGCTCTGCTCGTCGCTTCGCTCGCCGGCTGTACGCCCGCCGCCGACGGCCGAGCGGTCGTCCGCGGCAAGCTCCTCGATAACGGGAAGCCGTTCGCCCTCGACACGACGAAGCTCAAGCTGCCGCCCGGGGCGACCGGATTGCCCCCCGGCTCGCGCCCGCTCTCCCTCACGTTCCTCGCCGAAGGGGGAGAGCAGTTTCCCGCGAACGTCACCGACGCCGGCACGTTCGAGGTGGTCGGTCCCGACGGCAAGGGTATCAAACCGGGGCGGTACAAGGTCGCGATCACGGCCGGGGCCGGCGGCCCGGACTACTTCGGCGGAAAGTTCGCCCCCGACAAGACCCAAATCGTCCGCGAGGTGAAGCCGGGCGAGGAAGTCGTCATCGACGTCGCCAAGCCGTAGGGCGCCCCCGGCGGCGCGGTCCGGCGTGCGATTTTTGCCCCTCGTGGGGCGGGAATCGCACGCCGGTTCCATTTCACTCCCGCCCGCGACCCGCTAAGTTGACATCACCCGCCACGAAATTCATACCGAGGGACCGATGTCCGCCGTTCCGCTCTCCGATTTCGCCGTCCACCTGCGCCCGCAAGACAACGTCGCGGTCGCGCGCAAGCCCATCCCCGCCGGCACCACGTTCCAGTTCGACGGCGGCTCGTTCACGCTGCCGGCCGCGATCAAGATGGGGCACAAGTTCGCCGTCGTGCCGATCAAGGAGGGCGACCCCGTCAAGAAGTACGGGCAGATCATCGGGTTCGCCGGCCGGAACGTCAGCCCCGGCGAGCACCTGCACGTTCACAACGTCACGGCCGGGGCGTTCGAGCGCGACTACGCCCACGCGACCCAGGTTCCCGCGCCGCTCCCGTCGCCGGCCGAGCACCGCACGTTCATGGGCTACGACCGCGGCCCCGGCAAGGCCGACCACCAGCGGTACGGCACCCGCAACTACCTCGCGGTCATCAGCACCGTGAACTGTTCCGCGAGCACCAGTAAGTACATCGCGGACCGGGTGCGCGCGCTGGGGCTGCTGAAGGACCACCCGAACGTGGACGGCGTGATCGCCATTGTCCACCGCCAGGGCTGTGGGATGCAGTTCGACGGCCCGGACCACCAGCAACTCGACCGCACACTCGCCGGATTCGCGCGTCACCCGAACGTCGCGGGCTACATCCTCGTCGGGCTGGGGTGCGAGATCGTTCAGGCGTCGCACCTGATCGAGCAGGAGCACCTGAACCTGATCCAGCTCGACGGCAAAAAGGGCACCCCGCTGGCCCTGTCGATTCAGGAGTGCGGCGGGATCGGCAAGACGGTGGAAGCGGGCGTGAAGGCGGTCGCGGAGATGCTGCCGCGGATCAACGACGTGCGCCGCGTGCAGCTCCCGGCCAAGCACCTGATCCTGGGGACGAACTGCGGCGGCTCCGACGGCAACAGCGGCGTCACCGCCAACCCGGCGCTGGGCGTCGCGAGCGACCTGATGGTTCAACAGGGCGGGACGAGCGTCCTGGGCGAGACGCCCGAGATCTACGGCGCCGAACACGTGCTGACGCGGCGCGCGGTGTCGAAGGCCGTGGGCGAAAAGCTCGTCGAGCGGATCAAGTGGTGGGAATGGTACACGTCGATGTTCGGGGCGGAGATCAACAACAACCCCTCCCCCGGCAACAAGGAGTGCGGCCTCACCACCATTTACGAGAAGTCGCTCGGCGCGATCGCGAAGGCCGGCACGACCGCGATGGTGGACGTCTACCGGTACGCGGAGCCGGTCACGGCGAAGGGGTTCGTGGTGATGGACACGCCCGGGTACGACCCGGTGAGCATGACGGGGATCGTGGCGGGCGGTGCGAACGTGTGCGTGTTCACGACCGGCCGCGGGAGCGTGTTCGGGTGCAAGCCGGCCCCGTGCGTGAAGGTGGCGACCAACACCCCGCTGTACACGCACATGATCGGCGACATGGACATCGACGCGGGCAAGATCCTCGACGGCGTGCCGGTGGAGCAGGTCGGACGGGAGATCTTCGAGAAGGTGCTGGCGGTGGCGAGCGGCGAGCGAACCAAGAGCGAACTGAACGGTGTGGGCGAGGAGGAGTTCGCCCCGTGGTCGATCGGCCCGACGCTGTGAGCCCCGGAAAGCGGTGAAAACGAACACGCCCCGGCTTGATGCCGGGGCGTCGGAGTTATCGGAACCTGCGAGAACTTACTGCAGGGTCGCGACCTCACCGCCGTTCCGCGTGCCGGCGGCTCGGTAGGCGACCGGATCGACGCTGTTGGAGAGGTAGCGGACCGACCCGTCGCACATCAGGAAGTTGCCCCCGCTGGTGTGCTTGCTGCTGAACGCCCGGTCCATGTAAATCGCCGTTCCGCCCGGTTCCGTGTTGGTGTTGGTGGAGTTCAGGGGGTAGTTCGCGTCCATGACGCGGAAGTAGTTCTGCTGCTTCCCCTGGCCCGAGTAGCTCGGATTGCCACCGGCCCAAATCGGGAAGTTGTTCGGACTTCCGGTATAGAACGCGGAGGCGCTCAGGGTTTGACCGGCCGCCTCGCCGAGAACCACCGTGTTGCTGGTTCCGTCGGTGACGGCTGCCATCGAGTACGCCCACGTGTTGTTGTTGTCGTTGGCTTGGGTGAGAATCCCGTTTTCCGTGCTGCCGTTCGGGACGGTCCAACTCGCATAATTACCCGCGCCCAGGTCACTCCCCATGCAGGCCAAGTAGTTCGTCTTACCGTAGCCGGTCGGATTTGTGCTCGGCATCACGTCGCTGGGACAGATAAACGCGTTGAGCACGCTCTTGGCCACACCACCGCCGGCGTTCGTGTTGACACGGCCCTGTGTGTTGTAGGTGTCTGCGCTCGTGGTGCCGACAGCCATCACCTTGTTCTTGTTCGTCCCACCACCAGGAATGAAAATCATGAAGTTGGCCGTATCGGCATCGAGCGCTTTGTAGATGTTATCCTGTTCGATGAACGGGAGGATGGCCACTCCCCATCCCCAGTTAGCGTTGTCGTCGTTGAACTCACCGACCGGGAACTTCAGGTTGACGTCGTGGTAGTTCTGAAGACCGAGGCCGAGTTGCTTGAGGTTGTTCTGGCACTTCATCCGCGAGGCCGCTTCACGGACCTTTTGCACGGCTGGGAGGAGCAACCCGATCAGGATGGCGATGATGGCAATAACGACCAAGAGCTCGATCAGCGTGAAACCACGCTGCGAGCGGGCGGGAGAGAGGTGCATCGGCGGGCAGACTCCAAAGGGTGAAAAGCGGAAGGCGGGAAATAGGTGGGAAAGTGAGAGCATTCTGGAGAATCTCACTCGGTTGACATTATTGGCCACAACAACGGAAAGTCAACCGCCCGACGAATAAATCTCAAATTACCGCGCGCCCTTGAGGTCCCATGACCGAGGCGAATGAGAAGGGAATTCTGTCGATGGCCTCCACAACGGCGACGAAGTGCTCGCACCACGGTCCAAGCAACCCGAACAACGGTCGGAGAAAAAGCACCGGCCCGGGAAAACCCCGGGCCGGTGCTCCATTTCGGTCATACCGAGACGAGTTTACGGAAGCGGGACAGATTCGCCACCGTTGCGCGTGCCGGCGGCACGGTACGCAACCGGATCGACGCTGCTCGCAATGTAGCGGACCGATCCGTCGCAGAGCAGGAAGTTGGCGCCGCCGGTGTGGTTGCTGTTAAACGCGCGATCCAGGTACATCGCGCCGTTGGTCTCGGAGTTCGTGTTCGTGGAGTTCAGCGGATAGTTCGCGTCCATCACGCGGAAGTAGTTGTACTGGCGGCCCTGCCCCGAGTTGCTCGGATTTCCACCTGCCCAGATCGGGAAAGTGTTCGTGGCCCCGGTGCCGAACATGGAGTTGGAACTGAGTTTGTTAACCGCCGCCTCACCGAGAACGACCGTGTTACTGGTGCCGTCGGTGACCGCGGCCATCGAGTAGGCCCAGGTGTTGTTGTTGTCGTTGGCCTGGGTGAGAATCCCGTTCTCCGTACTGCCGTTCGGAACGGTCCAGTTCGCATAGTTACCGGCGCCTACGTCACTCCCCATGCAGGCCAGGTAATTGCTCTTACCATACCCATTGCTCGTCTGATTGGGCCAACTATCACTCGGGCAAATGAACGCACTGAGTACACTCTTGGCCACACCGCCCCCGGCGTTCCCGTTGACGATTCCCTGTGTGTTGTAGTTGTCCGCATTGGTGTTACCGGCGGCCATGACCTTGTTCCGGTTCGTGCTCCCGCCCGGAATGAAGATCATGAAGTTGGCCGTGTCGGCGTCGAGAGCCTTGTAAATATTGTCCTGCTCGATGAACGGAAGGACGGCCGTACCCCAACCCCAGTTGCAGTTGTCGTCGTTGAACTCGCCGACCGGGAATTTCAGGTTGACGTCGTGATAGTTCTGAAGACCGAGTCCGAGCTGTTTGAGGTTGTTCTGGCACTTCATTCGGGCCGCGGCTTCGCGGACCTTTTGAACGGCGGGGAGCAGCAGTCCGATCAGGATGGCGATGATGGCGATCACCACCAGCAGCTCGATCAGCGTGAAACCACGCCGCGAGCGGGAGAGAAGGGCGCGCATAAGGGCTCCAAAAGAAGCTCGACTTGGGGCCGAAAAGGGAAAAGAACAAAAGTGCGACCGGGGCCGGTCGGCTTGTCAGCATGGAGAAGGGCACGGTCGCGTGGTTATTATTAAGTAGGTACGGTAAAAGTCAAGCGTTAATCAACACGCTTTTTTGTTAATAATAATCTAATCTCTGCCACCCATCCAGCCAAACGTGTCGTAACTAGTTTCAAAAAAACCGGTTACCTTCCGCCGCC
>JAFKJJ010000609.1 GCA_017306025.1 Planctomycetota bacterium
ACTCCCCCTCACCCACCATCCACCCGCCACTACGACCGGTGAAAGGCCCTACGGTTGTGAGGTGCGCGCCGGGCTGGTACGATGCTCCGGGGTGAGGAGCGCCGCTCATGCAGACGGTGAAATACTTCAAGCGACACCGGATGGAGCTGCCGTTGCGCCACCCGGTGCAACCGGTCGAGTTGCCGGCCGATTACCGGTGGCTCGCGTGGAGCGACGGGCTGCTCGCGATGCACGCGGAGGTGAAGTACCTCAGCTTCCACCAGCACGCCGACGCGCTGGTCTTCCCGAGCCTGGGCACGCGCGGCGGCTGCCAGGATCTCATGGCCGCGATCCGCTTCCGCCCCAACTTCTGCCCCCAGGCGACGTGGCTCGTTGCCGGGCCGAACGGGTGCGTCGGCACGGTGCAAGGGCTGATCGACGACAACGGGTACGGCGGCATCCAGAACCTCGGCGTGGTGCCGGAGTGTCGGGGGCTGGGGCTGGGGCGTGCCCTCCTGGTGCAGGCGCTGGTGGGCTTCGCGTCGGTGGGGGTGCCGCGGGCGTTCCTCGAAGTCACGGCCAACAACGACCCGGCCGTGCGGCTGTACCGCGCGGCGGGGTTCCGGGCGTACAAAACGCTCTACCGTGCGGTGCAACTGCCGCACCCGGACACCGTCGCGGTCGGGTTGTGACCTCGGGGTGGTCCGCTCGCGGAGCGAGCGGTGTGATTCAACGAGTGTGGCTCCGAGAATGATCGCGGTGCTGCTCGGCGCGCGTCGCACCGCTCGCGGAGCGAGCGGACCACCCTGAAGGGCGATAGGATACAACTATTGCACCGCTCGCGGAGCGAGCGGACCACCTTACAAGAGACACGTCCGTTCGTAGAATGCACCCGGGGCCACCTTCCCGAGCAGGATGAATCGCGTGGGACAGCAGGTCTATCAGCATACACTTCCGAACGGCCTCGTTCTGCTCGCCGAACGGATGGATCACGTGCGCTCGGCCGCGATCAACTTCCTGGTGCCGGCCGGATCCGCGTTCGACCCGCCGGGGCAACTCGGCGTCGCGAGCGTGCTGGCCGAAATGATTACCCGTGGGGCCGGCGACCGCGACAGCCGCGAACTGTCGCTGGCGCTGGACAACCTGGGCGTGGACCGCGACGAGAGCGTCGGCGCGGTGAACATGCGGTTCTGGGGCTCGACGCTGGCCCGCAATGTCCCCGCGGCGCTCGACATCTACGCCGACATCGTCCTCCGCCCGCACCTGCCCGAAGACGAACTCGAACCGGTCCAGGCGCTCGCGCTTCAGGACATCCAGTCGCTCGAAGACGCGCCGCAGTCGAAGGTGATGGTCGAGTTGCGCAAGCGGTACTACCCGCGGCCCTTGAACAAGGACCGGCGTGGCACCGCGGAAGATATCGAAGCGCTGACGATCGACGCGGTGAAGGCGCAGTACAAGAAGTTCGTGCGCCCCAACGGCGCCATCCTCTCGGTGGCCGGGAACATCGAGTGGGAGCCGCTCAAGGCGCAGGTCGAGCGCCTCTTCGGCCGGTGGGAGCCGGGCGTGCCGGTCGAGGCGACGCCTCAACCGCACACGCCGACGTCCGAACACATCCTCAAGGACACGCAGCAGACGCAGATCGCGCTGGCGTTCCCGAGCGTGCCCGTCACCGACCCGGACTACTACAACGCGCGGGCCGCGGCGTCGGTCCTTTCCGGGGGGATGAGTTCCAGGCTGTTCACGGAGGTCCGCGAGAAGTACGGGCTGTGCTACTCGGTGTACGCGTTCCACGAGACGTTCAAGACGCAGGGCACGATGCTGGGGTACGCCGGCACGCGGGCCAAGCTCGCCCAGAAGACGCTCGACGTGATGATGTGCGATCTGTACCGGCTCAAGGACGGGATCGAGGCCGACGAGGTCGACCGGGTGAAGGCCGGGCTGAAGTCGTCGCTCATCATGCAGGAGGAATCGACCGGTGCGCGGGCCGGGGCGATCGCGACCGACTGGTACTACCTCGGCCGCGTGCGGCCGTTCGACGAGATCCAGGCGATCATCGACGGGCTAACGCCCGCGAAGCTGCTCGCCTACCTGGAGCGGTGCCCGGTCCGGGACGTGACGCTAGTCACGCTCGGCTCGGAGCCGCTGACCCTGCCCGACGAGGCCGGGGCCCGCGCGGCGAAGGCGCGGGCCGAGGCCGAGCGAACCGCCGCGGCCGAAGGGCCGTCGGCTCCTACCACCTGATCCCAGAGACGATCCGTCATGGCTCATTCGCAGCGAACCGTGTCCGTGGTGCCCGAACCGGACGAGAAGGTCGCGCCGCTGGTCTTCGTTTACCTGAGCGGCGTGGTGACGTGGCTGTTCGCGGTCATCGCGTGGGTGTTCTGGTTCCGCGGCTACGCCTGACACGGGATCGCGTTGATCCGCGACCGCGCCGAGGTCGACCGTCTGGACCCCGAAGGGGTCGGATACTTTAGCCCCGGGCAACGCCCGGGGTACCGAAGTAATTGGTCCTCCAGGCTGAAGGCCTGGGGTCGGGC
>JAFKJJ010000062.1 GCA_017306025.1 Planctomycetota bacterium
GACCGCGGGAGCGGGCGGCGGCCGAACGCGTCCAACTGCCGGTGAGGCACAGCACGCGGGCGTAGCAAAAGACCGGTCACGGAGTGACCGGACCACAGGAGGCTCACATGACCGCGCTTTCCCGCACGGCCGCGGCCGTCGCGCTTTTCGTGCTCGCGCTCTCCGCGCCGGCGCTGCCCGCCGCCGACAAGCGGCCGATGAAGGTCGAGGACCTGTTCGCGTTCAAGCGCGTCGGCGCGCCGCAAATCTCGCCGGACGGCAAGACGGTCGTTTATCAGGTGACCGACGTCGACCTGGAGAAGAACAAGAGCACCACCGCGCTGTGGGTCGCGCCGGCCGACGGGACGGGCGCGCCGAAGCAGCTCACCGACCCCAAGGGCAAGCGCGACGCCAACCCGCGGTGGTCCCCCGACGGCGAGCGCATCCTGTTCGAGTCCAACCGCTCGGGCTCCATGCAGTTGTGGGTCGTCGGCGCCGACGGCGAGGCGAAACGGGTCACGAACGTCAGCACCGGGGCGACCAACGGCGCCTGGTCGCCCGACGGCTCGCACGTCGCGTTCGTGTCGAGCGTCTACCCGGAGTTCAGCGAGAAGCCGTTCGCCGAGAGCGACAAGCTCAACAAGGAAAGAGACGAGGGGATCGAGAAGAGCCCGGTGAAGGCGAAGACGTTCACGAAACTCTTCTACCGGCACTGGGACGAGTACGTCGGCGACAAGCGGCAGCACCTGTTCGTGTGCAAGACCGACGGCACGGACTGCCGCGACGTCACCCCCGGCGACCGCGACGCCAACCCGTCGAGCAGCACGTTCGACAGCGGCGAAAACTTCACCTTCACGCCCGACGGCAAGCACCTCGTGTTCTCCGCGGTGCCGGAGAAGAACGAGGCGTGGAGCACCAACTACGACCTGTGCCGCGTCTCGGTCACCAACGCCTCGCCCAAGTGGGAGACGTTGACGGCCGACAACAAGGCCGCCGACGGCGGCCCGAAGTTCTCGGCGGGCGGCAAGAAGCTGGCGTGGCGCGCGCAGAAGAAGCCCGGGTACGAGGCCGACAAGTGGGACATCCTGGTCGCGGACTGCAACCCCGACGGGACGCTCACGGGCAAGCCGACAAACGCCACCGCGAAGTACGACGTGTCGGTGAACGACTTCGTCTGGACCGGCGGGTTCGACCGCGCGTTCCTGTTCACCGCGGACGCCGACGGCACCACGCCGATCTTCATGGTTCAGGCCGACGGCACCGGCTTCAAGGTGGAGTACGCGGCCGGCGCGTGCGGGGCGCTGTCGGTGTCGCGGAAGCGCGAGATGGCCGCGTTCACCGAGATGGCGATGCACCACCCGGCGGAGGTGAAGGCGTATCGGTGGGCCGACGAGCGACCCAAGCCGGTGAACGTGAGCCGCGCGAACGAGAAGCTGCTCGCCGAACTCGACCTGAACCGTCCCGAGTCGGTGGAGGTGCCGGTCGAGGGCGGGGCGAAGATGCAGATGTGGATCTTGAAGCCACCCGGGTTCGACGCGTCGAAGAAGTGGCCGGTGGCGTATCTGGTTCACGGCGGCCCGCAGGGCGCGTGGGAGGACGCCTGGAGTTTCCGCTGGAACCCGCAGGCGTGGGCGGCGCAGGGGTACGTGGTGGTGATGCCCAACCCGCGCGGCTCGACCGGCTTCGGGTACAAGTTCATGGACGAGATCACCGGCGACTGGGGCGGGAAGTGCTACCGCGACCTCGTCGCGGGCCTCGATCACGTCGAGAAACTGCCGTACGTGGACAAGGACCGGATCGCGTCGGCCGGGGGGAGCTTCGGCGGGTACATGATGAACTGGTTCGCGGTCAATGACGTGGCGCCGCGGTTCAAGTGCCTCATCACGCACTGCTCGGTGTGGAACTTCGAGAGCATGTGGGGCACGACGGACGAGTTGTGGTTCGACGAGTGGGAGCACGGCGGCCTGCCGTGGGAGAAGCCGGGCAAGTACGCCGAGTTCTCACCGCACAAAAAGGCGGGCGCGCTCGGCAAGTACAAAACGCCGATGCTCATCATCCACAACGACCTCGACTTCCGCTGCCCGATCGGACAGGGGCACGAGCTGTTCAGCGCGTTGCAACGTCAGGGGGTGCCATCGCGATTCGTGAACTTCCCGGACGAGGGCCACTGGGTGCTGAAGCCGAAGAACAGTCAGCACTGGCACAAGGAAGTGTTCGCGTGGCTGAAGAAGTACGCGCCGCCCGGGGGGAAGTAGTCATACCGAATCCAATAGTTTCAAGTTGGCGGTCTGGATCGCTCGCCGGGTGGTGCGAGAGTAACGAACTCGGTCGCGTTCGTCGCACCCGTCGTCAGGATCTCGACGAGCAATAGCAGGCACGCCGCGCCCAACGTCCACCCGCGCCCGCGTTCTGAGCCGAACCGGACCCAGGCGTTGCGCGGGATCAATCCGACCGCCACCCACAACAGGCGCACCACGCCGTCGGTCGTCGACGTCCGCGGTCGCACCTGGCCCAGTTGGCGGTAGCTGCTCTCGACACCGAACCGCTTCCGGTACCGGTCCCGGACGGGCACCGGATTCCCGCGCACCCGCCCCGTCGCGTAGAGCCGCTTCTTGTTGCACCGGCGCCCGGTCTTCTTGTGGCGGTAGCTCTTGTGAGCCACGACCACGTTCATCCGCACCGACGTCCCCCGGTCCTCGTGGGTGTACGCGTACCGACCCGCGCCCCGGCGACGCAGGGTCCGCAACCCGACCGCCTTGACCCCGATCCGGGGCTTGCGCCCGCGGATCGGGGCCGGGATCACCAACGGCCGATCCCGGGACCGGAGCAGAAGCACCACCGCGAGCGAGAAGAACGCCTCGTCGAGAAGCACCACCCGTGCCGTAACCCCTGCCGCGCCCACCTGATCGAGCAACCGAATGAGGACCGCGGTGAACGGCTCCTTCTCGCCGACGGCCGTCAGGCCCAGCGTGTAGCGGTTCGGCCCACCGACGACACGGGCGGTGGCGTCGGTGTGGAACGTGTGGGTGCCGGCAGTCCGCTTGGACCGGGTCGTGTCCCGGTTGGGTTGCCCGAAGTAGGGGATCCGGTGGTAGTCGATCGCCAGCCGCACGGCCCATTTCCGCTCCCGCTTCGGGAGCGGGGCGTGGGGCGCGGGGAGGAGCGTTCGCTCGAGCGTTCGTCGGCGCCTGGGGAGTGCCCGGCCCAAGCCGCCCCAGATGGCCGGTCCCGACGGCCCCAAGGCGATGGCGGTACAGGCCGCGGCCACCGATCGCGCGAAGGCGGACGCGAACAGGATCACGGACCAGACGACCTCGGGTGTGCAGGTCCGCCGCCGGGTCGGGAGTCGGACGGCGCGCCCGAGCCCGTCGGTCAAGACCGGACGCAGGTGACGTGTGGCTTGGGCCGGCGTGGGTCGGATAGACGGTCGTCTGGGGCGCATGGGGGCTCCGGGAATGGAGGCGTGGTAACCACCATCGAACGGAAAACTCATGCGCCCCGCTACTCATACTGATCACTGCGCAAAGAAGGTCAAGTAGTCGCGCAGCACAATCCGGCCTGGGCGAAGCAGGATCGCACCAGATGAGGTTTCCGTCGCCGGCGTCTGATCGCCGCGTGGAACTCCTCGTGCAGTTGCTCGAGGTCCAGGCACACCACGTTCCGCAACTCCACGTGCTTGAGGTGGTGCCAGCCACCCTCGTCCCAGGGGTTCAAGTCCGGAGCGTATCCCGGCAGCGCCTCCACCCACACCTTGCCGCGCGTGCCCGCTACGAACGCCGTGACCTCCGCCCGGCGGTGGATTGGAGAGCCGTCCCAGATCACCAACAACTTCTCCCCCGCCACGCGCAGCAGGTGGGCCAGAAACTCGATCGTATGCAGCCCGTTGAGCGACTCCTGCCGGGCCAGCGTGTAGACCTTCCCCTCGAGCGTCATCCCGCCCATCACCGACAGGTGGTCGCGCGTCTGGAACTCTCGAATGACCGGCGTCTGTCCTTGCGGGGCGTACGTCCTGACCAACCCCGGCAGCAGGTAGAACCCCGATTCGTCCTCAAAAACCAGGGCCCGGCGCTCCCGCTTGGCTCGCTCGAGCAGTTCGGGCCAGGTAACCCGACGCCAGTGTTCGATGGCCCGCTCGTCCCGTTGGATGGCCCGGGTGATCGGCGTCTGGGGCGTCCAGCGCAACTCCTTGAGCAGTCGCCCGACGTGGTCCTTGTGGTAGCCGACCCCGAACTCGTCTTCGATGACCCGAGCCACGCGGGCACAGGTCCAGACCTCACCTCGGAAGGCGTACGCTTCCGGCCCGTGCCAGAGGAACTCCGGGATCAGCCGTTTCTGGTCGCCGGAGAGCTTGGGCGGATGTCCCGGTCCCGGGTGAGCCCGCAGCGCATCGGGTCCGCCGTGGCGTGCCCGGGCCATCCAGCGGCTGATGGTTTCCTCGCGGACGTCCAACGCCGCTGCGACGCTTCGCTGGGACCAGCCCTGCCGTTTCAGCCGCAACGCTCGCAACCTCCGCCACTCTCGCCAGCCGCACGGGGTGGGAACCGACGGTTCCATACCCCATTTTACTCCCCGACCAACTTGACCTCCTTTGCGCAGCGATCAGTAAATCACCGCCAACTTGAAACTACTGGACTCGGGATGAGGTGCGTTCCAGCGCCTGCACCCGGGACTTCTCGTTGACGCGCAACACGATGGCCTTCTCGGGTGGCGACAGGTACAGGTCGACCGCGTCTCGCACCTTCTCCACGAAGTACGAACCGGCCGAGAGCTTGAACGTGTCGGCCCGGTGCAGCTTGAGCCCGAACGCCGGTCCGATCCAGCCCGATCAAGTGCGGCCGGCCGTTTCCGTGCCCGGGGCACGCGAGGCGTGTTCGGGCCGTCACCGACTTGGTCGACCGGCCGCTCGGCCGCCAAAGTGTCCTATAAGCGTCATCGGTTCTGGCCGCGAACGCCCGCCCGCTGTTGTGAATGCGATCTATTGATCGGGCCGAGGGACTCCTGCTGCTCGAACTCGGCTCATTCGCCCGTCAATAGACGGCCGCGATGACTTCACCCCCGCTGCGGCTCGCCAGGGCTTCGAGGAGCGTCGTGCCCCCGACGGCTTGGTTCCCGGCGGCGTAGGTGATCGGGCGCACGCTCCCGTCGCCCATGCAGAAGTACCCGCCGCCGGAGTGGAACGACCAGACCGCATTGAACGAACAGTTGTCCCGCACGTCGCCCGGCTTATATGGCGCCGGGTTCGGGCACTTCCCGAAGGCACCGGAGCTGTAAATCTTGTTGTCGCCGCGAACCGCGGAGTGCCCGTCCTCCAGACAGCACCGCGAGTCCCACCACCCCAACTGGCCGTCGGCCGGCGGGGGCCGCTCGGCGAGCAGGATGGTGTTACTCAGCCCGTCGGCGATGGCCCCCGGGTTCACGGTGAGTGGGGCCTTCAGCTTCGAGTCGTCCACCAGGATGCCGTCCAGTTCGCGCCCCGGTGAGGGGTAGACGCCGACGTACCAGGTGAAGCCGTAGCCCGGGACCGTGTACGTCGGCCCGCGCGGGTCGGCCGGGCACCCGAGCACGCGGAGCGCGTCCTGCACGCGGGCGCTGGGCTGCTCGATGTACGGCGTGATCTCGCGGGCCCACGACTCGTACGTCCCGCTCCCCCAGTTCCACAGGTTACCGCGCGGCTCGCCGTTGACCGGGGTCGAGCCGCGCGGGCGCACGGTGCATCGCGGGAAGTGGCCGTAGGCGTTCTCGTAGTTGTGGCACGCCAGCCCGATCTGCTTGAGGTTGTTCTGGCACTGCGTCCGCAGCGCCGCCTCGCGAACCTTCTGCACGGCCGGCAGCAGGAGCCCGATCAGGACCGCGACGATCGCGATCACGACGAGGAGTTCGAGCAGCGTGAACCCGCGGCGCGGGGCGCCGGGGGGGCGGCGAAGGCGGGTCATGATCGCAAGTTCCAAGTTCGATGCACCGTGCGAGTCAGCGGCTCGGCCCCAGTTCCGCGGCGCGCGCGAAGTCGCGCTTCGCGCCGGCCGCGTCGCCGAGCCGCTCCGAGCACCGCCCGCGCAACCGGTAGCTCCAGATGCAGTACGGGCGCTGGGCGATGCACGCGGTCAGACCGACCTTCGCCTCCCCCGGGCGGTTCTGCTGTAGCGCGCACGCCGCGAGACAAAGGCGGGCCGCGAAGTGCTCGGGCTCGGCGTCGAGGACGGCCTCGAACTCACGGCCCGCGGCGACGAAGTCGCGCCGGCGAGCGCGTTCCATGCCGGCGAAGAACCGGGCCGTGAGTTCCTCGGGCGGGAACCGCTCCGCCTCGCGCCGCGCCGCCTCGGCCTCCGCACGGCGATCGAGTCGATCGAGGCACACGGCGCGGCGGGCGTGGAAGAGCCGCGACGCGCCGCCCTCCGAGTCCAACCGGGCGAGCGCCGCGGCGGGGCCGGCGCTCGCGAGGAGCAGGTCCGCGTCAAGGACCGCGAGCCGCTCGCGCTCCGGTTTCCACGCCGGGTCGCCCGGGAGCGTCAGGTCGAGCGCGGCCGTAACGGATGCACGCGCCGCGGTCACGTCGGCAGTTTGTTCGGGGGCCAGGAGCAGGCCGCGGAAGAACGCCTCGTCGCGGCGCTCCGGGTATTCGGGCGGCGGGACCCGCTGCCTCCACCGGTACTTGTTCGCCGTCTGCTGAGCGTGCCGGAGCCAACCGTCCACTCCCAGCCGGTAGTCCCGCAGGGCCGGCTCGCCCTGCACGAGCCCCCAGGCCTCGCGGAACCGCGCCTCCGCGAGGGCCTCGTCGTCGCGGGCCAGTGCCCCTTGGCCCTCCGCAACGAGCGCCTCCACGCGGTCGCGCGCGGCGGCGACGCGCTTCAGCTCCATCCGGTCCCGGACCGCGGCCCCGATCGCGCCCGCGACCAACAGTAGCACACCGACCGCGACCAGCGCGGCGTGGGTCGGGCGCCGGCGGCACCACTTCCAGGCTTTCTCCCAACTCGGGGTGGGTCGCGCCACGATGGGTTCGCCGGCGCGGAACCGGCGCAGGTCGTCGGCCAGCGCCGCGGCACTCGCGTACCGCCGCCCCGGGTCCTTGTGCAGGCAGTTCAGGCAGATGGTGGCGAGGTCGCGGGGGACCGTGGGCTGGAGCCGGCGCGGGGAAGTCGGTTCCCCGTACCGGATGCGGGTGAGCGTCTCGATCACGCTCGACGCGACGAACGGCACCTGTCCGGTGAGGCACTCGTAGAGCACCGTGCCGAGCGCGTAGACGTCGGTCGCGGGGCCGATACGGTCGTGCTGAGCCGCGGCCTGTTCCGGGGCCATGTACCGCGGTGTGCCGAGCGGCTCGCCGGTGCGGGTCGTGTCGCGCGATTCGTCCGCGCCTTCCAGCACCTTCGCCAGGCCGAAGTCGGTGAGTTTCGGCGTACCGTCCGGAGCGAAGAGGACGTTGGCGGGCTTGAGGTCGCGGTGGACGATGCCCTGCGCGTGCGCGTGATCGACCGCCCGCGCGAGCGCTTCGAGCAGTTCCGCGGCGGCCCGCGGGGCGAACGGTAACCGCCGGAGCCGGTCGGCTAGGGTGCCGCCCTCGACGAGTTCTAGCGCCAGGAACGGGAGCCCGGCGCTCCCCGACCTCGAAGATCTGAACGACGTTGGGGTGCTGGAGCCGGGCGACGGCCTCGGCCTCGGTGCGGAGCCGCGCCACCTCGCGCCCGGACGGCACCCGGCCCGGGTCGAACGTCTTCAGGGCGACGAACCGGCGCAGGCGCTCGTGCCGGGCCTTGTACACGACGCCCATCCCGCCGCGCCCGAGGGTCTGCACGAGTTCGTAGCCCGGGTAGTGCGGGAGCCCGTGCCCGGCCGCCGCCCCGCGGTCGGGCACGGTCGGGCGACCCGCGAGCCGGTCCGTTTCGGTCAGCACGGCTTCGTCGTCCATCGCGCGGTGGACCTCGAAGTGCAGCGCGATCGAGTCCCGGAGGTGCGGGTAGCGCGCGTGGTACTCCTCCGCGCCCGGACGCTCACCGAGCTGTTCGCGGAGGACGATCTCGTTGTAGATCAGGTCGAGTTGCGCGTCGGGGTCGTGTCGGAGCGCGGAGCCGTCGAGTAGTTCCTCGACCCCGGGGCGCTGGCCGGAGAGCCAGGACCGGCTCTGCCGGTCCAAGATCGAGTCGAGCGCGTCGCGCAGGCGATCAGCCATCGTCGTCCCCGAGGCCGAGGTCGGCCATTACGCGGCTCAGAGCGCGGGTGAGTTTCTTCCGCAGCGCGACGTCCGTGCCGCCCAACTCGGCAGCCAGCTCCGCCCAGTTCCGGCCCAGCGAGCGCTGCTCGGCGAGGTACCGCTCGTCCGGGGCGAGTCGGGCGCGGACCTTGTCCAGTAGCTCCCGCGCCGACGCCTGCTCGCTGGGGTCCGACGCGGTATCGGCCACCTGCGGGGTCCGGTCGTCGCCCGCGGCGTCGCGCCGCACGTCCCGCTTCTGTGCCCGCAGCCGGTTCGCCTGATTCGAAAGCTTGTTCCGGGCGATCGCGGTGAGCAGGTTCAGCAGTTCGGCCGGCGAATCGACCTCGTACTGCCCCAGTGCGGTGCGGATGAAGAAGCTCGCCAGCACCGACTGGCAGACATCGGTCGAATCGAGAAGGCGGCGCAAGCTTGCATCTCTCAAGCGGATACGAACGATCCGCCGGATGGCGCTCTCGTAGCGACGGACCAGTTCCTGGGCCGCGTCCTGGTCGCGGTCGCGCACGCGGCGAATGAGTTCGGTGAACTCCGGTGGTGCCGGCACGGCGGTAGCCCGGTGAAGGTGTGGGCGGCGGCCCGTTGCGAGTTCCAGCTTTGAGGGACTCCCGGGCCGAGTCGATTCACAAATCCCCGGAAACCCTTCGTGGAGGTCGCAACAGAGCGCGGACGAACGAGACCGTCGGCCCGGTCCGCCCCGTGCTTCACCGAGATCGGCGGCGCCCGTTTGTGGCGGGTTCCGCGAAACCCGGCTCAACCGTCGTTGCCGCGGCCCCTCGGCCCGTCGTCGACCGCATCGTTGGGGTCCGTGCCGCGGTCGTCGAACAGGTCGTTCGCGTCGTGGCCGGCGAGTTCGTGGTCGCGACCGGCCCCGCCGTAGACGACGTCCCGGCCTTGGCCGCCGTACAGGGTGTCGTCGCCGTTGTCGCCGATCAGATAGTCGGTGCCGGCCCCGCCGACGAGTACATCGTTCCCCTCGCTCCCGTTGAAGACGTTGACGCCGGCCCCGAGGCCAACGAGCACGTCGTCGCCGCTCCCGCCGACCGCGGTGGCGAGGGCGCTCGAGGAGTTGACGAACGCGTCGTTGCCGTCCCCGCCGAGGAAGACGACGCCCGGAATGAGGGCACGTGGCATCAGCGGCAGCGCCTCGCCGTCGATCGTGACTTGAAGCTGGTCGCCCACGTCCGCGACGGTCACGGCGTCCGCCGACGCGTCCCCGGTGATGACCAGAAGTTGGCCCTGCAGCGCGACGGTCGCCGAGGGCACGTCACGTCGGTTCAACGATTCGAGAGACAACCGCGCCTTGCTCGTGTGGACCGACATTGAGAATCCTCCGCGGGCGGGATGAATTCGGCCATCCGTAAACGCAGCCCCTTGCCTGTGCCAAACCCATCAGGCACCGCGGCCGAACGGGACACAATTCCGCGAGTTTTTTGAAAGCCGATTTTTTGTCCTCAAGCCTAACGGTTCTTGATCGGACCGGTGCAGGCAAATCGCCCACGTCGCTTGGGCTCTCCGACTCGCAAGGAATCTGGAGGTTTTCGATGTCGTTCACGTCCTGGCTGCGTCGCCTCTTCCCCGCGCCCTCGCGGAAGTTCCGCCGGGCGCACCGCTCCCCGACGCCGTCGGCCTCGTGTTCATTCGGTCCGAAATTAGAATTTCTAGAGGGCCGCGACGTGCCGGCGTTCCTGACGCCCGTTTCGTACTCGGCCGGGGTGAACCCCGGCGGGATCGCGGTCGGGGACTTCAACGACGACGGTCGGGACGACATGGCCGTCGTCAACCAGGCCGCCGCCGGCACCGTCACGGTCCTGCTCAGCAACGCGGACGGCACGTTCGCGCCCGGCGTGAGCTACGCCGCGGGTTCGAGTCCGATCGCCGCCGCCGCGGGCGACCTCAACGGCGACGGCAAAGTCGACCTCGTGACCGTCGGCACGGGCGTGAACGTCCTGCTGGGCAACGGCGACGGCACCTTCGGCGCGCCGGCGTCCTTCGCCGGTTCGCTCGCCACCCACTCCGTCCAGGTCGGCGACTTTAACAACGACGGGAAGCTCGACGTCGGTGCGGTCGGCTTCAACGGCGCGGCCGTCCTGCTGGGCAACGGCGACGGCGCCCTCCAGAACCCCATCAGTACCACGGTATTCGGCAACAACATCAACCTCGTCGTCGGGGATTACGACCACGACGGCCGCCTCGACATGGCGACGTCGAACACCACGAGCGTCGGCACCGTCAGCGTTCTGAAGGGGCGCGGCGACGGGACGTTCAATCCGGTCGAAACGTACGCCGCGTTCTCGGCCCCGGTGTACCTGGCCGGGGGCGACTTCAACGGCGACGGGTACGACGACTTCGTGGTCGCGAACTCTTACGCACAGACCTCGATGAGCGTAATCATGAACAACGGCGACGGCACCTACGCCGCGCCGCACACCTACGGCATCGCCGAGACCGGGTTCGAGATCGAGGCCGCGGACTTCAACCACGACGGCAACGAGGACTTCGCCGTCCGCGGTGCGAACGAGTACATGGTTCACCTCGGGAAGGGGGACGGGACGTTCTACCCGGAGGTGACCTACCAGGTCCCGGGCGGCCAGTTCGAGAAGGGCACGCACGGCGACTTCAACGGCGACGGGGCGGTCGATCTCGCGTTCCCGACCTTCGGCGGTCAGGTCGCGGTGGCGACCAACGACAACTCCGACGCCCAGAGCCGCGCCGGCGCCGTCACCTTCGAGGTCGCCGCCCCGGCCACGACGACTTCGGGCTCGGTACTGCCGATGACCGTCACCGCCGTGGACGCGAACGGGAACGCGGCGACCGGGTTCCGCGGCACCGTCTACATCAGCAGCAGCGACCCGGCCGCGACCACCGCGGCGGGCTACGCGTTCAACCCGCTCGACGCCGGCATCCCGTACGTGTTCACCGCGGCCGACGCCGGCTCGCACACCTTCACCGGGGCCATCCGGCTCGTCACCGGCGGCGACCAGACGGTCACGGCGGCCGCGCCGAACATGACCCCCGCAACGACGACCGTCACCGTCACGGGTCAGGTGACGCACCTCGCCTTCGGCGCTCCGACGGCCGCGAGCGCCGGCGACACGTTCCAGGTCACGGTGTCCGCGCTCGACGCGGTGGGCGCCGTCGCGACCGGGTACTCGAGCACGATCCGCTTCTCCAGTTCGGACGTCCGGGCCGGTCTGCCGGCCGACTACACGTTCACGGCGGCCGACGCCGGGACCCACACGTTCACGGTCACGCTGAAGTCGTCCGGGTTGCAGTCCATCGGCGCGAAGGAGGTCGGCGGCGCGATCGGCGGTGGGACGAACGTGGGCGTCACGCCGGGGGCCGCGGTCGGGTTCTCGCTGGCGGGCGCCGGCGGGGCTATCGGCGTGGTCCGGCCGTTCGCCGTGGTCGCCCGCGACGCCTTCGGCAACGTCGCCACAAGTTACAACGGCACGGTCCGCATCACCAGTTCCGACCCCGCGGCCGTGCTGCCGCCGGACACCACATTGGTGAACGGGGCCGCGACCGCCGACGTCACCCTGATGACGGTGGGTACGCAGACGATCACCGCGACCGACGTGACGGGTCCGGCCCTCACGGGCACGGCGTCCAGCGACGCGACCCCGCCGGTCGCCGCGCTGTTCCAGGTGACGGGTTACCCGGCGACCACCGCCGGCGCCGCGAACACCTTCGCCGTGACCGTGCGGGACACCATCGGCCGGATCGCGACCGGCTACACCGGCACCATCTTCTTCTCCAGCTCCGACGTGCAGGCGGGACTGCCGGCGAGTTACACGTTCACCGCCGCGGACGCCGGGGCGCGCACGTTCACCGCGACCTTCCGGACCGCGGGCGCGCAGTCGATCGCGGCGCGCGACGCGGCCGGGCTGACCGGCACGGAAGCGGGGATCGTCGTCACCCCGGCGGCGTTCGCCGGGTTCCGCGTGTCCACGCCGGTTGCGAACCCCGAGGGGATGCTGGTCACGGCCGACACCGTCGTCCCGATCACCGTCCGGGCGGTGGACGCCTTCGGTAACACGGTCACGGGCTACACCGGAAAGGTGCATTTCACCAGCACAGACGCCCAGGCGACCCTGCCGGCCGATTACGCCTTCACCGCGGCCGACGCCGGCACGCGCACCTTCAGCGTCGGCCTACACACGGCGACCCCGCGCCTCGGCTCTTGGTCCGTCGGCGTGGTGGACACCAAGAACGTGGCCACTCTGGCGACGGTCGCGGGCTTCGAGGTGGTGAACGGTGCGGCGGTGCGGGTCGTGCTCAACCCGCCGTCGAACGTCACCGCGGGCACGCCGTTCGCGCTGAAGGTGACGGTGCTCGACGCCTGGGGCAACCCGGTGAAGAACTATTTCGGCACGATCCACTTCGGTGACACGGCCGGACCGCTCGGATTGCCACCCGACTACACCTTCACCGCGGCCGACGCGGGCGTCGCGAGCATCACGGTGACGCTGAACACGACCGGTAACCAGACGCTCTCGGTTACCGATACGACAAACTCCGCGCTCAAGGCGAGCGCCGCGCTGAGCGTAAAGGCCCCGTCCATAACCGGTGGTGGGGGCGGGGGCGGCGGTAGTACCGGCGGGGGCGGGACCGGTGGGGGTGGCGGGGGCAAGAAGGGCGGTGCCGCCTGATTAGTGATCCGGCCGTTGCCGCTTGCCCAATAGTGCGAGTGTGAGAAAAGACAGGGGCAGCATGAAGAAGTGAAAAGGCCGAAGGCCCAAACCTCAGTGGTTTGGGCCTTCGGCCTTTTCACTTCACTCGCACTCATGCTGTCACTTGGTTTTCCGGCGCTCCTTCAGGTCGTACTTCTCGTTGGGGAACACTTCCTCGTAGTCCTTGTCGCCGTCGGGCTTTTTCTTCGTGTCGTAGAACGCGACCTTGCTCTTGCCGATCACCTCCGCGGTGCTGCCGGTCACCACGATCGCGGTGCCCTCGTCGATGCCGATGCCCAGGTATTGCGGGTACTCCTTCATCAGCCCGGTCATGTCCGCGGTGCGCTTGCGGGCGAAGAAGTGCTGATCGACCGCGCACCCCGGCAGGAAGCAGAACCCGCGCTCGTAGCCCTCGGCCGCCATCACCGTGTTGCCGAGCGGGTGGCCGCGGGGCATGTACTCGCTCTGGATGCTGGCACCCGCCGAGCTGCCGCCGATCACCCCGCCCCGTTCGAGCACGCCGCGGAACCGTTTCTCCGTCAGCGTGCCCTCGTACGAATCGACGAACCGCCACTGCCGCCCGCCGCTGAACCACACGCCCTTCGCCCTCGTCAGAACGTCACTGAACTTCGGGTCGTCGGCCTCCTTGCGGTTGCGGGTGTGCAGCGCGACGACGTTCTTCGCCCCGTACCGCTTTAGCGCCTTCTCCTCGCCCGATTCCGGCGCCAGCGGGTCCTCCATCGCGGTCGTGACGACCACCAGGGGCGCGTCCGCGCCGCCCGCCAGTTCGATGAACCGCTTCCAGATGCTCGCGTCGGCGCCGCCCCCGCCGACGATCACCAGTGCGCCCTTCGCCACGACCGGAACGGGCGGCTTCGCGGGCGGGAACGGCTCCTTCGACGCGCGGTTGAGGGCGGCGCGCTGGAGCTGAACCAGGTCGAGCACCGACCCGGCCTTGTACTCCTCGATCACGGTCCCCTTGCCCCCGGGCTTCGTGACGCACACGCTCAGGGTCGAGTCGCCGACGACGCGCGCGACGCGCCCGCGGACCGCGATCGCCGTTCCCTCGTCCAGCCCCAGCCCGACGCGCGTCGGGTGGTCGGCGATCACGCCCTGGAGCCGGTTCTGGCGCTTGCGCGCCACGAAGTGCTGGTCGACCACGAAGCCCGGCAGGAACCCGAACCCGTCGGCGGTCTTGGCGGTGTCGGTGCCGCCGGCGATCATCAGGTCGGTCATCACCGCGGCCCCGGCCGACGTGCCGCCGATCACCCCGCCGCGGGCGTGCAGCTTGTTCAGCTCCTTCTCGACCAGCGTGCCGCGGTACGCCGCGGTGAGCCGGCTCTGGTCGCCGCCGCCGAACCACACGGCGGTCGCGTCCGCGAGCGGTTTGACGAACTCCGGGTCGTCGGCCCGCTTCTTGTCGCGCGTGTGCAGCAGCACGACCGACGCCGGCCCCAGGTCCCGCCACGGCTTCAGGAACCCGTCGGCCTTCTTCGCGTCGTCGGCGTCGGCGCCGGCGGTCGGGATCACGACGATCTTCGCCTTGTCCTTGCCGGCGAGGTCAAAAAGCGCCTTGCGGGCGTCGGCCGGGAGCTTGCCGCCCCCGACGATGACGAGCGGACCGGGCAACCCGCGCGGGTCGAGCGGCGGGGGGGCCGCGGACCGCACGGCCGGCGCGACGAGCACGACGGCAATCGCGCAGAAGCAAAGACGATGACGCATTGGGGGCTCCGTTGGAACGACGGCTCGTCACTACCGCACGCGCACGCCGGGCCGGCGGCGGAGCTTGCGGGCCAGTTCCTCCTCCAGATTCTTCGGGAAGAACGCCCAGAACGCCGCGGGCGGGGGCGTGGTGTTCACCCCCAGCACCCCGCACACGTCCTTCACCTGGTCGCGCCGCGAGTCGCTGAACTGGATCTTCCCCGCCAGCCGCTTCAGGTCCGCGTCGTCGGCCACCTTCTGCTTCGGATCGTTCAGGTCGCGGATCAGGATGCACTTCTTGTTGTCGGGCGGCAGCGGGATCAGAATCTCGGCCCCCATCGCCTTCAGTTGATCGAGGTAGTCCTTGCCGCTCGCGACCCGAAACCGGAGCACCCACCGCAGCCCGCGAGCCCGCGTCGAGTCCGCCCCGGTGCCGCCCGGCCCGGCCCCTGCCGAGCCGTCGCTGCCCTTGCCCGCGCCCGGCCCGCTCCCCTCGTTCGAACCCACGCCCAACAGCTTCTTGCGGATGCTGTCGTCGAGTTGGCTGTATGCGGCGACGTTCGGGGCCGCGATCGGCAGGTTCCCGCTCGCGTCGGGCAGCACCGTCTTCTGGATGTCCGCCTTCGCGTCCGCCAGTGCCTCGGGCGTGGCGAACACGTCCTTCACGCCCTTGAACGGGTCCACGTCCTTGACGATGTCCGGGTTCTCGCGCCAGCCCGACCCGGCCGAGCCCTCGCCCGCGTCGTCCATCCCGCCCACCGCGATCAGTTGCAGGGGCGGGTTCGACCGGTCCTCGCCGCTGTCCATCAGCCCGACCAAGACATACACGAGGATCGCGCCGACGATCACGTGGATGAACACCGCGGCCACGGTCGCCAGCGGGAACTCCAACCGCCGGTTGTACCGCTCCCAGAGGTCCTCCTCTTCCGGCGGCCCGTCGAGACGTTCCGGTTCCTCGTCGAGATCGAGC
>JAFKJJ010000610.1 GCA_017306025.1 Planctomycetota bacterium
GCCGGCCCCACAATAAAGGCCGCCACTCCCGACCGATACTCTTCACCCGGACTTGGTATCACACGTCGCGCTTGCTGAACCCGACCAGCCCGACCACCGCGGCCGCGGCGCTCAGGATGCCGCACCCGACCAGCAATTGCGTCAGCACGGCGGGGTTGTACTGGCCCTGCAACACGAACTTCAGCCGCGACAACTGCCGCTCCGGCGACGGCCACGGCTCCGGCAACAGCGACAGCAAGAACCCCGACCCGTACAGCACCAGCCAGAACACCGTGATGCCCAACACCGTGCCGTTCGACAGCGCGCCGATGGTCACGCCCCACGACACGATGACCGCCAACACCGCGCACACCGCGCACACCGCCACGAGGCCGCCCGTCAGCGAGAGGTCCGTCTGTGAATCGTCTTTGAAGAGGAAATAACTCGCCAGGAGCATCACGAACGCCAGCACCGCGAACGTCACCGTCACCACGACCAGTCGGGCGTGCCACTTCGCCAAGAAATACTGATACCGGCTGATCCCGCGGCTCAGTACCGAGTCCGCGACCGTTCCGCGTTCGGCGCTGATCGCCGACACCGCCAGAACGACGATCAGCGCGAGGCTCCCGACCACCATGAGCCGGAACAGGTCGCCGCTTTGCGCCGCGGCACTCTGGAAGAGGCCGGCTTCCTTGTGCAGCCCGACGCGATAGAGCAGGAGCCCGGCGGCGGCCAGAACCGTCATCAGCACCCAGAGCCGGTAGACCCAACTGCGCGCCGTCAGCCGCAGGTCGGTCTGGAACACCGCCCAGTACGGCAGGAGCCGGTTGAACCGAACGGTGACGACCGGCGGTGACGCGTCCATCCCTTTCTCCGTCGAAGGTCGTAAGGTCGAAAGTCGCGAAGTCGAAGACGTCCGATACGCGGTCTTCGACTTCGCGACTTTCGACCTTACGACTTGAGACTTCTAAGCGGCCTCGGCGGTCTGATACAGCCGGGCGAACCCGCGGCCCTCTTCCTTTTCGACCAGATCCAGGTACGCCTGTTCGGTCTGCATCCCGACGCTGCGCACCGTGATGAGCGTGACCTTGTGGTCCGCGAGCGTCTGGAAGAGTTGCGCCAGCACGAGCGCGTTGGGCGTCTCGTCGCCGAGCTTCACTTCGAGCCGTCGGTGCCGCAGCACCGCGTGCGTCACGTCCTTCATCCCGCGGACCGCCTGCACCGTCTTGGTGATCGCCTTCTGCTCGCCGTCGAGGTCCAGTTCGTAGTGGTTCTTGCGGATGCGGCCCTTCAGGTCTTGCAGCGAGCCGTGGAAGATCATCTGCCCCTTGTTCAGAACGCACGCGTGGTTGCACACCTCGTCCACGTCGCTCAGGTTGTGGCTGCTGATGATGAGCGTCTTCTCGCTCGCGAGCCGCTTGATCAGTTCGAGCATCGAGCGGCGCGCTTCGATGTCCAGTCCGTGCGTCGGCTCGTCCCAGATGAGTAGGTCGGGTTCGTTGATGAGGCTGGCCGCGACCGCGAGGCGCGCCGTCATTCCCGGCGTGAAGTGCGCGATCGAGTCGCCCGAGTGCGGCAGGAGGTCCACCGCGCGAATGAGCGTCGCGAGCCGGGGCTTCCGAACGTCCGCGGGTAGTCCGAACAGGCGCGCGATGTAGTCGAGGTAGACGATCGGCGTCATCCCCTTGGGGAACTGCGGGTTCGTGGGGATGTAGCCGATCCGGCGCCTCAGGTCGGCGGCGTTGGGCGACATCGTCTGGTTGAACACCTTCGCCCACCCGGCCGTCGGGCGGTGGAGGCCCAGCACCAGCCGCAGGAACGTGGTCTTCCCGGCGCCGTTGGGACCCAAGAGGCCCAGGACGCACCCCGGCTCGATCGTGAGCGACACGTCGTTGAGCGCGATCTGCCGGTTCTGGTAGATCTTCGTTAAGTGCTGCGTCTCGACGACCAGCTCAGATGTTTCCGCCACGGGCGCAACCTCCCCGAACTGCCGGGTACGCGAAGGGCGTATAACCGCGGCGAGTTGATGAGTCTAGGGCAACCCGGGAGGGCGACAAAATGCCAGTTGCGCCACAAATAGCGGAAGGAAATAGACCGCGCTCACGATCGCGGCGAATTCGTGGGACGTCGGAGCATTTCGTCCCCGTGGTGTGGAAGTCCGCGTCCCCAACCCTGGCCCGTCGTCCCGATGCCTGCCCGGACACGATCTGGTCCCAATCGGCGGCCAATTCCCGTAGTCGGTCGAGGGTGCCTCTGGCGGTGAAACGCGGGGCGCTCGTGGCTCGTCCTGTCCGGCTGTTACGACGAAATCGCCACACGCTTTTCCTGGCCCAGCGCCGAACGCCGCAAGGCGCACCGCAAATCGCGAACCGGCCTCTCCGGCTCGGGTGTAGGACCGGCTTTGTAATCAGGCCGCGGTTCGGCGCTGAAACGGGGAACCGGGTCGCGCCGCGAGGTGCTTGGTGAGCCGTTCGTCGTCGCTGAGCACGGCCGCTCGGACGGCCAACACGTTTTCGGCCCCGTGCTCGTTCCA
>JAFKJJ010000063.1 GCA_017306025.1 Planctomycetota bacterium
GTGCCGCCGCGGCCGTGCCCGCTCCTCGGCCGTCTTCGCGTCCCGGATGCGGACCGTCTTGTCGTCGCTCGCCGAGGCGATCAGCGCGCCGTCCGGGCTGAACGCGACCGAGTGGACCCGGTCCCGGTGCCCCTTCCGGGGTCGGCCGTTGATCGCCTTGTCGGAGGACTCGCCGAGCGTCAGCAGGTTCTTCCCGGTCCGCGCGTCCCAGACCCGAACCGTGTTGTCCCAGCCGGAACTGACCAGCCGGTCCCCGGCCGCGTTGAAGGTGATCCCCTCGACCGTGTACACGTGCCCCTCGCAGGTGGCGACGGGCTTCGCGCGTTCGATGTCCCAGATCACGACCGTCCGGTCCCCGCTGCCGCTGGCCAGTCGGGTGCCGTCCGGGCTGAACGCCAGCGCCATCACCGGGAAGATGTGTTTGTCCAGCGTCGCGATCTCGGCGCCGGTTTGCAGGTTCCACACCCGCACCATCCCGTCCCAGCTCGACGACGCGGCCCGGTCCCCCTTCGGGCTGATCGCGACCGCGTGGACCGGTTGCCCGTGCCCCGCGAAGCGGACGACCTCGCGCCCGGTCTCCACCTCCCACACCCGCGCCGTCTTGTCCCAGCTCGACGACGCGACCAACCGGCCGTCGTGACTGAACGACAGGCTCCAGATGACCGACGTGTGCCCGGTCAGGGTCCGGACCTCCTTGCCGGTCTCAGGGTCGCACAGGTGGATCGCCCCGTCCCAGCCGCCCGCGGCCAGGTACCGCCCGTCTGGGCTGTAGGCCGTGGCGTTGATCCGGTCCCACTTCTCGGCCGGGCACTGCCACGCCGCAACGCGCCCGTCCACCACCGGACGGGCGTCCCAGATCCGGGCGGTCTTGTCGAAACTGGCCGAGACGAGTTGCTCGCCGTCGGGGCTGAACTCGACCGTCCACACCGTCTCCTTGTGGCCCCGCAGCGTGATGACCTCGCGCCCGGTCTCGGCGTCCCAGAGCCGGACCGTGTTGTCGAACCCGCAGGAGGCGATCCGCTTGCCGTCCGGGCTGATGCTCACGCCCAGCGCCGAGCCGGTGTGCCCGCGGAGGTTCTGCACCTGCTTGCCGGTCGCGTGCTCCCAGACCCGGATCGCGCCGTCGAAGCTGGCCGTGACGAGGTGCCCGCTCGTCGGGCTGAACGCCAGCCCGCGGATCGTCGCCTGGTGCGCGTGGATCGCCCCGACCGGCTGGTAATCGGCCGCGGCCCAGAGCCGCACGTCGCCGTCGGTGTCGGCGGTGGCCAGGAGCCGCCCGTCGGGGCTGAACCGAATCGAGCTGACCAGCCCGGTGTGCCCCCGGACCGTGGACACGAGGTTTCCGGTCCCGGAGTCCCACACGGCGAAGGTGTTGTCCCGCTCCACACCGGCCGAGACGACCTTCGTGCCGTCCGGGCTGAACGCGAGGCAGTTGACGAGCCCGGTGTGCCCGCGGAAGGTGGCGGACACCTTCCCCGTTTCCGCGTCCCAGACGAGTACGGTCCCGACCGACTGCCGCAGGTTGAACGGGTTCGGGAAGAGGCTCCCGGAGGCCACGCGCTTACCGTCGGGACTGAACGCCACGCACATGACCGGCGGCTGACGCGACGTGATGAGTCCGGCCCCGGGGATCGTGTGCCCCCGGAACGTCAGCAGGGGGCGGGCGGTGGCCGTGTCGGAAATGCAGACGGTCCCGTCAATGCTGCCGGTGGCGACCTTCGTGCCGTCGGGGCTGAACGTGGCGATCCACAGCCCGCCGGTGTGAGCGGTGATCGACGGGTGCTCGCCGCCGTCGCGGAGGTGGCACAGGTACCGCCACTCCCACCCTCGCAGGTCCGGATGACACTGGTTCAACAGGTCGCTGGCGAGGTTGACGTCCTCGTCGCGCGTCAGCTCGCGCTCGGCGATGGTGATGCGATTGGTGTACAGCTCGCGCTCCAGGGCGCGCCGGGCGTCCCGCTCCGCGGCGTACTTTGCGCTGTATTGAAGGGCCGCGGCGTACCCCGCGACGCCGACCGCGACGAGCAGGAGCGTCACCAGGAACGTCAGCCCGGCCACCGCGGGGTTGCGCTTCGCCCACCTTACGGCGCGTTCGGGAATGCGGGGGCGCCGGGCGGAGATCGGCTCTTCGTCCATCCACCGGCGCAGGTCGTCGGCCACCGCCTGACAGTCCGGGTAGCGCCGCTTCGGGTCCTTTTCGAGGCACTTCAGGCAGATCGTTTCCAGGTCGCGCGGGACGGACGGACGGAGCTTGCGCGGCGACGACGGGGGCTGTGTCTGGTGGAGCAGCAGTTGCACTTCGGGCGGTCCGGCGAACGGGGTGCGCCCGGTGAGCAACTCGAACAGGGTGCAGCCGAGCGCGTACTGGTCGGCGGCCGGTCCGATCTCGCCCAGCGCGCCGCGGGCCTGCTCGGGGGCCATGTACGCCGGGGTCCCGACCGCGACGCCCTGTTGGGTCAGCCGCTCGTCGCCGTCCTCCGGTTCCGATCGGGCCGCGAGCCCGAAGTCCATCAGGAGCGGTTCGCCGCGCTCGTCCACCATCACGTTGTCGGGCTTCACATCACGGTGGACCACCCCGACCGCGTGCGCGTACGCCAGCGCTTCAGCAAGACGCCGTGCGAACCGCGCGGCCTCCGTGATCGGTAGTCCCTGCGCCGAGCGGACCTCGTCCACGAGGGCGCCGAGGGTCCGGCCGTGGATGAAGGCCGCGACGAGGAAGTGCCGGCCCGCGTCCTCTCCGGTTTCGAACAGCGGGACGATGTTCGGGTGCCGCAGGTTGCCCGCGGCCCGCGCCTCGCGCAAGAACCGGCGCACCCGCTTGGCCGTGCCCAGCGTACCGGGCTTGGCGACCTTGAGAGCGACCTCGCGGTCGAGTTGCGGGTCGTACCCGCGGTACACCTCGGCGAAGCTCCCTTCACCCACGAACGTCCGGACCTCGAACCGTCCCAACCGGGCCGGCAGTTCGTGAGCGCCGGCGCCCGAAGGCCCCGGTTGCGGCGACGTGGCTCCCGCGGACGGTCCGGACGTCGGATCGGACGACTTCGGGGGCGCGAGGTCGTCGGGGAGGGTGAGCGTGGCGGAGGGCGGAGGGTTCGGGGCCACGGTCGAGCACCGCAGGCACTCCGCCGCGGGGGCCTCAAGAGTCGACCCACAGCGCGGGCAACTTGTCGCGGACACGGGCGTTCCTCTCTCCGAATCGTGCCGGTTCACGGCACGGCTACGAACCGGCGGGCACTTCTGTAGCCGGCCGCGCCCGCTACCCACGTAACGCGGCGAGCATGGCGCGGAGGTCAGGAAACCGCTGCGCCGGGTCGCGGGCCAGCGCCCGCTGGATCACCGGGCCGAACCGGGCCGGCAGCGGCGGAGAATTCGGCCGCAGGGGGATCGGGTCCTCGATGAGGATCTGGCGGAGCAGTTGTTGGGTGGACGCGGACCGCTCGTAGACGCTCTCGCCGGTCAGGAGCTGGTAGAGCGTCGCGGCCGCGGCGTACTGGTCGGCGGCCGGGCGGGCGCTGCGGAAGTCGTTCACCTGTTCGGGCGGCATGAACGCGGGCGTGCCGCCCGACGCGTTGGTAATGGTCAGCCCGCTCATGCTCGACTCCTCGTAAGCGCGGGCCAGGCCGAAGTCCGAAACCTTTACGACCTCCCCGGCCGGGGTCCCCACGACGAGCAGGTTCGACGGCTTCACGTCGCGGTGGACGAACCCCTTCTCGTGCGCGTGGGCCAGCGCCCCGAGGAACTGCTCCGCCCAGTTGAGCACGCGGGCCGGGGGCAGCGGCCCCTGGCTCTTCAGGATCGTCGCCCCGCTGGCGCCCGGCACGTACTCCATGACGAAGTACAAGAGCGGACCGGCCGCCCCGACGTCGCGGAACCCCACGATGTTCGGGTGGTCGAGCTGGCGGAGGATCTCGGCCTCGCGCGCGAACCGCCCCAGCGCCGTCCGGGTGTGCGGGATCGCCGGCAGGAGCGTCTTGAGGGCCACGCGCTCGCCGCTCGCCTCGTGGTGGGCGAGGTACACCACGCCCATCGCCCCGCGGCCCAGCTCGTGCTCGATCCGGTACCCCGGGATCAGTGGAACGCCGTGAACGCCGCTCGGGGCCGTCGAGGGCGCGGCCGGGATCGTCATCGTGGCGAACCCGCCGACGCCGGGGACCCGCACGCGGAACACCGTCAGCCCCACGCGCACCTCGTCCCCCTCGCGCAGGTCGGCCTGCGGCACGCGGTTGCCGTTGACGACGGTGCCCGACTTGCTCCCCAGATCGACCACGCGGGCCAGCGGCGGGTTGACCTCGATCAGGCAGTGGGCGCGCGACAGGTGCGGATCTTCCGGCAGGCAGATTTGCTGACCGGGCTGCCGTCCGATGGTGAACGTCGCGTGCCCGGAGAGCGGGAAGGAGCGGCCCGCATACGGTCCGTGGATGACGTCGAGGATGAGGGTGGGCTCGACCGGGAACAGGTCGTCGAGGATGGCCGCGGCCCACGGGCCGAGCCCCGCGAACCGCTCCCGCGCCTCGGCGGCCGTCAGGGGGTCGCCCGCTCGCTCGCGATACTCCCGTTCGACCGTCAGCGCCCCGCGGAACAGTGCCGGCCGCGTTTCGGCCGGTGCGCCCTGGAGGAACTCTTCGATCGCCACCGGCCGGCCGGCCCGCCACCCGTCCTCGAAGCGTCCGCACAGGTCGTCGATCGGGCTCGCGGGGCGGTCGAGCGGGTCCATGGCGCGTCTCGCGTGGATGATATCGCGTCCGGAGAATATACCCGATAGTGCCCGGCCAACCAACGCGAAGAAACTGTCGAGCGGACGTGAGCCACTCCTCCGCGACGGATTCCAACGCCTTTCACACCCGGCACGAACCGCGCGGGTGCTGATTACGCAAAGGGTCGCAGGGGACCGGTGGAACGGAAGGCTACGAACGAGGAGATCGCGGGGCGGCCGAACCGCCCCACGATCGACCAAGAAGCCGGTTTGCGGATACGTCAACTCGGCGGGCTTGTTAATTGATTTCCAGCCCATCCGGGATCATCGGCATCGAGCGGAGGCGAACGCCGGTCGCGGCGAAGATCGCGTTGCCGACCGCGGGGGCGATTCCGATGATCGGCCTTTCGCCCGCGCCCTCTGACGAGAGATCCGGGCGGTTGAGGATCACCGTTTCCAGCACCGGCGCGTCGCGGAACCGCGGCAACGGATAGTCCGCGAAGTTCGCGTTGAGGATCTTGCCGTCGGCGAAGTCGACGCGCTCGAACAGCGCGCCGCCGAGGCCCATGATAACCGCGCCCTCGATCTGGTTCTTCAGGTGGTCGGGGTTGAGGACCGCCCCGCACTCGAACGCGGTCACGGCGCGGAGCACGCGCACCCGCTTCTTGTCTTTCTCATGGGCGATCTCCGCGCACGTCGCGACGAAGCTCCCCTTCTCGGTGCCGCACGCGAGGCCGAAGCCGTGGTCCGCGGCCGGCTTCGCCTTGCCCCAGCCGAACTGCTTGGCCGCGGCTTCGAGCACCGCCTTCAGGCGCGCGTCCTTGAGGTTCTTCAGGCGGAATTCGAGCGGGTTCATCTCGACTGCATGGGCCAGTTCGTCCATGACCGACTCGCGGGCGAAGTTGTTCGCGGTGGACGCCAGCTCCCGGTACGCCCCTGTCGCAACGGCGCCTGCGACGAGTGCGAATCGGTCTTCGCGTTCGCGCAGGAGTAGGGCGTGCGGATCGCCGACGGACCGGAGTTGTAGTTGGCGAACTCCCACACCGTGAGCGTACCGTCTTTCTTCGCGCCGGCGTTCACCTCGATCACGCCCGCGGGGCGGAAGTACGCCCACGTGAACTCTTCCTCGCGCGTCCACGCGACCCGTACCGGCTTGCCCACCGCCTTCGCGAGCTTCGCGGCCTCGACTGCGGCATCGACGCTGTGCTTGCCGCCGTAACCTGAGCCCATGTCCGGTACGATGACCCGCACCTTGTCCGGCGCGACGCCCGTTCGGGGTGCGCGACGTCGCCGCGCACCCCGAACGGGCGTCGCGTGCCGGTCCACACGGTGACCTTGTCGCCCTCCCACTCCGCGACGGCCACACGCGGTTCCAGCGGGACGTGCGCGATGTAGGCGATCGTGTAGGTCGTCTTCACGGTCTTGTCCGCGGCCTTGATGCCCGCGTCGATCGAGCCCTGCGCGCCGCCCCCACCGCGCCGGGCGGTGTCCTTCAGGTGCTTGAACAGTTCCTTCGCGCCGACCGGCTTCGGCGCGTCCTTCCACTCCGCCTTGATGGAGTCAACTCCCTTCGCGGCGGCGTGCTCGGTGGGGCCGACGACTGCAACGAGCTCGCCGTCGCGGACGACCGTAAGTTCCGGCTTCGCCTCCGCGGCCTTCACATCGGCCGACGCCAGCTTCGCGCCGTGCGCGGGCGCAGCACCTTTCCGAAGAGTATCCCCTTTCGGCGCACGTCTGATGCGTATTGATGCGAGCCCGTCACGAACGCGCGGCCGTCCACCTTCGGCACCGACGTGCCCGCAACGGTCCACTTGTTCGCCGCGGGCGTCGCGACGCCCGCCGGGATCACCTTCATCACCTTCTGGCCCTTCGTGAGCTGCCCGAAGGTGAACGGCGGCGTCCCGTCCGGTCCGCTGGTCTTCCCGTCCGTGACCGTGAATGAGTCCTTCTCGACCTTCCCCTGCTCCGCGGCGAGCGCAAGGAGTTCCTCGCGCGCGGCGGCCGCGGCGCGGCGGAGTTGGCTCGCCATCGTGGGCGTCGTGCGGCTGCCGAACGTCCCCGCGTCGAACGGCACGGCCGCGGTGTCGGCCATCACGACGCGGATCGACTTCACTTGCCGCTGGCGCTCTCGACGCGGGTGCTGCACGAGCGCACCGCCTTGCCGTCCAGCAGAACGGTACAGGCGCCGCAGTGCGCCTCGCCGCATCCGTACTTGGCGCCGGTCAGGCCGAGGTCGTCGCGCAGAACGCTCAGCAGGCTGCGCGCGGGGTCGGCCACGACCGGCCGCGCGGCGCCGTTCGCGTGAAGCTCTTTCACCACGGCCATGAGTTAAGAACCCCCGGAATTGGTGTGGCACGGCCGGGGCGAAGGGCTCTCACGAAGTGTAACCGAGCCGAGCCGATGAGCGGGAATGAGAAACTGGTTAGGAGTTACGCAGTTGGGTACGTGTGTGGAGCAAGTCGTGGTTCGTGGGCTCGGTTAACGTTGGGGTTATGAACGCGCCGCGGTGTACCCCGGAGGACTACGTCCAATTCCTGTTGGCATCTCCCCGATCGTATTGCCTGACGGAGGCCGCACGCGTGCAACCCGATCTACCCGGCGCACCCACTCACGATTCCTACACCCGATTGCTCAACCGTGTCGAACCCGAACCCGGAGTCCTCTGGGGCGAGGTCCGGCCCCTGGTCGATCGATCCGGCGGCATCCTGGTGCTCGACGACACCGTGCTCGACAAGCCACACGCCAAGTACACGGGATTGGTCGCGCCATTCTGGTCGGGACGGCACCAGCGGATCGTTCGGGACATCAACTTGGTGAGCCTCGTGTGGACCGACGGGGACCGGGTCTATCCCACCGACTACCGGCTGGTGAACCCGGCCACGCGCCCAAAACAGACCAAGAACGACCTGTTCGCCGAACTGGTTCGAGCCGCTCACGCGCGGGGCTTTCGTCCGCCGTGTGTGTGCTTCGATTCGTGGTACTCGGGCAAGGGCAACCTCAAGGTCGTCCGGGAGTGCGGGTGGGCGTTTCTGACCCCAGTGCGGTGCAACCGGCGGGTGAACCCGGACCGGGCCGGTAACCAACCGATCGAGCCGTGCGAGATCGCTTCGGCGGGCACGACCGTTCACTTGGAAGGGTTCGGCATGGTGAAGGCGTTCCGGATCGCGACCACAGACGGCAGCACGGAACACTGGATCACCAACGACCCCGAAATGGACGAGGTGACGCGTCGGGTGTTGGCGGAGCGGGCGTGGGGGATCGAGGAGTACCATCGTGGCTTGAAGCAATGCACGGGTGTGGAACGGTGTCAGGTTCGGATGAGCCGGGCGCAGCGCGTTCACATCAGCTGCGCGATCCGGGCGTTCGTGCGCCTGGAGTGGCACCGGCTCACCGCCGGAATCAGTTGGCTTGAGGCCAAACTTGCGATCGTTCGAGCAGCCGTGCGCGCCTACCTCACACGGCCGACCATCGAATTGCCAAACGCCGCTACTGCGTAACCCCTAGCCTTTTCTCATACAAACAACAGTGCTTACAATCATACTTGCTATCGTGTTTCATGTATGCACCGAGTCGAACGCGACGATCGCCGGCGGGCCGAACAGCATCACCGGCAGCCACGCGGCCAGGGGCGGCGGCAGCACGTCCTGATCGCCCAGGTACTTGCACGCGATCACGAACAGACTCAGGGCCGCCGACAGCGACATGCACAGACCGGCGCTGATGATCACGTGGCGGTTCGGGTTGAACAGGATCACCGACACCCCCAGAACCACCATGATCGCCCCGACCAGCGGGCGCGTGATCCGCGTGTGGAACAGCACCGCCATCTTCCCGCGGCGGCGCGGCTCCGGGTCGGCGAGCATGGTCCGGAGCTTCGACGTCGGCGCGTAGACGTACCACGCCCCGCCGCGGCACACCGCCTCGTAGTCCGCGTCCGTCACCTTCAGGAAGAACCGACCGGTCCCGAGCGCGGTCAGGTTGGTGGGCAGCGGGCCGTCGAACGAGTCGGGGCTGGTGCGGGTCAGCATCCAGCCGCCGGTGAGCGGGCCGTCGCCGGGCGGCACGTAGACGCCCTCGGCCGCGGTCATGTGGACCATCCCGCTCGGCGAGTTCTCCGGGAACGTCACGTTCAGCCGGTCCACCTTGCGGTCCTTGCGGTACCCCGCCAGCCCTTCGAGGTGGGTGCCGGTCGGACTGTCGTAGGCACCCATCAGGAGCTGCGCCTTCGCCCCGTCCGGGTCGTCGCGGGCGGTCATCAACTGGTCGGCCACTTCGGGAATCAGGAACTCCTGGTTGAGCGGCCCGAGGCTGAGCGTGACCGCGACGCCCATCAGGATCGGGCGGATCGCGCGCCGGGTCGGGATGCCGGCCGACAGTTGCGGCAGCAGTTCGTTGTTCCGCTGCATCCACGACACGGTGAACGCGGCGGCCATCAGGGTGATCGGCTCGGCCATGAGGTCGAACAACTGCGGGACGCGGTAGCCGTAGTACATGATGATGTGCCGCGCGCCGCCGGCCTTGTTCACGAAGTCGTCCAGGTGCGTGAACAGGTCGAGCACGATGTAGAGCCCGATGAGGCTCGTCCACACGATCGCGTAGGAGCGGAAGTAGTTCACCAAAAACATGCGGTCGAGGGTGGTAATCATTTGCCCCCCTCGGCCTTCCACCGCGGCTTGTAGTTCTGGATGAACTGCACGACGAAATCGTCGCCCTCGCTGGACGCGACGAACCCGTAGCCGTTGGCGCGGGCCTCGCGGAGCGCCTCCCCGGCCGACCACCGGTGAAACTCCATCCGGTAGATCGCCGTCAGGCGCCCGGTGCGGTGCAGCCCGGCCTTGCAGTGCAAGAGGATCGGGTAGCTCTTTTCGTCGTCGAGCAGTTTGACCCACTCGTCAATAACCGGCGGCTTCATGTCCGTCGTGTTGCCCGGCGGCAGAATGTCCGGCTTGAGGAGCTTGTAGCTCACGCCGAACTGCTTACACAGTTCGCTCTCGTTCACCTTTCCCTTACCCAGCCAGTGCTCCGGCAGCAGCGGGTCGGGCTCCTCGTGCTGGAGGTTCACCACCGTCTTGATGTTGTAGCGCTCGATCGTTTCGCGGAACCCGGCGGCCGTCATCTGCCCGGAGCGGTAGAACCGGCCGGGGTCGACCTCGCGGAACCGCTTCGCGTGGACGTACTGCGCGCGGTAGAGGGCCGCGGGCGGCACGAGCGCCACCGCGGCGGCCGAGAGGCCCAGCGCGTACCGGAGCAACTGTCGTCGGCTCGGCATCCCAGCCTGCTGTCGCGGGTCGGTGTCGGTAATAACGAGAGGCGACACTAATACACAACCGCCCCGGTGTGTCAACCGCGGTCTCGGACCGACTCGCCGCGGCCACGGCGCCTGCCTACCTTGAACGGTACCCCGCCGCGAGGTGACTCATGCTCCTCTCCACCGTTTTCGCCGCCGCGCTCGTCGGCGCAGGCCCTACATCCAAACCGTTCGAGTTCAAGGACGGCGACCGTGTCGTGTGGCTCGGCAGCACGCTCGTGGAGCGCGAGCAGCGCTACGGCTACTGGGAAACGGCGCTCGTCGCGGCCAACGCGGACAAGAACATTACGCTCCGGAACCTGGGCTGGAGCGGCGACACCGTTCGCGGCGAGGCCCGCGCGAGCTTCGACTTCAACAAGCCGGACGCGGGGTTCACCCTCCTGGTGAAGCAGGCTCTCAAACTCAAACCCACCGTGATCTTCATCAGCTACGGCACGAACGAGGCGTTCGAGGGCAAGGAGGGGCTGCCGAAGTTCGAGAAGGGCTTGGAGAAACTCCTCGACGCGCTAAAGCCCGCGAACGCGCGGGTCGTGCTGTTCTCGCCGGTCGGGTTCGAGGAGCTGCCGCGGTTTCCATTCGCAAAAGAGCGGAACGAGGCCCTGCGGCCGTACCGCGAAGTCGTCCATTCGATCGCACAGAAGCGGGGGTGCTGCTACGCCCCGTTGGGCGAGTTGATCGCTCTGGAAGCACTCCGCGCGCGGGACGTGAAGCCCCCGTACCAGCTCACCGACAACGGCATGCATCTGACGGAGGCCGGCTACCTGGGGACCGTTGACGCCTTCCGCGCGAGCCTGGGGCTGTACCCGCGCCGGGACGAGGAACTGGGCACGCTCCGCAAGGCGATCATCGCGAAGAACGAACTGTTCTTCCACCGCTGGCGACCGCAGAACGAAACCTACCTGTTCGGCTTCCGCAAGCACGAACAGGGGAACAACGCGAAAGAGGTCGAGGTCGAGTTCGATCCCCTCGTGGAAAAGGCCGACGAGGAGGTCGCCAAGATCCGCAAGGGCCTGAAGTAGTCTTCTGCCGGCCGCATCTGGGCGAACCACCCAACACCCTCCCTCCCATGCGACACCTCATCCCGCTCGCACTTTTCGCGCTCTCGCCGTCGTTCGCGTTTGCCCAGCGCGACGCGAAGATCCCCGACCCCGACCCGGAACTGGAGCGCAAGACGTTTCAGGTCGCGCCGGGGTTCGAGGTCACGCTGTGGGCCTCCGATCCACTCCTGGCAAAGCCGATTCAAATGAATTTCGACCCGCAGGGTCGGTTGTGGGTCGCGTCGAGCGAGGTCTACCCGCAGATCAAGCCGGGCGAAAAGGCCGACGACAAGATCATCATCCTCGAAGACACGAAGGGCGCGGGGAAGGCCGACAAGACCACCGTGTTCGCCGACGGGCTACTGATCCCGACCGGTCTCGAACCCGGTGACGGCGGGGTGTACGTCGCCAACAGCACGGAACTGGTTCACCTGAGCGCGTCGAAGCCCGGCGGTAAGGCCGACCGGCGAAAGGTGCTGCTCTCAGGCTTCGGCACCGAGGACACGCACCACATCATCCACACGTTCCGCTGGGGGCCGGACTGTCGGCTCTACTTCAACCAGTCGATCTACATTCACTCGCACATCGAGACGCCCAACGGCGTGAAGCGCCTCAACGCGGGCGGCATCTGGCGCTTCAACCCCGACAAGACGGAACTGGACGTCTTCTGCCGCGGGTGGATCAACAGTTGGGGCCACGCGTTCGACCGGTACGGGCAGTCGCTCGTCACCGACGGCGCGGGCGGGGAGGGCATCAACCACGCGATCCCGGGCGGCTACTACCTCACGTCGCAGGGGCCGCACGCGCAGCGCGTGTTGCACGGGCTGAACCCGGGTTCGCCGAAGTACTGCGGCCTCGAAATCGTCAGCGGCCGGCACTTCCCGGCCGACTGGCAGGGCGACCTCATCACCAACGACTTCCGCGGCCACCGCGTCTGCCGGTTCAAGCTCCAGGACGACGGCAGCACGTTCGCGTCGCGCGAGATGACGGAAGTCATCAAGAGCGATCACCCCGCGTTTCGGCCGATCGACGTGAAGATGGGACCGGACGGCGCGCTCTATATCGCCGACTGGTACAACCCGATCATCCAGCACGGCGAGGTCGACTTCCGCGACCCGCGGCGCGACAAGACGCACGGCCGCATCTGGCGCGTGACCGCGAAAGGGCGCGACCTCGTGAAAAAACCGAAACTGGTGGACGCGACCATCCCCGAACTGCTGAAGCAATTGAAATCGCCGGAGCAGTGGACGCGCCAGCAGGCGAAGCGCGTGCTGAAGGAGCGCGGCGCGGAGAAGGTACTGCCGGAGCTGGGGGAGTGGGCGAAGGGGTTAGACGGGCTGGACGATCACGCCCGCCTTGAGGCCGCCTGGGTCCGGATCGCATTTGGCGAAACAGCGCCCGCGTACGATTTCAGGCAGATTCACGACCCCGGGGTAAGAGCGGCCGCGATACGCAATCACGCCGCGAATCTGCCGCCCGCGCAGGGCACGGACCAGGCGACACAGCGGTGCTACGTCCTCGCAGAGGTTGCCTGCGTTCAGGGAGTGACCGATCCGAACCCGCGCGTCCGACTTGAGGCAATACGCGGCCTCTCGCGGCTGAGATTCCCGAGTGCGGCCGAAGCAGCGCTTCGCGCACTCGACAAGCCGATGGACCGCGTTCTCGACTACGCCCTCTGGCTGACGGTCCGCGAACTCGAACCGTACTGGCTGCCCGAGTTCCAGGCCGGCAAGCTCGACTTCGGGGGCGACGCCAAGAAGATCGCGTTCGCGCTCAACGCGGTCGGCAACAGGGGCACGGTAAAGCCGGTCGTCGCGCTCATCGACGGCGGCAAGGTGCCCAAGGAGAATTTGCACGGCCTCTACCTTCTGCTCGCGCAGATCGGCGGAGCGGACGAACTGGTAAAGGTGCTCGCCTACGCCGGCGGCGATGCCGGCGTCACCGCAGCGCAGCGGACCGAACTCGCCCAGGCGGCTGAAGACGCGATTCGGACGCGCAAGGTTCCCGCCCCGAAGCAGGTACCCGGCCTACCTTCCCTCCTCTCCGACGCGAGCGGCGCGCGCCGCTCCGCGATGCGAATCGCCGGGCTGTGGAAGGTACAGGATCAGGGCCGGCTGTTGCTCGGCGTCGTGGAGGACGCGAAGAGCACCACGGAAGACCGCCGGGCGGCGCTCGACGGACTCGTCGCGATGGGCGGGCCGTCGATGGAACTCGCGCTCGCCGGCGCCGACGACAAGAAGAACCCGGCCGCCCGCCGGGACTGCATCATCGCCTACACGGGCGTCAAGCTCGACTACGCGGCGCTCAAGGCCGCGGAGTTCCTCCCCGACGCGAAACCCGACGACGAACTCCTCGATCTGTTCGCGGCGTTTACCACCCGCAAGGGCGGCGCGACCCAACTGGCGAAGGCGCTCGCGCTGAAGAACAACAAGCTCCCGCCCGACGTCGCGAAGATCGGCCTCAAGGCGGTCCGCGCCTCCGGCCAGCCCGCCGATGATCTCGCTGCCGCGCTCACGAAGGCCGGTGACCTCGGGGCCGTGAAGAAGCCCCCCACCGCCGACGAGGTGAAGGCGCTGGCGGCCGACGCGCTCGCGACCGGCAACGCGGCCCGTGGGGAACTGATCTACCGCCGCAAAGAATTGCAGTGTCTCGCGTGCCACGCCTACGCCGGCGCCGGCGGGCAGGTCGGACCGGACCTCACCAGCATCGGCGCGAGCGCGCAGGCCGACTACCTCGTCGATTCGCTGCTGCTGCCGAGCAAGGCCATCAAGGAGAACTTCGACGTGACCCGCGTGGTCACGGCCGACGACAAGGTGATCCAGGGCATCCGGCTCCGCGAGGCCGACGGGCTGCTCGTGCTCCGCACCGCGGAGGACAAGGAGGTCGCGATCCCGCTGAAGGACATCGCGGAGCGGTCGAAGTCCACCAAGTCGCTCATGCCGGAGGGCTTGACGGACCAGCTCACCAAGCAGGAGTTTGCGGACCTCGTGAGGTACCTGTCGGAGCTGGGCAAGGTGGGCGGACCGTTCGCGCCGAGCAAGGCCCGCGTGGTTCGCCGGTGGCAGGTGATCGACCCGACGCCCACGAACCTGAACCTGTTCCGCCGCACCCGCGTCTCCGCCGCGGCCGAGCTTGACAACCCGTTCACATGGGCGCCCGCGTACTCGAAAGTGAGCGGCGACCTGCCGCTCGCGGAGCTGCCGAAGTTCACCGTGTGGGCCGACACCGCGCCGCAGAGCGTGATCCGCTTCCAACTCGATGTGACCACCGCCGGCGCCGCGAAGCTGAAGTTTTCGTCGGTCGCGGGCCTGTCGATGTACGTCGGCAACGCGCCCGTCGAGCCGAAGCCGGAAACGGTGCTCGATCTGAAGTCCGGCGTGCAGACGGTGACGATCCTCGTCGACCGCTCGAAACGCACCGAGGATGTGCGGATCGAGTTAGACGACGTGGAGAAGTCGCCGGCCCGCGTCAGCGTGGTGGGCGGGAAGTGATTTCTCCCGGGACCGCCGGCGGGACGCCCGCGGCTGTACCGCGCGTGTTGCTCAAGGGAACACCGCAAGGCGGCCGGTGCGGGTAACGTGCGGGCGGGAGGTTCCCTCCGCGAGGCGGGAGGGGTTCGCCCGCGGCCCCAGGAGAAGGCATGGGTTCGCTCTTCGCGGTTCACCTGTCCGACGGGGCGCTCGCCACCGAGTGGTGGGCGTCCGGGTTCGCCGGGGCCGCGGTCCTGCTGCTCATCGCCCTGTGGCGCCTCCGGGAGGAAGAGGTTCCGCGGATCGGCGTGCTGACCGCGGCGTTCTTCGTCGCGTCGAGCGTTCACATCAAGCTCGCGGTGCTGCCGACGAGCGTTCACCTGATCCTCAACGGCCTCGTCGGCGTCGTGCTCGGCCGCCGCGCGCCCCTGGCGATCGCGATCGGGCTGGCGCTGCAGTACTTCCTGTTGTCACACGGCGGGCTCACGACGATCGGCATCAACACGTGCATCGTGGGGTTGCCGGCCCTCGCGGCCGGGCTGCTGTACCCGCTCCTGCGCCGCGCCCGGGTGCCGGCGTTCGCCCGCGGGGTGCTGCTCGGCGGCGGGGCGGTCGCGGGGGCGGTCGGGCTGAATTTTCTCGCGCTCTACCTCGGCGGGAAGGAGGACTGGCAGACGCTGGCGAAGCTGGTGCTGCTCGCACACGTCCCGGTCGTGATCCTCGAAGGGCTGATGCTCGGCGTACTGGTGCGGTATCTGGAGAAGGTGAAGCCGGGGATGCTATCGCCGGAGCGGGGGGCGTGGTCGTATTCCTGCCGCAGATTTTCCTCCTCTTTTTCTTTGTCTCCCTGCTGGAAGACACGGGTTACATGGCGCGCGCCGCCTTCCTCATGGACAAGCTGTTTGGCTGGTGCGGGCTCAACGGAAAGAGCTTTGTCCCGCTGCTCTCCAGCTACGCCTGCGCGGTCCCGGGCATCTTTGCC
>JAFKJJ010000064.1 GCA_017306025.1 Planctomycetota bacterium
GAGCCAATGACGGTTCTGGCCTTCTCTTTTCTGCCCACTGCCCACTGCCCACTGCCCACTGCCCACTGCCCACTGCCCACTGCCCACTGCTCAGAACTGCCACACCAGATCGCACCCCAGAAGCAACTGGTTGTTCTTCCGGCCGTCGTCGAACGCGCGGCGGCTCGTGTCGCTGGTGAAGTCCCACCGGATCTCCGGTCGGATCATCACGTTGGCGGTGGGTGCGTAGTTCAGACCGCCCGTCAGCGAGAAGTAGTTGCCCGGCAGCGGCGGGTTGTTCGGGTTCGACGAGCGGTTCATCAACCCCACGCGCGTCCCATCCTCGTCGCGGAACCATTCGAACCGTGTGCCCAGCTTCAGGTTATTCGACACGCGGTAGTACAGGTACTGGTCGATGCCGTACCAGCGCGCGAAGTTCATCTGCGCGGTGGCGTTCTCCTGGAAGCCGTAGTAGTGGTGGAACACGTACTCCCAGCGGCCGCACAGACCGCCCGGCGTTAAGCCGAACAGGAAGCTGTACCGCGTGCGGTTGCCGTCGGTGCCGATCACGCCCGGCAACCCCGCGACGTTGTTCTGCTCCTGGCCGCTGACCAGCGCGAACGACGACCACCACAGCCGACTGTCGGCGGTGTACTTCAGGCCCGCCAGGACGTTAACGTTGTTCGCGCGGCCGACGAGCGCGTCCCAGCCGTTGACGAGGCCCGCGTGCGCCTCCCAGTTCCGGCCGATCTTCGCCGTGAGTAAGCCGCCCCAGTGCGTGAACGGCTGGCCGAACTGGTAGCTGTAGGCGTGCGAGTAGAAGAAGTTCCCCGTGGCCGGCAGCATCTCGTAGCCGACCGTCGTGTAGAAGTGGCCCAACTTCAGCGACACGCGGTCCGTGCCGGCTTCGAGGTACGCCTGCGGGATCGCGAGGCCGTAGTACTGACCGTTCCACCGCCGGTTGAAGTCGCGGTCGACCTCGAACCCGCGCGACTGGCCCAGGAAGAAGTCGTAGCCGAACAGCGCGTCGATGCGGAAGCCCGCGCCGAACGAACCGTCGGCCGGCAGCGGCCGGTCGACGATCAGGTACGCCTGGTTGAACATCGGTTCGGCGTTGCGGTCGATCGAGTTGTACGGGCCGTTGAACTTACTGTTCGGGTTCGACGTGTTGTACACGTACCCGCCGTCGAGCCACCCGCGAACGCGGACCGGTCCGTCCTGCGGACACGCCCGCCACACCGGGTCGCACCCGATGTCGCATACGCGCGTCGTCGGGCAGGGCGATTCCGGGAGCGCCGCGCCCGCGGCCGCCGCGGACGTCGCGAGCGCGGCCAGCGCCCCCGGGATCGGCGCCGGAGCCGGCGTTGCGGTCGCGGGCTTGCCGGTCGAGGTCGAGGGGAACGGGGGCAACTCCACCGGTTTCGTGGCCGTGCGCGGTGCGGAGGCTCCGGGTGTCACTCGCGGGGAGACTTGGATCGACGGCAGTTTCGCCCCGGCGGGCGGCAACGGGAATCCGTTTTCGGTCAACTTGGCCGGCGGCTTGGGCGGGGCGGCCGGCGGTGCCGTCGGTGGGGCGATCGGCAACACCGGCGGCAACCGGTCCGGTCGCTCGGTCGGGGATTCGTCGGAACGGGTCTGCCTGATGGGGCTCTGCGGCCCCGCGGGCGGGTACGCGGGGATCGCCGCTTGCACGGCCACAGTCGGCGCGGGCTTGGCCGGCGAAACGGGCGACACTTCAACAGTTGCCGGAGGCACCGGGGGGGGCGCTGGCGCGGTTGCGGGAACGGGGATCGCAGGCAGCGGGACCGTGGCTGCGGCCGGCGCGATCGGTAATGCGGGGAGCGCCGGTGCGGGCGCGGGAACGATCAGGCTCTTCGTGATGCCGGACGGCGGCGGTTCGTCGTCGGGCAGGGGGCGCACCGGGGGCATCATGGGTGGTGGCGACTCGTACTGGCCAAGGGCGACGGGGGCGGCCGATCCGAGGCCGGCGGCCGCGACGGCGGAACGCAGGAACCACCTCATGAGTTTCCCTCGCGGGAGAACGCCCGGTGTGGGCAGAACCGGTATCGTGAGACGGGATCGACCGTGTGAGCCGATCGCGGCGATTGTTCGGTGAGGGAATAATTGGTCCGAAGGGATGGTCGGACCGCGCGATCGGATCAGTCGTTACAGTCGGCGTCGCCTGAGAAGCAGGACGTGAAAATAGGAAGGATATGCGGGCAATTGCCTTTCGCCGTGGGCCGGCCCCGCCGACTTGCCCACAGCGAAAGGCGTCATCGTCCCGCCACGGCGGTCACGTCGTTGGTCACGACGAGCACTTCACAGTTGCGGTAGAAGTCGTGGTGCCGGGCGACGACGCGGGTCGGTACCCACACCTTCGCTTCGACGTGCTGTTCCCAGGTCTTCGCCGGAACGAACAAGTAGCCGGGCGTCGGCACCGCGAAGAACCACGCCGCCGAGTCCGCCGATTCGATGTTCGCCACCTCGCGGCGCGCGTAGAACACCACGCTAGGCTGGAACCAGTCGAAGTGGGCCAGCCGCACGTCGCGCGACGGGTCGGCGACGCCGCTCTCACGCACCAGCTCGCGCGGGGCCTTTTGGGCGTCGATCGCCAGCGGCGGGAACGCGGCCGCCAGCGCCGTGAACGCCACCGCTCCGACGGCCATCGTCCGCACGAACCGCGAGCGGTCGTTGGTGCGGATCGCGAGGGCCATTAGCACCGCCGCGACCAGCGGTACGACGCCCAGGATCGCCCACCGCTCGGCCCCGGGGAACACGCGCGAGCCGGGCGGCAGCAGCTTCACGGCGTCGCCCGCGACGAGCAGCCCAGCGGCGGTCGCGGTTCCCGTCAGCACGAGTGCGGCCACCGCCGCCGGCATTATCCACCTCGGAAGGGTGAGGGCGCCGGTGCGCCAGCGTTCTAGGAAGCGAGCGGTGAGGACCGCCAGCACCGGATAGACCGGCAGCATGTAGTTCGGGAGCTTGGTCGCGGCCGCGGAGAAGAACACCAGGTACGCCGCGAACCAACAGATCAGGAAACGGAAGGGGCGCGGCGAGGAACCTAACCCCCCGTCCCCCTTCCCTGGGAAGGAAGGGGGAGAAAGACCTCCGGGGCTCGATAACGGTTCGAGACTCGCGGGAGGCGATGAGCGCCCCTCACCCCCTTCCTTCCCAGGGAAGGGGGACGGGGGGGTAGGTTCTGCTCTTCGCGTTCCCTTCACCCCGTACCACACCGCGGCCGGGAGGAACACGCTCCACGGTGCGAACAGCACCAACAGCGCCGCGGCGTGGTAGAAGAACGGTCCGCGGTGGTTCTCCATCGGCGTGGTGAACCGCTGGAAGTTTTCGCGCTCGAAAAACGCCCGCGCCCACGCCCCGCGCGTCTCCGACGTCACCAACCCGTACCACGGTCCCGCGACCAGGACGAACACCAGGGCCGCGACGAGGATCTTGCGGTCGAGGAGCCGGCGGAGCTCGCGGTTCCACGCAAAGTACAGCAGGAACACCAGGCCGGGCAGCGCGACGCCCACCGGACCTTTCGTCAGCACTGCCAACCCGCACGCCGCGGCCGTCGGCACCCACCACTTGCGCGAATCGTTCTCGTGTCGCGTCCAGAAGAGGTAATACGTCAGGACGGTGAACAGCAGAAGCACCGCGTCGGGCGTCGCGGCGTGGGCCAGCATGCAGAACTCGAAGGCCGATGCCAGCACCACGCCCGCGAGCAGGCCGGTGGGGCGGTCGAACATGCGCCGGCCCAGTTCGTAGGTGAGCAGTACCGCGAAAAGCGCCGCCAGAGCCGACGGCAGCCGCGCCGACCACTCGCTCACCCCGAACGCCGCGTAGCTGGCCCTCTGGACCCAGTACAGCATCACCGGTTTCGCGGTGCGGAGCTCGTAGTTGAACGTCGGGATGATCCAGGTGTCGTTGTCGCGCATCTCTCGCGCGGCTTCGGCGTTCACCCCCTCGTCCACGTCCCACAGGCTGGTCGCGCCGAGGTTCGGCAGCGTCAACAGCGCCGACACCGCCAGCAAGATCGCGTAGTCCCGAAGCCGCTCGCGGCGCATGAGAGCATTCCCCTCCGTGAGAGGGCGAATGTTAGCCGAACGGTGGGAACCGGGGAAATGCCAACTGTGGGGGCGACCGAGTGGCGATTGCGGAACCGTCAGGCGTGATTGGACGACGGCGGATTGTCGAAACGGTGTTCGAGGCGCTGGCTGTTGACGTCGAGGGCTTCGAGGATTTCGCTGACGGGAGCGAGCCCGATCTTGTGGGCGATGGCCCAGTCGATGACGTCGAGGTTCTCTTTGCCGGCCGCGAGTTGGTTGAGGATGAGGTGGAGCAGTTCGGACTGGGCCTGGAACTTCCGCTGGAGGAGGCCGAAGTCGCCGCGGTCGAGTTCGATCCAGAAGCACTTGCCCTGAAGGTGCTCGACCCACTTGGCCCGGAGGTACCCGCGCCAGTGCTCTTTCACCCACCTCTTGACGCACGCTTCGCCGAGGTCGTAGCCGGCCTTCTCGCTCTCGATCCACTTGTGCTTGTTCTCTTCCTCAATGCACTCGCGGTGGACGCTCTTTTTCTGGAGCGGCGCGGCGGGAAGAGGTGGACATGCGTTCATGGGCATCACCTTGAGCAACGCGACCCGCACCCGGCAAAACCGGTACAGTTACGCGAATCCTCAAACTGAATTTTAGCTCAATGGGCGTGGCCGAATCAAGCGTAGGGCGTGTTTCGTCTCGGTGTTGGTCTTTCGTATTTAGTGTTTCGACTTTCGAACACCGACAGTTGTTCGAGTAAGGGTGCGAAGCACGAACGACCGAACACTAGCGGGCCAAATACCCTCCGTCGACGAAGAGGGTCTGGCCGGTCACGTAACTGCCCGCTTCACTGCACAGCATCAGCACGGGGCCGACCAATTCGCGGGGTTCTGCCCAGCGGCCCAGAGCCGTGCGGTCGGCGAAAATCTGCTTCTCCGCGTCCGACAGCACCGACATCGGCATGTCCGTCAGGAACGGCCCCGGCGCGATGCAGTTCGCGGTGATGTTGAACGGTCCCAGATCGAGGGCGTTCGCGCGGACGAACCCGATCAGTGCGGCCTTCGTCGCGGAGTAGACGTTCCGCTTCTCCTTCGACACCTGGCCCATCACTGAGGAAATATGCACGATCCGGCCCCACTTGCGCTGCTTCATCTGCGGAACCAGTTCGCGGGTGAGGCCCATCACCGAACTCAGGTTCACCTCCAGCACGCGGTCCCATGTGTCGTCGGTGATCGCGTCGATGGCTTGCGGGGCGTTCATCCCGGCGTTGTTCACCAGGATGTCGACTTTCCCCATCTTGTCTAATGCGAATTGGGCGAGCTTTCGGACATCTTCTCGAATAGAAACGTCCGTCACACAATATGCCCCGCGGCGCCCGGTCCCGGCGAGGATTTCGTCGAGGGCGGTTTTCAGCTCGCTTTCGTGCCGGCTGGCGATGACGACGTCCGCCCCGGCCTCCGCGAACCCGCGGGCCATCGCCTTACCTAAACCCTTGTTCCCACCCGTCACGAGCGCAACGCGCCCCGTCAGGTCGAAGAGGCTGGCGGGCATGGGAACTCCCCCGCTGTGTGTAGATCGCGTGCAGTTACCTTAACCGAATGCACCCAGGGCGGGCAAGTGAAAAGTGTCACAAACTGGATTCGCGGGAGGTACGGGCGGAAAGTCGTCGGGTCGAAGACCGCCCTGTAGGTCTTCGACCCGACGACTTTCGACTTTATGGCCCGAGGCCCCGTCAGGGCACCGTGATCTGAATCTGCCCCTGCTTCCGCAACTTCGCAATGAGTTCGGCACGGAAGTCGTCAGTGTAACTATCGAGGACGTCGGTCGCGGACTTGTCGTACGTACTCGGCGTACCCGGCTTACGATCGGTCACTTGAAGAATGTGCAAGCCGAAGTCGGTCTCGACCACGCCGCTGAGCTCGCCCGGCTTGAGCGCGAACGCGGCCTTGCTGAACGCCTCGTCCACCAACCCGCCTTTGCGGGCGATGTAGCCGATGTCGCCGCCGGTCGGGGCGCTGGGGCAATGCGAGTGCTTCTTGGCCGCGGCCGCGAAGTCGACCTTCGCGGCCGCGATCTCGGCGCGGAGCGCTTCGAGCTTCTCTTTGGCGGCCGCGCGCTCGGTCGCGGGGGCGTTTTTGTTCACGCGGAGCACGATGTGCCGGACCTTTACCTCGACGCGGTCGAAGTAATCCTTGTTCGCCGCGTAGTACGCCTTGAGTTGCTCCTCGGTCGTGTTGAGCTTCACGTAGCCGGTCAGTTGCATCGCGGCCGTCCACGACTCACGGACCTGGGACTCCGTCTGACCGGTCTCCTTGAGCCACTCCGCGAGCGACTTCCCTTCCGTCTGCAACTTCCCGGCGAACGCCTTGAGCTGTGCGTCGATCTCGGCCGGGTCGACCTTCGGGCCGTTCTTCCGCAAGAACTGCCGCACGAGCAGATCGTCGACCATGTCCGAGAGCACCTCGATCCGCATCTGCCGGCGCTGCGCCGCGGTGAGCGGCGTGAGCGGGAGCGTGTGCTTGAGCACCGCGTCGACATCGGCGAGCGGGATCGTCTCGCCGTTAACGGTGGCGGCGTTGTCGGGCTTCGCGGACGGCTGCGCGAGCGCGACCGTGGCGGCGGTCAGCGCGGCGAGGGAGAGCGCGAACGAATGGCGCATGTGGCCTCCTGGCACGGCGACTTGGAGCGGCCGTGAAGCCCGGCTCTGCGGGCGACAGGCCGCGAGATCCAACTGGAGCGGCCGTGAAGCCCGGCTCTGCGGGCGACAGGCCGCGAGATCCAACTGGCAGGCCGCGAGATCCAACTGGAGCGGCCGTGAAGCCCGGCTCTGCGGGCGACAGGCCGCGAGATCCAACTGGAGCGGCCGTGAAGCAGCGCTTCGCTGCGACAGGTCGCGAGGTCAGCAGAGCGGCCGTGAAGCAGCGCTTCGCTGCGACAGGTCGCGAGGTCAGCAGAGCGGCCGTGAAGCCCGGTTCTTGCGGGTGATAGGCCGCGAGATCAAATGCGGCGTATAGCCCGACCGAGCGCGGCCCGCAAGGAATTTTCCGATCGGCTCGAAGGCCGAGGCCCGGCCGTTTCGCCGGTGTCCCCGCGCGGTCGGCCGCTAAACTACCTCTTCAACGCCTCACCTCATCACGACGGAGCTTTTCCCATGCCCGCGGCCGCACCGACCCAAACGCTCGTCGACCGTTACACGTCGGAGTTCGCCGGCTCCAAGCAGCGGTTCGAAACCGCAAAGGGCTTGTTCCCCTGCGGCGTCACACACGACGCCCGGATGATGGACCCCTTCCCGATCTACGTCACGCACGCCCAGGGGGCGCACAAGTGGGACGTGGACGGCCACAAGCTCACCGACTACTTCGTCGGACACGGCTCGCACCTGCTCGGCCACTGCCCTCCTGATGTGGTAAAGGCCGTGCAGGAGCAGATGGCCCGCGGCACGCATTACGGCTCGTGCCACGATCTGGAAATTGAGTGGGGGCAACTCGTCCGCAAGCTCATTCCGAGCGCCGAGCGCGTCCGCTTCACCGGGAGCGGAACGGAAGCGACCCTGATGGCCCTCCGGCTGTCGCGCCTCTACACCGGGCGTGGGAAGTTCCTGAAGTTCCAGGGCCACTTCCACGGCTGGCACGACTACGTTACGGTGGCATCCGATTACCCTTACGACGCCCCCGGCGTTCCCGGCGTGCCCGAAGAGGTGTCGCGGCACTGCGTCGCAGTGCCTCCCAACGACCTCAACCGCGTCGAGGATGCCCTGAAGGCGGACCCGGACATCGGCGCCGTGATCCTCGAACCGACCGGCGGCCATTGGGGGACCGTCCCGATCCGCGGGCCGTTCCTGAAGGGCTTGCGCGAGGTGTGTTCGCGCCAGAACCGCCTGCTCATCTTCGACGAGGTGATTACCGGCTTCCGCGTCGCGCCGGGCGGGGCGCAGGCCTTCTACGGCGTCACGCCGGACCTCACTTCGATGGCGAAGATCCTGGCGGGCGGTCTGCCGGGCGGGTGCCTTGCGGGTCGGACCGATATTCTGGCGTTCATCGAGCCGCGGCCGGGCAAGCCGAAGATGAAGCACCCCGGCACGTACAACGCGAACCCGCTGTCCGCGTCGGCGGGCGTCGCGACGCTCAAGCGCGTGGCGACCGGCGAGCCGAGTGAGAGGGCGAACGCCGCCGGGCGCCGGCTCCGCAATAAGTTGAACGAACTGTTCGAGGCGCGCGACTGGCCGTGGGTGGCCTACGGCGACTTCAGCATGGTCCGGGTGGTGCCGAACTACCGCGGCGATCGGCCGAGCACGAACGCGGGCGACTACAACTGCCTGGTGCCGTTCGACGGCGACGTGAACAAGCTCGACGGCCCGAAGAGCATGAAGCAGGTGTACGGGTTGCGTCAGGCGATGCTCCTGAACGGCGTGGACTGGTGGGGGCTGGCGGGGATGACGAGTTGCGAGCACACCGACGCGGTGGTCGACCACACGGTCGGCGCGTTCGAGGCGAGTATCGAGATGCTGACGGCCGAAGGGCTGGGCTGATGCGCGGGGCGCTGCCCGGGGACGTGAGCCGGGGTGCCCACGAGCGCCTCAAACGAACGGGCGGTAGCGGTCGACCGCTACCGCCCGTTTGCCGTCAGAGGATGGGTTCAGTCGTCACGGCGGCCGTGGCCGCCGTGCGAGGCGCGCCCGCCCTTGCTGGCGATCTCGCGCTGCTCCTCTTCGTCCATCCCCGCGAACCCGCGCCCGCCGCTACCGCCCCGGCTGTTGCCGCCCTCCTCGTCTTCGTCCTCGTCCCGGCGGCCGCGTCCGCCGTGCGAGGCGCGCCCGCCCCGGCTGGCGATCTCGCGCTGCTCCTCCTCGTCCATCCCCGCGAAACCCCGACGGCTACCACCGCCGTTTCCGCCGCGCCCGCCACCGCGCGACGCCTCACCACCGCGGCGGGAGATTTCGCGCTGTTCCTCCTCGTCCATCGCCGCGAACCCGCGTTGACTACCGCCCCTGCTTCCACCGCCTCGACCGCCGCCGTGTGAGGCTTCGCCGCCCTTGCGCCCGGCCTCGGCGGCTTCTTCGGAGTCGAACTCGTGGGCGGTGCCGCGCTCGTGGGCCGCCCGGCCGCCCCGGCTGGCGATCTCCCGTTGCTCCTCCTCGTCCATCGCCGCGAATCCTCGGCGGGTGCGCTGACTGTGGCCGTGGGCGGTCTCGCCGTGGCCGCGGGCGAGTTCGCCGTGGCGCTCGCCCTCGTCCTCCTGGCCGGACTCGTGGTGTCGGGCGGCCTGGCGGTGGTGGTGGGCGGCCGCCTCGTGGTAGAACGCGGCGTTGCGGTGGTGCGCGGCCAGCCCGCCCTTGCGGCCGATCTCGGCCATGTGCTCGCGGTCGCGGCTGATCGCCTCGCCGCCCTTGCGTCCGGCCTCGGCGGCCTCTTCGGAGTCGAACTCGTGGGCGGTGCCGCGCTCGTGGGCCGCCCGCCCGCCCTTGCTGGCGATCTCGCGCTGTTCGTCCTCGTCCATCGCCGCGAACCCGCGCCTGTTGTTCCTGTTACCGGCCATCGCATGCCTCCTGTGTTTCGGGTGGAGAGAGTGCCCGATCGCGCCGGCGCGTGGCATGGCTCGTCGTGATGGTGCCGCGCAACGGGCTCCCGACAGGGGTTGCATCCGACGTGCCCGACGCGGCGGGGCGACCGTCGGGAAGATGGGCAATCGGTGAAAGGGCCGACCCCGGCTCGGTGGCCGGGGTCGCAGAGTTGGGTCGCCGAAAGGTTACGCCAGAACGTCCCTCACCACCGTGCCCGCGACGTCCGTCAGTCGGAAGTCGCGGCCGTTGTAGCGGTACGTCAGCTTCTTGTGGTCGAGTCCCATCAGGTGTAGCACGGTCGCGTGGAAGTCGTTGACGCTCACGCGGTTCTCTGCGGCCTTGAAGCCGACCTCGTCGCTGGCCCCGTAGCTCACCCCGCCCTTTACACCGCCGCCGGCCAGCCAGTAGGTGATCGCGTGCGGGTTGTGGTCGCGGCCGTTGTTGCCCTTCTGCACGATCGGCAGCCGACCGAACTCGCCGCCCCAGATGACGAGCGTGCTGTCGAGCAGGCCCTTCCGGTGGAGGTCTTCGAGCAACCCCGCGATCGGCTGGTCCGTTTCCTGTGCGAACCCGCCGTGGTTCTTGGCGATGTTGTTGTGCCCGTCCCAACTCAGGTCGTTCTCCATCCCGCCCGAGTAGATCTGCACGAACCGCACGCCGCGTTCCACGAGCCGGCGCGCGATGAGGCACTGTTTGGCGAAGTGCGTCGACTTCGGGTTGTCGAGCCCGTAGAGCTTCTTCGTCTCGGCCGTCTCTTTGGCGAGGTCGAGCGCGTCCGGGGCGGCCATCTGCATCCGGTACGCGAGTTCGTAGCTCTCCACGCGCGCGGTCCAGTCCGCCTCACCCGGTTGCTTCTCCGTCCCCTTCTTGTTCAGCTTCGCGAGCAGGTCGAGCTGGCCGCGCTGGCGCTCCGCGGTGATGTCCTTCGGCCGCGTCAGGTTGTCGATCGGTTCGCCCTGCGGCTTGAACGCGGTGCCCTGGAACACGGTCGGCAGGAACCCCGCGCCCCAGTTGAGCGCGTGCCCCTTCGGGATGCCGCGGCCCAGCGTGTCGTACATCACACAGAAGGCGGGCAGGTCGCGGCTCTCGCTGCCGAGCCCGTAGGTGACCCACGAGCCGACGCACGGGTAGCCCATCCGGGCGAACCCGGTGTTCATCTTGAACAGCGCCGGCGAGTGGTTGTTCGAGTCGCTCCACAGCGAGTGAACGAAGGCCATCTTGTCCACGTGCTTCGCCATGTGCGGAAACAGCTCGCTGACCATCTTCCCGCACTGCCCGTGTTTCGCCCACTTGAACGGCGACTTCATCAGCGGCCCGACCTGGCCGTTGAAGAACCCGGTGTTCGGGTCGAAGCCCTTCAACTCCTGCCCGTCGCGTTTTTCGAGTTCGGGCTTGTGGTCCCAGGTGTCCACCTGGCTCGGCCCGCCGTTCATGAACAGCCAGATGACGACCTTCGCCTTGCCCGCGAAGTGCGGTTTCTTCGGCGCGAGTGGGTCTTCGGGGGGCGCGGGCTTTTCTTCGGCTCGAAGCAGGTCGGCGAGGGCGAGCATACCGAACCCGCCACCGGCGCGGGTCAGGAACTCGCGGCGCGACCGATAGGCGACTTCCGGCGACGCGAACAGACGCGGAACGTGGAGCATGACGTGCCTCAGGGGGAAGTTCAGACTTGCGGTTGCGGCGGGAGTAGCGAGCGGAGCGTATCGAGGTCGGGCGCGGTCTTGCTCGAACGAAGGAATTGCGCGAGCAGGTTCGCATCGGTGAGTTGGTGGACGCGCGGCATCAGAGCCAAACCCTCGGCGCCGAAGCGGAGGTCCAGAACCGCCTCAATGCCCTGCGCCATCCCCTGCGCCATCCCCTCGGCCATCCCCTGCGCCACGCCCTTTGCCATCCCCTCGGCCATCCCCTGCGCCACGCCCTTTGCCATCCCCTTTACCATCCCCTCGGCCTCCGCCTCTTCCTTCCACAACTCTTCGGTCGGTGAGAGTAACGGCATCTTCTGCTCCTTCTGGAACTCCTCGATCTCCTGCTTGAACTGTACGCGCTGGACCTTCGGCAGCTTGATGACCCAGTCGATCACGTGAAACAACCGCCGCATCCGGACCTTGTCGAACCCGCGGCCGAATAATCCCTTGACCAGTCGGATCTTCCAGTCGTAGCGGTCAGCCAGGTTGCTTTTCGTCTCCTGCGCCTTCAGATGGGCGAGCGCGATGGCCGCGAACGGATTGGTGTCCGCTTCCAGCGCGGCGTCACGACCCCTGTAGTCTACCAGCTTCACAGCCGGGAAGGTGAACCGCACCTCACAGCCCCATTGCCCGGCGTGGTATTCGCTCGGGCGCCACGTGCCGCTCTCGTCGCCCAGTACCGCGAGGCTCACCGGCATTCGCCCGTGCTTGTCACGGAGGCGGTGGTTGTAGACGTACATCCGCTCGGCAAATCCCGCGTCGTGGTTACTCTGGACCTCGACGTGGATGAGCACCCATGCCTCTTTGCCCGCCGCGGTCCACGCCTTTGCGAGCTTGTCCACCGTCCCGCGACCGGTTGCGGCTTCCGGCACGAGCTGCTGGAGCTCCTTGTCCAGGAACTCGTAGCCGCGGCTCCAGTCGATGCCGCCGTGAACGGTCGGAAAGAAGAACGCCAGGAACGGCTCGAAGAACCACTCCAGCGCCTCCTTCCAGGCCGTGTCGAACTCGCTCGCCAGTTCATCCACGGTCATTCCGCGTAAAGGAACTCGTTGAGGCAGAACAGCACCTGGCACAGGTCCGCCAGCGCGGTTTCGCGTGCGGCGCCGGCGTGCGGCTTCAGGAACGCCAGCGCGTCGGCCCGTTCGTCCTTCGTCGGCTCGCGGCACAGTGCGATCAGGTACGCCCGCGTTACGGCGTCGGCGTCGTTTAACTTGCCGTCGTTCGAGGCCCGCTTTGCCAAGCCGTAGGCCGCGGCCCGCACGTGCGGGTTGTTCATCAGGTGCAGCGCCTGCGGGGCCACCGTCGTACTCGGCCGGTCGCCGACGCCCACCGTGCCGTCCGGGGCGTCGAAGACGACCAGCGACGGAATGAGCTTGCTGCGTTTCATCGTGAAATAGATGCTCCGGCGCGGACTTTCTTCACTGAGCGTGCCGGGGCCGTACATGGTCGTGTTGAGCCGACCGCCGACCGCCAGAATGCTGTCGCGGATCACCTCCGCTTGCAGCCGTCGAACCGGCTGCCGCCACACGAGCTTGTTGTCCGGGTCGAGCTTTGCTTTCGACTCGTCGCGAACGGAACTTTGCCGGTACGCGGCGCTGGTCACGATCAGCTTGTGGACCGGTTTCAGCTTCCAGCCGTTGCGGATCAGTTCGTTCGCGAGGAGGTCGAGCAACTCCGGGTGACTCGGCGCGTCGCCACGGACGCCGAAGTCGCTGACCGTCGCCACCAGCCCGCGGCCAAAGTGTTGTGCCCACAACCGGTTCACGATGACACGGGCGACGAGGTGGCCCGCGCCGCCCTCGGTGTCGGTGAGCCAGTTGGCGAACGCCGAACGCTGATAACTGAGCCGCGAGCCCGCGGGCGCGGGCTTCACCCACTTGGTTTGCGCTTCGGCCCCCGGCATGAGCGCTTGCAGGAACGACAGGTGCGCGACGCCGCTCTTCTGTGCCGGGTCGCCGCGCCGTAGAAAGTGCGTCTCCGTCAGAAAGTCGGCACCCTGCGAGTGCAGTCGAATGGGCGGCAGCCCCTCGCTCGACACGAGCGCCTTCACGCGGTTCGGTTTCGGGGCCTTCGCCGCGTGGTCCCGCTCCGCCTTCTGGAGCTTCTGGAACTCCGGGTCCTGCGGGGCGTACCACTTCAGCACCGCGGCCGCCTGTTCCGGCGGCCGCTTGTCCGCGGGCACCGCGAGGCCGGCGCGAACGAGTTCGGTCGTTGCGCTCCCGCCGAGTTCGGGTCGCTCGCCCGCGCTCACCGCGAACCGCGGGCGGCCGATCCCGTGTCCCGTGTTGTTGTTGAACGACAACGTGACCGTCAGCTTCGTTCCGCCCGCAAAGCCGATCGGCTTCTCGAAACCGAAGGCGGCGGCATGATCCTTCCCGAATTGCGGGTCGATCGCCCACGCGGTCGTGGCGTTGTCGTCGATCGCCGCCGCGACCGGCAGCCCCTTCTGTTCGAACGTGGCCCGCGGGTTGACGAGCTTCACACGCGCGGCGGGCGTCTTTTCGCCCGCCGCGACCGGTTCGGCGAACACGCGGATGTCGGAGAGTGCGAAGTTGCCGTTGGCGGCGCGCCCCGGACCGCCCTTCACGAGTGACGGGTGCGCCAGCGCTTCCAACCGAAGCGAACGGATGTTGGCGAGGTCCGTCGCGAGTTCGAAGGTGAGCGTTTCGGTGGTCGGGTTCTTGCCGGAGACCAGCACGCTGCCGTCGGGCTGAGGCGCGAGCGTCGCGCCGCCGGCGGACTTGCTCGAACTCACCCGCGGCAGCACCCACGCGTCGGCCGGGAGCGGCCCGCCGGCCCTTTCCTTTTCCCACGCCGCCAACCGCGCCGGCAGGTGCTCCTTCTCGAACGTCTCGACGGCCGAAACGAACGGCGCGTGCTCGGCGTCGAACGCGGTCCTTGCCTTCGCGTAACCCTGCGGGTCGAGGTCGAGATCCACCTCCGCGCGAACGACCGTTGTGAACGCCGACAGCATCCGGTAGTAGTCGCGCGCGGGGATCGCGTCGTACTTGTGGTCGTGACACCGCGCGCAGCCCACGGTCAGGCCGAGGAAAGTCGTGCCGATGTTGCCCAGGATGTCGTCGAGTTCGTCGTAGCGGTGCTTTTCGACCTCGTTCTTGGTGATCTGCGTGCTGTGGACGCCGGCCGCGAGGTAGCCCGTCGCCGTCATCGCCAGCGGGTCGTTCGGGGCGAGTTCGTCGCCGGCGAGTTGCCACTTCGCGAACGTGTCGAACGGCAGATCCTGGTTCAGCGCCTTGATGACGAAGTCGCGGTAGTGGTAGGCGGTGGGGCGGTCGTAGTCGTGCTCGAACCCGTGGCTCTCTGCGAACCGCACGAGGTCGAGCCAGTGCCGCGCCTGCTTCTCGCCGAAGTGCGGCGACGCGAGCAGCCCGTCCACCACCTTCTCGAATGCGTCGGGCGACCCGTCCTTCAGAAATTGATCGACCTGTTCCGGAGTCGGGGGAAGCCCGATGAGCCCGAGGTGCGCGCGGCGGATCAGCGTGCGCTTGTCGGCGGGCGGGTTCGGCCTGATCCCGGCGGCTTCGAGCTTGGCGAGCAGGAAGCCGTCGATCGGATTGCGGACGTCGGGTTTCGGGTTCTTGACGTCGCGCGCGAGCGGCTGATACGCCCAGTGCTTCTTCGCGTCGGCCGGCGTGACCTTCCTGGTCCACGCGGTGTCGTCCTTGTCAACGAACGGCTTATCGTAGGGCGCGCCGAGGTCGATCCACTCCGCGATTTTGGCGATATCCGAGTCGGGCAGTTTGGCCCGCTCGTGCGGCATGTGCGGTTCTTTCTGGTGGGCCGTCAGTTGGTAGAAGAGGCTCTTTTTGTGGTCCCCGGGCACCACCCCGGGACCGCGCCCGCCGCCTTTCAGGAGCGACTCGCGGGTGCCCATGTCGAACTCCCCCTCGATCCGCTCGCCGCTGTGGCACTTCACGCACTTCGCTTGGAGTACCCCCCGCACGCTCAGCCTGAACAGCTCCGTGCCCTTCGCCATCTTTGCGGCGTGATCGGGATCGACCTTGTCCTTCGGCTGCGCACGGCCGGGGGCGTTCAACCCCGGACTCAGCAGCGCGGCGACAAGCAACGCGAACGGCACGACGCAGCGGGGAGCGGAAAGGCGCATCGGCGGGAGACCTCGGCAGGCGGGATAATCCGAGGTTACCAGCGTTCGGGGGCGATGGGAAGTGAATGAACGGTAACGGGCGTCACCAGTCGCCGGTAACCTCGCCGCCGGCCGCGGTCGCGAGCGCCGCGAGAACCGCGGGAGCGATGTCCGGCTTTGTGTGCCGCACCGAGGCGTCGGCGAGCACAATGTGAAACCCGGCGGCGGGCGTCTGATACATCCACGACGTTCGGCGGTGCGTGCCGCCGAACGGTGAGCCTCCCGGTTCGACCGCGCGAACGGTGCTCGGCCCGCCGCGGGGCCACGGCCCGACGTCGTGGGTCGTCTCGATCAGCATTGCGGTGTTCGATGACCCGTCGGACACGTCGCTCATGTTCACCCGGCGCTCGTAGCCGAATATGCCGATGTCCGGTGCCTTGACCGAACGCGTCGCGGCGTCGGCGCCCACGCCCGCGACGCCGACGTAGTTGGTAAAGGCGCGGTGGCCGCTCGCCGTGAGATCGGTGCCGTAGCCGTGGAACCTGACCCAGACGGGGCACTGGTACAACTCGAACGTCCGGGGCGCCAGCAGGTCGACGTTCCGATCCGAGTCCCACGCCTCCGATTTCGCGAGCTGGGAATAGAGCCTGTCGCACTCCATGAAGGGCAAAAGGACGGCGTGAAAGCTGAACCGCTGCTCGGGCGGAAGGTCGGGGTTCGGCATCGTGCCGGACGGGAAGTACCCGTTGTTCGTGTCCGCGTAATTGTGAAGGGCGAGCCCGTGTTGCTGGAGGTTGTTCCGGCACCTCGTCAGCGCGGACGTGACGCGCATCTTCTGGATCGCCGGAAGTACCGCCGCCGCCAAGAGGGACAGGACGACGAGAACGACGGCCAGTCTCATCGCGTTCAGCCCGCGGCGCATGAGTGCTACCTCCCCGCGAGTAGGACGCGGGCCGCCGACGGCCGTTTCACCGCAACCTGCGTTCGGTGCGCGTGTCGGCGATGAGTGCCGGGAGGTCCACACCCTCGCGGCAATCACCGGGCGTGAACCGAGTACACCCGGACATGCCCACGCGGCTCGGGCCGTTCTCGTTCTAACGCGGTCAAGAGCCAGCGGGTGCGTGGCTCCTTGCACGGAGTACCGGACTTTTTGAAAGGCGTCGGTGGCGTCCGCGCGGTTCTGAACGGCGGAGGCGAGGGCACCGCGAGCGGTCGGCGGCCGAGCGGTCGGTCGTGATCTACCGTGCGCAACGACCGGCGGGGCCGGCCGCGCCCTCGATCTCGCCGTACCCCCCGGAACCGGAGGTGACCTGCCCGCAAGCGTGCCGTTCGCCGGACCTCGGTCAGGACGGGCGCGAACGCCGATCGCTCGGACGTGTTCTACGCTTCGCTGTCGCCCCACGGGCTCAGCGGAGTTTGACAGTGCCGACCGCCACGGCCGTGCCTCTGGCCACACCTCAACTCGCCCCTTCCGTACCCGCGTCGGTCACGACACGGCCGCCCGGCCAATTGCTCCGGCCGACCGGCTTCTTTCAGAAGCGGTGGCCCGCGGCGCTCATCGTCGGGGCGTTCCCGGCGCTCGCGGTGCCGATGGCCGCGGCCGTCCTACTCTCCGCCAACAACCTCCTGCTGTGGGTCTACGTCTGGCTGTTCGGGATGACCCACTTCGTCGTCACCCTCGCCCTCTATCTGCGATCAGAGAACCTGCGGTACTTCGCGTCCACGCCGGGCAACCGGCTCGTGTTCTTCCTCGTGCCCGCGCTGGCGTTCGTCGGGTTCGATTTGTATCACGCGCTGCGGATCGGTGCGGTGTTCCCCGCGCTCGGGGTGTTCGTGCTCGCCGCGGTGCGGCTGGCGGACTTCAATCACTTCAACCGGCAGTCGTTCGGCGTCTTGCAACTGTTCAAGGCGCGGACGGGGGTAAAACCGGCGCCCGGCGCGAAGCGGATCGAGAACCTGTACTTCCTGTCGCTCGCGGGGCTGCTGTTCGTCTCGTTCCTGGCCGGCGGAGTGTGCCCGCTCGTTCAACCGGGCGGCCCCCTCACGGTCGCGCCGCTCCTGGGCGAACTCTTTCCGTCGGTCGTGCCGCTCGGCGCGGCGCAGGGCGCGTGGGTCGGACTCGCGGCCGTTGCGGCGAGCCTGTTCGGGGCCGTAACGGTCGGGTTGTGGCGGTCCGCACGCGGCCGACGCGGGTACGGTGCCGCGGTCGCTTACGTTCTCGTGCAAACGGTTTCCGCGCTGATGACCGCGGCGTACTTCCCGCTGTATCTCGCGGCGCTGGCGGTGCATTACGTCGAGTATCACGTGTTGATGGCCCCGCGGTGCTTCCGCGCGCCGCTCGACCCGACCCGCCGAATCGACCGCGCGTTCGGCGCGGTGCGGGCGCGACCGGTGGTCTTCTACGCGCTCGTGATGGGGTGGCGGGGCTCGTCACGCTGGCCACGCACGCCGGCATGGGGATGATGGGCCGCGCGCCGGAGGCCGCGGGGCAGCCGTTCCGGTACCTGGCGCTCGTGGCCGTGTTCGACGGACTGTTCGTGTTCCACTACTTCGTGGAAATGTTCGTCTGGCGGTTCGGCGACCCGCACTTCCGGCGCGAGTTGTCCGGGCTGTACTTCGCGCCGGCGAAATGAACCGGCCGCACCCGGGCCGACCCCGGACGAGCGGCCCGCGCGACGTCCGCCCGTGGGGCGCCGCGCGAGCGCGGAACGATTCGGCCACCGGATCACGGCGCCGGCGGCTTGTCGATCTTGGCGATCGGGAACGGGCGCACGCTGGGCGGGCGCGAGAACGTCGGGTTCTGCCGCCCCATGCTCAACTGGCGCACCCGCGTGGTCGCGTACAGGTCCAACTCGTGCAGGTACACGACCCCGTCGCCGTCGATGTCGCCGTGCCCCGACATCCCCTCGACCAGCCCCAACGTGTAGAACCCGGCCTTGCTGATCGGGCTCTCGATGGCGAACTCGCGGCCGAGCGAGGCGCACATGACGATCACCCCAGAGTCCTCGGCCGTCAGGTCGCGGACCAGCGCGTCGGCCCGGGCCGGCGGCTTGCCGTCGTTGCCCGCCATGCCGGAGTGGCAGGCGTCGAGGATCGCGATCAGCCGGCCGGGCATGTTGTCCAGCCGGTCCTTGAGCACGTCGCCGGGCAGGCAGGTGCGCTCCGCGTCCGCCGGGTCGATGTCGACCGACACGAGGTAGAACCGGCCGAAGTCGTCGCGCATGCCGTGCCCGGAGAAGCTGACGATGCCCACGTCCTGCGGGGTCATTTTCGACTTCAGCCAGTCCAGCCCCTCCAGCATGCCCTTGGTGGTACACTGCTTGTCGGTCAGGAGCTTCACCTCGATGCCGGCGAACACGCTCTTCGAGTGCTCCTGGAACGCCTTGGAGAGCATCTGGGCGTCGGTGGCGCAGTACCTCAGTTTCATCGGGCCGGGGTAGTCGGACACGCCCATCGCCAGCACGTACAGGTTCGGCTTGGGCGGGTCGCCCGACCGGACCGCGACGCCCGGTTTCGACATGCCGCGGCTCACGCCCGTGTCGGCGATGACGGCGACGGTGTGCGTGCCGGGGATCAGCGGCACCTCCCAGGTGGCCGTGGCCTCCGGCTCCGGCTTGTCGAACCGCCGGACCCCCGCGGCCCCCTGGAACGGGCGCCCGTTCACCAGGAGGCGCATCGAGGTGATCGGGTGTTTGGCGCTCTTGGCCGTCGCCCTCACCGTGAGCGCCTCCTTCTCGACCTTCACCTCGGCGTCGCCGGTGAACCCCTCGAGGGTGACCTCCGGCGGGAGCACGTCGGCGACGTTGCTCGTTTCGACCAGCGCCTTGTCGTGCTTCTTGGCCAGCGCCATGGCCACCCGCAGGTCGCCGGCGGGGACGACGTACTTGAGCAGCGCCGGCTGGTAGAGCGACTTACGGAACCGCTCCGCCGGGTGGACCTGCGGCGTCCGGGTCGCGCTGTTGGGGCCGGGGTTCACCTGCCAGGCCATGAGCCGCTCGCCCTGCGGCGAGCACGCGTAGTACCCCTGCGTGGTCCACGCCACCCACTCGCGCCCGGCCACGAAGATCGACAGCAGCGGCTCCTCCAGGTCGCGCCGCCAGATGCGGATCGTCTGGTCGTTCGAGCCGGTGGCGAAGTACCGGCCGTCGGGCGACGGGGTGACGCACACCACGTTACCGGTGTGGCCGATGAACGGGTTGGACGACACCTTGAGCGTGGCCGGGTTGATCAGGTAGATGTCGCCGACCCCGCCGGCGACGATCGCGTTGCCCTTGGGCAGCAGCGTGGCCGAGTAAATTTTCTCGTCCGGGTTCGCGAGGACGAGCAACTGCTCGCCGCGGCCGGGTGTCTTGATCACGAAGCCCGTGTGGCCGCCGACGGTGCCGTGCTCCAGCCCGACGCCCTCGTCGGACTTCACCGTGTGGACGTACTTCGTCGGGTCGGGCGGGCCGCCCAGGCCCAGCTCGTCGAGCCGGAACGTGTGCTCCAGTTCCCCGTCTTCCCCGGCCTTCGGCGTCTTGTGCCCGAAGGCGATCGACTTGCCGTCCTTCGCCCACGCCACCCCCCACACCGCGGTCCCGGTGCCGGCCAGCCGGTGCAGCACCTTGCCGCCGTTCACCTCCCACACCAGCGCCTCGTGGTGGTACCCGCCGCACGAGACGACCGTCTTGCCGTCGGGCGACACGTCCATCGAGAACACGGTGTTGGGGTGGAGCTTGAACGCCTGCACCACCTTCCCGGTGCCCGAGTCGATGACCGCCGCGAACCGGTGGTACCCGATCACCGCCAGGTCGCGGTCCCCGGGCAGAAACGCCAGCTCGTTGATCTGTACCGGCACCCGGACCTTGCCCTTGTCCCCGTCGACCTCCGCGGTGACCGGGGGCAGGGTCGTGACCGGCTTGCCGGTCGCGTCGTGGATCACGATGGCGCCGTTGGTGCAGCCGACGGCCAGGAACTTGCCGTCGTTGCTCCAGGCGAGCTTGGTCGCCGCCCCGGTTCCGGCGTTGACCTTGACGTTAGTGAACCGCCCGCTGAGCACGTCCGCCAGGAGCACGATGTTGTCCGGCCCCAGGCTGGCGACGAGGTTGCTCTTGGGCTGCGGGTTGAACTTCAGTTCCAGTCCGCCCCGGCCCCGCACCCCGCCCGGCGGCCCGAGCTGCTGCCCGGTCGTCACGTCGAACACCTGGAGGTGGGTGTTCGCGCACCCGACGGCGAGCCGGTTGCCGTCGCTGGAGAAGTCCATGGAGGTGATCACGTGGCTGCCCGCGTCGATGCGCCGGATCAGCGCGCCGGTTTCCGGCGAGACGATGAAGATCGGCACCTTGCCCGGAACGATCTCACCCTTCTTGGGGTCCTTGAGGGGCTCCCCGCCCACCGCCAGCCGCTTGCCCGACCGGGACAGCGCCGCGGCGCGGAGCGAGCCCTCGTCGCCCGGACCGGCCGGGAACCGGATCGTCTTGACCGGTTCGTTGGTGGCCGGGTCCCAGATCCGGACCGACTTGTCCTTACTGACGGTGATGATCCGCTTGCCGTCGGGGGTGAAGAACACCTTCAGGACGAACGCCGTGTGCCCGCCGGAGTCGAGCGCCAGCACCGGGCGCAGGCCGCGGTCGGTCAGCTTGGGCAACTCGGGCAGCGCGCCGTCGGGCTTGAAGTCCTTGGCGCGCACGAACGGGTCCTCGTCCTGGGCCAGGGGCGGGATCGCCGGGGCCTTGAACAGCGGCTTGTCGGGCAGCGGGACCAGCGACCCTTCGAGCTTGATCTTCGGCGGCGGGGGCAGCAGTTTGGCGAGTTCATCCTCCGTGATCTTCTTCGGGACGACCTTGTCCGGCTGCTTCGGGTTCGGGCCGACCGTCCCGTTCCCGGTTGGCCCCTTCGGGTTCGGCTCCTTCGGGCTCGGCTCCTTCGACGGGGTCGGCGCCGGCCCCGGCCCCTTGTTCGGCACCAGCGCCGGCGCGACCTGGTCTGCGGGCGCGTCCGACTTCTGAGCGGTCCTGTCCTTGTTGGACGACATCGCGAAGACGACCGCGCCCAGCCCGCCGACCAACAGCACCCCGGCCGCGACGCCCGCGAGCACGAGCTTCTGCTTCTTGCCGTCGTCCCCGGCCCCCTTCTTTTTCTTCTTTTTCTTGGGCGCGTCGTCCTCGTCCTCGTCGTCCTCCTCCTCCTCGTGGCGCGCGGCTTTCGCCTTCTTGGTTCCGGCACCCGCCCGGGTCGTTTCCTTGGTCCCCGCCTTCTTTGTCGGGGCGGCCTCGCCCTTCTTCTTGGGTGCGTTGGCCGACGCGGCCTCCGGTTCGGCCTCGGCGGTGAAGGAGTGCCCGCACTTCGGGCACTCCGTTTCGTGCTCGCCCGCGCCCTCGACGGTCAGGCGGATCTTGGCGTCACACTCGGGACACTGGGTCTTGAGAACGGCCATGAGGACGCACCAGGGGATGCGAGTCGTGATCGGAAACGGAGAGGCGAGCGGCGCTCGCGCCGGGGAGCTTCGGTCGAATGCGCCTGTGTCAAATGATGCTGACCGGCGGGAACGAGATCGTCAAGTGAAATCGGCGCGACGAACCGCACTGCACTGATAGAAACGTGGCCGGGCGCCCCCCGTTGGCGGGCGCCCGACCGGAAACCGCGCGGCGGCTCAACCGCCCAGGGAGAAACTCCGTCCGGTCTTGCCGTCGAAGAAGGTGCGCGGGGCACCGCTGGGGGCGATCAACAGCACGTCCTTGAACCCGTCCCCGTTGAAGTCCAGCCCGGCCACCGCGGCGAGCTGCCCGGTGATGCCGTCGACAACGGCGATGGTGCCGTTGGGGAGGATCACCAGCACGTCGTTGCCGCCGTTGCCGTTGATG
>JAFKJJ010000611.1 GCA_017306025.1 Planctomycetota bacterium
GGGGTCCACCTGTTCGGGATCGTCAAGCCGGCCCTCGTGCTCGGCTGCCTCACGACGGCCACCACCGCAGGGCTGTACCACACCGTCATCCCCGCGTCGCAGCAGCGGCTCTACGAGCAGATCCTCTCGGACCCGGAGGAGGTGCTTTACAACCAGCTCCGCCGCGACCGGTGCCTGAGGCACCCCAGTCTGCCGTACGTGCTGTACGTCCGCGACGTGCAGGGCAAGCGCCTGATCGACGTGGTCATCAAGCGCCGGGTGCGGTCGAAGGACGCGAAGCCGGGGGCGGACCTGGGGATCGGCTACGACCTCGTGGCCCGCATGCACGAGGCCCGGCTGCGGGTGGACGTGGCCGCGGGGAAGGTCGTCATCGACCCGGACCGGTTCGTGGTGTACGAGAAGAACGCACAGGGGTCCACCGGCAGCGCCGGCCCGTTCGTGATGGACCTGCCGGATTCCGTGAGCGGCAAGGAGGCCCGGCTGCGGATCAGCGCGCTGACCTGGGACGACCTGCCGGCGCGGATCGCGGCGATGGCCGCCGAGCGGGACGACCTCGTCCGCCAGCGCGACCAGCTCGCGGCCGAGTTCAACACCATCACCGACCCCACGCTCCGGGGGCTCGCGGTCAACGAGGTGAAGAACTTCCAGTCCGTCATCGACGTGAAGTCGCGGCAGGTCCGCAACCTCCAGGCCGAGATCTACGCCCGCCCGGCGCTCGCGGTGAGCTGCCTCGTGTTCGCGCTGATCGGCTGCCCGGTCGGGGTCTGGGCCAACCGCGCCGACTACCTGAGCACGTTCGTCATCTGCTTCCTGCCCACGCTCGTCGTGTACTACCCGCTCTTGCTGGCCGGTTCAGACATGGGCAAGAACAATCGTATCCCGCTGGGCCTCGGCTGCTGGGCGGCCGACATCATCATGGGTTGCGTCGGGATGTTCCTCACGTGGCGGCTCCTGCGGCGGTAGCGGCCTTTTCGTGGGGCAGGCCGCCTGGCCTGCCATGCCGAAGAAGGCAGGCCAGGCGGCCTGCCCCACAAAAAAAGCCGCCGGCCCCGTACCGCGGTGCCAACAAACGCGGTGTCACGGCTCCAAAAACGGTCCCGCAGCCCGGACGGCGGTTGCAGTGCGGAAGGGCCGATGAGGCGTCAGCCGAAGCGCACCCGCGCGCCGAACTTCCCCGCCAGCGCCGACCGCACGGCCGGCGACGGGCACACCGCCGGCCCGAGCCGGAGCGTTTCGAGGCGGCCGACGTCCAGCGCTCGCGACAGGCCCACCATTGCGGCGACCGCGTCCGCGGTCGGCCTCAGGGCGCCGTCGAGCCGAAGGTGACGGAGCCGGCCGACGACCGGCGATTTCGTCAGCATTGCGAACCCGCGGAGCGACCCGTCCGCGACCGTGAGCGACAGATCGGCGAGCCCCGGCGGCAGAACCCCGGTGGTGAGCGGGAACGGGCGCCGTTCGGACGAATCGCCCTCCAGGACCAGTTTCCGCAGGCGGCCGAGAACCGTTCGATCGACGTCGGCCAGGGCTTGTGCGGTGACCGGGTCGAGTGTCAGTTCTTCGACGCGATCGAGGTCCGGCCGGGAGAGCAGGTCGACGGCCGCCGCCGCGGCGCGGTCGAACTCCTCCCGTTCACTCAGCGTTCGCGGGGTGCGAATTTCCAACGCGGTCAGGTTGTCCAGAGGCGCGCCGTGAAATGCCAGCGCCTCGCCCACGTCGGCGAGAACGATACTCAGGCGCGTGACCCGCCCCGCGAGCGGCGAATCGGCGAACGCTCGGTACTGCTCCGTCGCCCACCGGACGTTCGACCGGTCGGGGACGAGGTGAAGGGCTTCCAGCCGCGACAGGTGCGCCGACGACGCCACAGCGGTCAGTCCGGGACCGGCGCTCTGGCCGAGACCGAGCGCCCGGAGGCCGCTCAGGTGCGGGCCGTCGATCGCGCGCCAGTCGCGGGCGACGATCCCGTGAAGGTCGAGTGCCGCCAGCGGCGACGTGTCGGCCCACTTTCGGAGGAACCGGGCGGCGAACCCCGTTTGACCGAAGAACGACAGCGCTTCGGGGAAGCCGCCGCTGAACCGGACGCCCTTGAGGACGTCGAGCGGTGGACCGTGCCCGCGGTCCTCGACCGTGACGCCCGGCGCGTCCCGCGACCGACCGTAGGGGAAGCCGGGCACCGGCGGCCGCCCGACGCGGCGCGTGAGCCATCCGCGGACGCCGCGGAGCGGGCGGTACGGCGGCGGGAGCCCGACCGCATCGCACGCGCCGGCCGGGCGATCGCGAGCGACCCGAGGGCGAGGGCGACGATCGCGGCGAGGCGAAAGGGGCGGTTCGGGGTCATCGGGCGGATTTCTCCGTGCGAGCGTGGGGGGCGAGGTCGCTCGTCCGCCGCGCCGCGTCGGGCGGCGGACGCCGTGGGTTCGGTGCGGGTCGCGGCCCTTCGGCGCGGGGGGGGCGCGGCCGGGCCGGGGCGATCACCGATCGGGGGTCGTCG
>JAFKJJ010000065.1 GCA_017306025.1 Planctomycetota bacterium
CAGACGCTCCGCGGCCCCGAAACGGACACCTCCACCAAGTTCGTGCCTGAGGAGCCTCATCATGTTCCGACCTCGGTTCGCACTCGTCGCGGTGGTCGCGCTCGCGGCCCCCGCCGGTTTCGCCCGCGCCGCTGATCCCGGCCCCGCGCAGGTGCTCACCCCCGACGCCCGCGGGTTCCTTCACGTGCGCGTCGGGGACGTCTGGTCGGCGGACGTCGCCAAACAGTTGCGGACGTTCGCGGCGCAGGCCGGACCGGACCTGCTCGCGGAGTTCGACAGCCGGTTCTACCCGTCCCCGTCCGACGTCGAGTCGTTCACGGTCGTCCTGTTCGACCCGAACTTCCGCGACCCGCTCCCGGTCGGGCGGCCGACCGACAAGACGCCGGTGTGGGTCGTCACCAGCAAGAAGCCGATCGACCGTGCCCAGCTCTTCAAGACGATGATGAAGGGCGGCCAGACGCGCAAACACAACGGGAAGGAGTACCAGTTCGACGAGGCGCACTGGTCCGGGGTGCTCGTGCTCGACGAGCGCAGCTACGCGTACGCGTCCGAGGACTCGATCACCGCGCTGATCGACCGCATGGCGAAGGGCGGCGCGGCGCCGCTGGCCGCGACGTTCGTCCGCGAGGCCGACAAGCACCCGGTCACGCTCGGCGTGAACGTCGCGAGCGTCGCCGGCCCGGACGCGGTGAAGGGGATTCCCGCCGAACTCCGGCCGCTGTTCAAGGCGAAGACGCTGCTGGCGGCGCTCGACCTGAAGCCGAAGACGGTCGCCACGGCGACTCTGGAGTTCGCAACCGAGGCGGAAGCGAAGGACGGAGGGAAGGCGGCGCAGGAGGCGGTGCAGCTCGCCCGCGGACAGCTCGCCCAGGCGCTCATGTTCGTCGAGCAGAAGGCGAAGGGCGACCCGGCCAAACCGCCGGCCGGGATTCAAGCGTTCCCCGAGACGGTGGGGCTCGTGCTGGCCGCGGCCGGGCTGAAACAACTCGACGGATTGCTCGGTTCGATGCCAATGGCCTTGAAGGGTACGACCGTGCAGGCGACGCTCGAACTCGACAACCTGCTGCCCGGCGGGAGCACGGCGCTCGGCATCGCGACGGTCGCGATGGCGATCGGGGTGTCGGGGGGCGCCGGTGAGGCCCGCCTGATCGGGGCGAGCGATTACGAGTCGAACGAGCGCGAGCGGAACATGGCCGCGGTCGCGAAGGCGATCGAGAACTACCGCAAGGACAAGGGCCACTACCCGCCGCCGGCGATCCTCGACAAGGACGGCAAGCCGCTCCTGAGCTGGCGCGTCGCGATCCTGCCGTACATGGAGAACGCGTGGATCAACAACAACGGCGGGCCGGGCGAGAAGCCGGTCAACGGCCCGAAGGAGCTGTACGGGCTGTTCAAGCTCGACGAGCCGTGGGACGGGCCGAACAACAAGAAGCTCATCGGCCGGCTCCCGTCGCCGTACCGCGCGCCGTGGAGCGTGCTCTCGTACAGCCAGTCGAGCATCGGCAAGACGATGGTGATGGCGGCGGTCGGTAAGGGCGCGATCTTCGACCCGACGAAGAAGACCGTCTCCGACGTGGACGTGCGCGACGGGCTGAAGCACACGCTGCTCGCCCTGCAACTGGAGGAGCCCGGTCAGGCGGTGTACTGGACGAAGCCGGCCGATGTCGAACTGACGGCCGACGGGAAGCTCCCGGCCGACGGCCCGAACCTCGGGCGCCGGTTCGCGGTGGTGTACGCCGACGGCAGCGCCCACACGCTGGCGAACGGGCTGGACCCGAAGACGTTCCTGGGGATCGTCAGCCGCGAGGGGAACGAGGCGCCGGACGAGAAGCTGATCCGGCCGGAGCCGGTCAAGCCCGTGCCCGTGCCGAAGTGACGCGGCGCGCGGTTCGGGTTGGCGGGACCGGCGCGCGGTTGTACTTTGGGGCCGTTTCTGTGACTCCGCCGGTCCCGCCGCGGCGAACGGTGTCGTGCGGCCGTCCCCCTGTCTTCGCCCCAAGGCCGACCTTCGCCCCGGAGCCCGCGATGTTCGATACCCGTCCCGCCTACGACTTCACCGACCCGGAGAACCTCACCGCCCTCTACCCGCTGCTCGCGCGGCTGCAACGCGAGGTGCCGGTGTACTGGTCCGAGCAGCTCAACGCGTGGGTGGTCACCCGGTACGCGGACGTGATCGCGGCGCTTCGCGACCCGGTCCTCAGCAACCGGCGGCTGGAACTCGTCGTCGGCTATCAGTTGCGCGACAGCGACCCGGCCATCGCGAAGGACTACGAACGGATCAGCGCGGACACGATGCTCTTCCGCGACGGGGCCGAGCACCACCGGCTCCGCACGCTGGGCAACCGCGGGTTCACCCCGTCGGCGCTCGAACGCGCGCGCCCGACGGTCCAGCGCATCGTGGACCAGTTGCTCGACAAGGTGCAGGCGGCCGGGCGCATGGACGTGGTCACCGACTTGGCCCAGCCGCTGCCGTCGCTGACGATCGCGGAGCTGTTCGGCATCCCCAAGACCGACCGCGACCTGTTCCAGAAGTGGTCCCACGACGCGGCCAAGTTCCTCGGCGGCAACCTTACCGACCCGCCGCGCGAGGCGAAGGCCGCCAACGACGGCATGCTGGGGCTCGAAGCGTACTTCCTCAATCTGATCAAGCACCGCCAGGGCAAGCCCGGCGACGACCTCCTCAGCCTGCTCCTGGCCGGGCAGGCCGAGGGCCGGCTGAGCGCCGAGGAGGTGTCCGCGCAGTGCATCTTGATTTTGATCGCCGGACACGTCACAACAATTGACCTCACCGGCAACGCGATCAACGCGCTGTTGGACCACCCCGACCAGTGGCGCGCGCTGGTGGCCGACCCGTCACAGGCGCCGGCCGCGGTGGAGGAGGCGCTGCGGTACGACCCGGCGGTGCCGTTCATCTACCGCATCGTCCGCGGGGACACGCAGATCGGCGGCCAGAAGATGGGGCCGGGGCAGGTGGTGTACATCGGCCTCGGGGCGGCCAACCGCGACCCCGCGGTGTTCGCGAACCCGGACGCGTTCGACATCGCCCGCCCGAACCGGGGCGACCACGTGAGTTTCGCCGCGGGTCCGCACGTGTGTCTCGGCGCGGGGCTGGCGCGGCGCGAACTGGAGGTCGCGCTGACGGGGCTGGCGCGCCGGATGCCGAACCTGCGCCGGGGTGCGGAGCCGCCGGTCCGCCGGTGCGAGAACATCATCTTCCGCGGGTTCCACTCGCTGCCGGTCGAGTTCTGATGGAGGGAGCCATGCCGATCGACCCCTGGGCGCCCCGGTCGGCGTGGCGCGCGGCCGGGCTGCTGTTTTTCGCGGCCTGTGTGTCGGGGTGCAAGGACGCGCCGTTCCGAGCGCGGGCCGTGTACGGCCCGGAACTGGAGTTCCGCGCGACCGAGAGCCGCGACTCGTTCGACGAGGTGTACTGGAACGACCCCGACAAGAAGCAGCCGGCGTGCCCGGTCGTGGTCCACTTCCCCGGCGCCGATCTGGGCGACGAACAACTGCGGTCGACGAAGGCGGTGGTCGACCTCGGAGCGCGGGAGGTGTCGAGTGTAGACGGCCGGGAGAAGGCGCGGGACAAGGCGCGCGTCACGGTGCTGTCGCTCGACCGCAACGGCGCGCAGGTCTCGACGTTCTACCAGGACGACCGGCTCACGTCGGTGATCGTCCGCGTCAAACAGCCGACGCCGGTTACCGTCAACGGCAAGAAGGTGACGCTCCCGCTCGCCCGGGGCGAGATGATCGAGCAGTTCGGCCCGCCGGCGCGGATGATCGAGTGATATCAAGTCCGGGTGAAGAGTAACGGTCGGGGCCTTTATTGTGGGGCAGGCCGCTTGGCCTGCCTTCGCTATGGCAGGCCCGGCGGCCGGCCCCACGACAAAGGCACGCGCTCGAACCGCAACGGGTACTCTTCACCACGATTTGGTATGAGGCGCGGGCAGGAGAGCTGCCACGGTTGCTTCCCTTTGCGTTGTCGTGTTGAGCGTTTCGCTTCAGAACCGTTTCGCTTCACCCCTCACCCGGTTCTGAAGCGAAACGCTTCAGAACCACCCTCTCCCCGCAGGAGCGGGGCGAGGGAATACGCCGCGCGACCGATTACCGAGACGGCACGTGTTGCGGTTCGGCGCGCGTCGTTTTGAGGAAGCGCGGTGTATTCCCTCGCCCCGCTCCTGCGGGGAGAGGGTGGTCAGGACGTGTAAGCGTCCTGACCGGGTGAGGGGAACGGCAACGCGGTTCAACAGGTGGGCTTCTCGGCGCGGTCTCGCAAATGGTTTGGCAAGCCGGGCGGCCTGCGCCACGAAGAAACTACTTCTTCTCTTTCGGCATCAGGTTCATCGCCGCGAGGCTCATCGTGCGGACGCCCGTGCGGATGCTCGGCTCCGGCACCGGGGCGTAGGCGTCGGTATGCATCCCCGGCAGCGGCGGCGCGCCCGGCTTCTGCGCCGCGTCGTACTTCTCCTGCGCGATCGTCCCCAGGAAGTACATGAAGATCGGCGTCTTCCCCTCGGAGAACCGCCCGAAGTCCTCCGCCCCCATCACCGGCTTGCGCGCCCGCACGTTCTCCGCCCCCAGGATCTCGCGGAACACCGCGCCGCACTTCTGGGACAACGGCACGTCGTTGTAGGTCGCGGGCGTGAACTCATCGAGACTCACCCTCACCTCCGGCGGCGGGGCGTTGGCCCCGACCGCGGCCGCCTTCGCGATCCGGTCGATCGCCTTCAGCACCCGGTCGCGGGTCGCGGTCGTCGTCGTCCGTACCGTCAGTTGGAGCTTCACCTCGTTCGGAATGATGTTGTGCTTCGTGCCCCCGTGGATCGAGCCGACCGTCACCACGACCGGGTCGAGCGGGTCGGTCTCGCGGCTCACGATCGTTTGGAGGTCGAGGATGATCCGCGCCGCGAGCACGATCGGGTCGACGCTCATGTGCGGGGCGGCCCCGTGGGCGCCCTTGCCCTTCACCAGAATGTCCACGGTGTCGGAGTTCGCGAGCGCGAGCCCCTCGCTGTAGCCGAGCGAACCGGCCGGGTGGTGCGGGTCGGAGTGCAGCGCGAGCGCGTAATCGGGCTTCGGGAACTTCGTGTAGAGACCCGCGTCGAGCATCTTCTTCGCCCCGGCCACGATCTCTTCCGCGGGTTGCCCGATGAACACCACCGTCCCGCTCCACGCGTCCTTCATCGCGGCCAGGACGCGGGCCGTGCCGACCCACGACGCCATGTGAACGTCGTGCCCGCACGCGTGCATCACCCCCACCTCGATCCCGTCGCGGTTCTTCACCCTCACCTTGCTCGCGTACGGCACGCCCGTCTGCTCGACGATCGGCAGGCCGTCCATGTCTGTACGGATCAGGACGACGGGGCCGGGGCCGTTTTTGAGCACCCCGACGACCCCGTGGCCGCCGACCTTCTCGGTCACCTCGTAACCGGCCTTCTTCAGCTCTTCCGCGAGCCGCTTGGAGGTCTTTTCCTCCATGAGCGAGAGTTCCGGGTTGGAGTGGATGTGCTGGTAAAGTGCGACGAGGTCCTTGATTTCGGCGTCCAGTTGCTTGTCCACGGCCGCGAGCCGCTCCTTGACCCAGCCGGCGGGCGGGGCGGGCGCCTTCGGGTCCGGTTGTGCCGGTTTGGGCGGTTCGGCCGGCCGCGTTTCGACCCCGGACACAGCGAGGACGGACGTCAGAACGACGAACAGGGAAGTCCGGCGGGGCAGCATGATCGGGCCTTTCGCGAGGGAGCGTGATAGTAAAAGGAAAGATGGAGAATCGGGGCGGATTCCGGGTCGGGATGTCACTTGGCGGGCGTACATTAGAGTAGACCCTTTTGGCACGTAAATCGCCGCAGCGAGGAGATATCGCATGCCCGCCAAGACGTTGACGGTACAGCAGCGGAAGTCCATTTTCCACGCGCTGGTGGAAGTTCAGGACTCACACACAGTCACCGTGGCCGATTCCAAGAAGGAGATCGCCAGCCGGTTCCACATCACGAAGGAGCAGGTGGAGTTGATCGAGCGCGAAGGGCTGGCGAAGGACTGGCCGCCGCTCGCGTAAGAAGGAAGCGGTTTTATCCGCAGATTACGCAGACGGACGCAGATTTGAAGACGGCAGAAGTGAGAGCACTTCGGGCTCTCCTCTCTTGTGTCTGGAATCTGCGTCCGTCTGCGTAATCTGCGGATAAAACCCCTTCGTTCACGCCCCAGAGCGGTGCGGGAACATGTGCATTTCCGCGCCGAAGACGAGTTGCATGTTGATCGGCGTGAGGATCTCGGTCGGGTGGCCCTGGCACTGGATCGCGCCGTCGCGGAGGCAGAGCACGTCGTGGGCGTGGGCCTGGACCATGTTCAGATCGTGCGACACCAGCAGGACCGTCACGCCCGTCTCGCGGTTGATGCTCGAAATCAGCTCGTAGAACTTCTTCTGGTCCTTGAAGTCGATCCCCGCGGCCGGCTCGTCGAGCAGCAGCAGTTCCGGCTGCGGTTCGAGCGCCAGCGCGAGCAACACGCGCTGCAACTGGCCGCCCGACAGCCCCTCCACTGGCACGTTCAAACACTCCGGCACGCCGACGCGTTCGAGCATCGCCTGGCTCTTCGCCCGGACCTTCTTCGAGATGCCGAGGAACAGCGGCCGCCGCGACAGCGTGAGCGCCAGGAAATCGCCCACGGTCAGGGGCAGCCGCGCGTCGAGCGTGAGCCGCTGCGGCACGTACCCGACCGCCTCCGGGTACGGCCGCGAGTGGTCGTGCCCGCAGTGGAACTGGACCGTCCCTTTGTGCGGGTACTCGTTCACCAGCGTGCGGAGCAGAGTGGTCTTCCCGGACCCGTTCAGCCCGATGAGCGCGGTGACGTTCCCGCGCCCGATGTTCGCGGTGATGCTGCGCAATATCGGGCGCCCGCCCAGCTCGACCCGAAGGTCGCGGAGCGAGACGAGCGGGCGCGGGGGGGGGAGCGTCGTCATTCCAGGGCCGCCGCCAGCTTGTCGATGTTTTCCCGCATCTTCTTTTCGTACCAGTCGGGCGTCAGGTCGTCCGGCCGCACCGTTTCGAGCGTGTCGATCTCCACCAGCACGGGGTTCTTCACCCCCTTCGCGACCAGCTCCTTCTTGAGCGTCTCGCCGGAGGTGCTGTTGGAGTACTGCGGCTCCACCGCGATCACCCGCGTCGGCTTGTTCTCGTCGGCGCAGATGCGGATCAGCTTCTTCATCTGCTTGTCGTCGGGCTCCTGGCCCGCCTTCTGGGTCAGCACGCCGCGGATCTCCAGCCCGTAGCACTTCTCGAAGTACGCGAGCGAGTCGTGGAACGACACCAGCCGGTTGTCCTTCTTGCCCTTGAACTTCTCCAGGCCGTACGCCTTGAGCGCGCCGAGCCGGGCGACGTACCCGGCCGCGCGCGCGTCGTAGCCGGCCGCGTGCACCGGGTCGGCCGCCTTCAGCTCGTCGCGGATCGCGTTGACCATGATGGCCGCGTGGTCCGGGCTGAGCCACACGTGCGGGTCGTCGTCGTGCTTGTGGTCGGCCGCGTGGTGCGCGTGTTCGCAGTGCCCCTCGCACAGCTTGTCCTTCGGGATGCTCTTGCCCAGCTCGACGAGCTTCAGCTTCGCGTTGCCCGACCCCTTCTGCATCTGCTCGGTCTGCGGATCGAGCCCCAGCCCGACGGCGAAGAGGAGGTCGGCTTTCGTGAGGAGCCGGACGTGGTCGGCGGTCGGGTTGAAGTCGTGCGGGCCGCTGGTCGTCATCACGTTCCGGACGATCGCGTCGTCGCCCGCGACGTTCGCGGCGAAGCAGTACAGCGGGGCGAACGACACCACCACCTTCGGCCCCGGCTTGTCGGGCCACTCCGCGTCGGCCGCGGGCTTCGAGCGCGTGCAGCCGAGAAGGAGCAGCGAAACCACCGCCGCCAGCGCCGCAACGCCCGCGGCCCTCATCCCGAATCGCCCACGCGACATGATCCGCTCCCCGGAGGTGGTCGGGATAACTTCGTAATACCGTCGCCATTCTATCCCGCACCGGATGCGAGGACAAGAGAATCGGGTCGGAACTAATTCGGAAGCGGTACTTTCAGTTCCGCGGCCGCTTTCGCGATCAGCTCCCAGGTGCCGTCCGGAACCGAGATGCCGTCGACGAGGCGCTTTTCCTTGACGTGGCGCTCCGGATCGCCCGGGAGCGTGATCGTGGCACCCGGGACCGTCGGGCAGCCCCGAACGTAGGACGTGAGGCCGTCGGACTCCTTCAGGAAGTGTTCGACCCCGCCGAACAGCGCCGGGTTGAACAGCACGAAGACGGCCGTGTTGCCCTGCCCGGCGAGCGGGTACGTGGGGTTGCTGCACGGCCCGCCGGAGAGCCCGCCGCAGAGCAGATCGAGCAGCAGGCCGAGCCCGAAGCCCTTGTACGCCTGCGCCCCGCCGAACGGGATGATGCTCCCGCGCGGCTCCGCGTACAACACCCCCGGGTCGGTGGTCGGCGCGCCGGTGTGGTCGATGAGCCAGCCCTCGGGCGTCGGCTGCTTCTTCTGGAACTGCGCCCGGACCTTCCCCTCGGCCGCGGCGCTCGTTCCGAAGTCCATCACGACGGGCGCGCCGGACGTGGGCGCCCCCATGCAGATCGGGTTCGTGCTGATGCGGCCCTCGGTGCCGCCGGGCGGTGCGACGCGGCGCCCGGCGCCGTGCGAGTTGACGGCCGCGAACAGGGCCATGTTCTCCCGCGCCGCGAACTCGGCGTACTCGCCGAGCCGGCCCGTGTGCCCGCAGTTCCGCAGCGTCCCGGCCGCGATCCCCAGCGCCTTCGCCTTCGGCAGCATCCGGGCCAACAGCCGGTACGCCTGAACCTGCCCGAGCCCCCAGTTCCCGTCCGCGGCGATCACCGCGGGCGTCTCCTGAATGACGGTCAGCGGCGCGCCGGCCTTGTACGTCCCCTTGCGGATGAAATCGACGTACTGCGGCGCCCGCATGACGCCGTGCGAGTCGTGCCCGCAGAGGTTCGCATCAACCAGGGAGCGCGCGACGACCCCCGCGTCTTCCGCGGGCACGCTCGCGGCCTCGAACATCGACTGGCAGAGGGTGGTGAGTGCGGCCGCGGAAAAGGTGGGCATGATGACGGTTCGTGTGAGGGAAGGGCGGTTCGGTGTCGTTCGGCGACTACAGCTTGGGTACAATCCACCCCGCGCATCGGCACCGTTCAACTCAACCAACTCAACCGGAGGTTCGGGTCATGGCGTTTGAAGTGCGGATCACGCAGGGGAAGGCCGGCGACCGGAGCGGCGACGTGTACGAACTTACCGACGGGCGCGTGCGCGCGGAAGTGTGGCCGCAGTGGGGCTTCAATTGCCTCAAGTGGCAGCTCCGACAGGACGACGGCCGCTGGGCGGACGTCCTTTATCACATGCCCGACTGGGAAACGAACCCGGTGCCGACGCGGAGCGGGCACCCGATCCTGTTCCCGTTCCCCGGCCGCCTGCGCGACGGCCGACTCACGCACGACGGCAAGGCGTACCAGCTCCCGCTGAACGACTCGACCAAACAGCACGCGATCCACGGGTTCACGCCGCGGAACAAGTGGCGCGTCACGGACTCCAACGGCGACGAGGAGTTCGCGTTCGTTACCGGCGAGTTCAGCTTGAAGAAGGACCTGCCCGAAGCGCTCCCGCTGTGGCCGTCGGACTTCGTCTTCAGCGTCACGTACCGGCTGTACCCCGACAAGCTCCGCGTGGACGCGCGCGTCGAGAATCCCGGCCCCGGCCGGCTGCCGTTCGGACTGGGCTATCACGGCTACTTCCGACTGCCCGGGCTGAACGAGCCGGACATCGGCACATCGGTACTTCAGGCGAACGTCGCGGAGATCTGGGAGGCGGAAAACAACCTCCCGACCGGCTGGCGGAAGGAGCCGCCGGCCGAACTCGACTTCCAGAAGCCGCGGCCGATCGGGGCGACCGCGCTCGACAACGTCTTCACGAAGGTGACCGGGGCGGAGACCCGGAACAGCGGCTTTCTCGAAATCGCCCGGCTGACGCACCCGGGCGCGGGCGGGCGGCTCCGCGTGCTGGCCGACGCGTCGTTCCGCGAGTTGGTGCTGTTCACCCCGGCCCACCGGCAGGCGGTCGCGATCGAGCCGTACACGTGCTCGGCCGACGCCGGCAACTTCGCGGCCCGCGGGATCGACAGCGGGTGGCGGGTGCTGGAGCCCGGCGGCGAGTGGGAAGGGGCGGTCGAGTACCGCTGGGAGCCGGCCGAACTCTGATGCCCGTGGAGCATTTCTGACACACACGCGCGAACCGTTTGACCGGTTTTAGCGTATAGATTCTGGCCCGCGATCGGTCCGCGATGTAGGATGGCGGCAGCCCCAACTCCCCGAGTCGCCAACCCGATACGCACAATGCCGCTCCCGGCGCCCCCGTTCGCCTCGTCCGGCTTCGTTCCCCGCTGGCAGTGCGGGGACTGGCCGGCCTGGCTCGGCTGGACCCACATCCTCTCGGACGTGGCCATCTGGCTCGCGTACCTGGCGATCCCGCTGGTACTGGTCTACTTCGTGCGCCGGCGCCGGGACGCGCCGTTCTCCGGGCTGTTCTGGCTGTTCGGGGCGTTCATCGTCACCTGCGGGACCACGCACCTGCTCGAAGCGGTTATCTTCTTCGACCCCGTGTACGAACTGTCCGGGGCGGTCAAGCTGGCCACGGCGGTTGCCTCCTGGGCGACCGTCATCGCCCTGGCCCCGGTGCTGCCGAAAGCGCTCGCCATGCGGACGCCGCAACAACTGGAGGCCGAGGTGACGGCCCGGACGGACGAACTGGCCGCGGCCAACGCCGAGCTCCAGCGGGAGGTGGCCCGGCGGAAGCAGGCCGAGGACGAGGCGCGGGCGAGCGAGGACCGGTTCCGGAAACTGGCCGACGCCATCCCGCAGATCGCGTGGGTGTCCGGACCGGACGGGGGCACGACCTATCTGAACCGGCGGTGGACCGAGTACACCGGCCTGGAAGGCGACGGGGCCGAGCAGAGCGCGCGCGTGATCCATCCGGACGACCTGCCGGCGGTCAGCGCCGCGCGGGACCGGGCGCGGGCCGCCGGGGAGCAATACCAGGTCGAGTTCCGGATGCGTCCGGCGGCCGGTGGCTGGTACCGGTGGTTCCTGGCCCGCTCGGTGCCGGTGCGCGACCCCGACGGGATCGTGCGCGAGTGGTTCGGCACGTCCACCGACATCGACGACGTGAAGCGGGCGGAGGTGGAGACCGAGCGGGCGCTGGCCCGGCTCCGCGCGGTCGTGGACACGATGGCCGACGGCGTGGTCATCGCCGACCCGAGCGGGAACCTGATCGACTGGAACCCGGCCGCCCTGCGGATGCACGGGTTCGCGAGCGCCGAGGAGGTGCGCCGGCCCCTCTCCAGCTTCACCTCCATGTTCGTCCTGTCCAGGCCGGGAGGGGCGCCGCTGCCGCTCGACGAATGGCCGCTCTCGCGGGTCCTCCGGGGGGAGGTGCTCCGCGACTACGAGCTGCGGGTCCGCCGGACGGACACCGGGCAGGATCACATCATCAGTTACGCCGGGGCGCTCGTGCCCGGCACGGACGGGCAACACGAGCAGGCGGTCCTCACCCTCCACGAGGTCACCGACCAGCGCCGTTTGGAGGCACAGTACCGGCAGGCCCAGAAGATGGAGGCGGTCGGGCAGCTCGCCGGCGGGATCGCCCACGACTTCAACAACCTGCTCACCGTCATCAACGGCTACAGCGAGCTGATCCTGGGGGAGGTGCCCGCCGACGACCCGGCGCGCGACGGGCTCGTGGCGATCCGGGACGCCGGGCGGCGCGCGGCGGCGCTCACCGCCCAGTTGCTCGCGTTCAGCCGCAAGGCGGTCGTGGAGCCCAAGATCCTCGACCCCAATCAGGTGGCGGAGTCGTCCGTCCGGCTGCTCGGCCGGTTGCTCGGGGAGAACATCCGGATCGACACCGAGCTGAACTCGTCGGCGCGGGTGAAGATCGACCCCGGCCAACTGGAGCAGGTGCTGTTGAACCTGGCGGTGAACGCGCGCGACGCCATGCCCGACGGCGGCACCCTGACCGTCGCCACCGCCGACGTCTTCCTCGCCGACGGCGCGCCGACCGACTCGGGCCAGATCGTCCCCGGCCGGTACGTCGAACTGAAGGTCACGGACACCGGGGTCGGGATGACCGACCAGGTGAGGGCGAAGATCTTCGAGCCGTTCTTCACCACCAAGGAACTCGGGAAGGGGACCGGGCTGGGGCTCGCCACCGTCTACGGCATCCTGCGCCAGGCCGGCGGGGCGATCTTCGTCGAGAGCGAGGTGGGGCGCGGGACCGCCTTTCGCGTGCTGCTGCCGGTCGGGGACGCGGTCGCGGAGGCCCGGTCCGCCCTGATCCGGGTCGCCCCGCGCGGGTCGGAGACGGTCCTGCTCGCCGAAGACGAGCAGGAGGTGCGGCGGCTGGCCCGACTGGCCCTGGAGCAGCACGGCTATACGGTCATCGAGGCCGGGTCGGGGGCCGCGGCGTTCCGGGCGGCGGCGGCCTACCCGGGGGCGATCCACCTGCTCGTCACGGACGTGGTCATGCCCGACGGCGGGGGGCGGGAACTGGCCGAGCGGCTCAAGGCGGTGCGGCCGGACGTCCGGGTGCTGTTCATGAGCGGCTACACGGGCGACCCGGCCGTGCGTCAGGCGGCGGGGTCCGACGCCTTCCTCCAGAAACCGTTCACGCCGCTCGTCCTCGCCCGGAAGGTCCGTGAGGTCCTCGACCGGGACCGGGGCGGTTGAGGGGCCGTGCGGGCGGTCAGGATCGGGGCGGGGCGATCGCGGCCGTGACCGCACGCCCGAACTCCTCCAGCCCGACCGGCTTGACCAGGACGGTGACGGCCCCACGGGCCAGCAGCTCGGTGTCGGCGTATTTGTTTTCTCCGCTCACGAACACGCACGGCAGCGCCGGTTCGAGTGCGCGCAGCGCGTCGAGCGTGGCCGGCCCGTCCATTCCCGGCATCCGCACGTCCAGTACGACCGCTGCGACCGTCCCGGTCCGCGCCCGACACAACTCCACCGCTTCCGCCCCGCCGGCCGCGAGCACCGGCTCGTACCCGTGATGCGCCAGCATGGCGGCCAGCGTGAGCCGCACAGCCGACTCGTCGTCCACAACCAGCACCGTCGGTCCGTCGGTCGCCATGTCCCCTCCGTATTCCGTGTCGGGCGACAATCAAACGCTCGACGGTGTATGCACTTCGCGCGCCGGTGGAAAACTTCACTCCGGCGCGAATCCGCGGTCAAACGCACGTCGGGAACGCTCGCGTTCTAAACTGCACGTGGTTTTCGTGCCGGAGCGGGCACACATCTTTGAAGCCGTCGGGGAAATGGCGTGGTGATTGATTACCGAGAATCGCGACTGGCGGGGGCGGCCTTGCGGATTCTGACGGGGGTAGGGATCGAGGCGGTCTACGTCCCCGAGAAGTTGATCTCGGTGTCCGACGATCCGCTCGCCACGCAGTGGATCGTTCACCGGGTGACGGTCCCGGGGTCCGACGACGCCCGGGCGGCCGCGGTGCTCGGCGAGTACGGTCTGCTCCCCGCGCCGCTCGGAACGAACCGCCCCGATTTTCCCATTTGAGTTGAGTAGCGGTCACCCGTTCGCGCCTCGGGGCCGCCGTCAGCCCGACGCGGGCGGAAGCTCCTCGGGCGGGTTCAGGCTCATCTGCAATGAGATCCGCACCCCGCGCACGAGTTCCGACTGTGGTGAAAGTGCCCCGTGCGTGACGGTGTGGAGGTTGAGGTCCGCGAGGCCGGAGGGTTCCACGTTCGCGACGGTGTAGAACGTGAACGAATCGGACCGTCGGACGTCCGGGTTCAGCACGAAGAGCCCGTCGTGCGTGGACAAGTTGACGAACCCGTCCCCGATGTGGAGGGTGCCGTTGACGGTATCGAACCCCTTTCCGTCGGCCCGTGGGACGGCGAAGGTCAAGGGGGTGTCCTGTGTGAGACCCGGCGCCGGCGGGTTCTGGGGCTGACTCATTCTGGGACTCCGAGAACGGTTGAGGAGCGGGTATTCTACCGCCCGACCGGGTTCTCGGGTCAGCCCCGCGCGGCGCCGAGCGCGAGGCGGTAGTCGCGGCGCGGGCGCCGGCGAACCCGCACGACGGCCGCGGGCGCCGCGCCGTTTTGGGGGCGCGGGGTCGGAGCGGCGGCGCGCGGCGCCCGCAGCCGGGAGATCCGCGGACGGAGCACGCGCCCGCCGACCCACACGACGGCAAGGGACTGGACGAACACGCCCGCGACGGCGGCGGCGAGCAGAAGGTTGGCGGTGTGGGTGAGCATGGCTTCCGGTGCCGTGTGGGTAAGGGTTGTGCCCGTGGGACGCCCCGGCCGGGCGAACTTGCGCCGGGCCTCGGCCCGCAAATAACCCCGGTTGACGGTTCCGACGGTCCCCGCTACCATTCACGCGTCCGATCGACCTTCAGCCCGCCGGGCCTCAGCCAACCCGGCGACCGATTTCTCGGCTGACCGCTTGTAACCGCTCTCGACCCCTCAGCATCAATCCCGCACGTGCCGTGCGGGCTTCGCGCACCGCGCCACCCGGCGCGGGCACTCTTTACCCGTCGGGGCGTGAGCCACCCCGGCGGTCCGCCGCACAGTTTCGGTGCGGCGCTGCGGCTCCGCGATGTTCGTCTGTCAGCTCTGCGGTACCACCGTCCCGCCGCGCACCCCAGCCGTTCGCGTGGTCACGCGCCGGCGGCCCAAGCAGTACCCGTTCCGCCCGAACGCGAACGTGTTCTGGCGCCCCGACGACGACGGCAAGATGAAGGAGCGCAAGACCAACGACCCCGGCGGGGTCGGGTGGGAGATCGCCGAACAGGCGCTCGCGTGCCCGGCGTGCGCCGCGACCGTTCCGCCGGACGGGTAGCCCTCGTTCCGGACGCCCCCTGTCGCCGTGCGGTGAAGTCGTGGGCACCGGTGCTTTGCCCTTTCCCGCAGGGGACAGTGCGGAAGGGGCCTTTTCTACACCGCACCCCCGCAGGGGAGGGCACAACGGCCGCGCCGATGACGGTTACGGATGCGCCCCACTCGGTGCGAGGGGCGCTCGGTGCGGCTGCTCCGCCTTCTCGTGAGAGCAAGTGCGAATACAAGAACCATCGGACCTTACCGCTTCACCCGATCTCGGGGCGCCACCATGACAACCGTTCGGACCACGTTCCTGCTGCTCGCGCTGGCCGCGCCGCCGGCCGCGGCCGGCCCGGTGATCGACCCCGGTACCGCGAAGGTCGATCCCGCGACCGGCGTTCACTGGTACGACGTCCGGCCGCTGGGCCTCGAAGGGCAGGGGTGGGCCGACACGAAGGCCCCGTTCGACCGCCTGCCCGCAAAGGCGGAAAAGACCGCCCGCCCGCCGGTGTGGGGCCTGAGCCGCCGGTTCGTGACGGACGCGCCCGCGGTCCACGCGCGCTGGGCGCTCACCGGCAAGAACCTCGCGATGCCGCACATGCCCGCGACCGGCGTGAGCGGCCTCGACCTGTACGTGAAGACGGCCGCGGGGAAGTGGCAGTGGGTCGCCAACGGCCGCCCGACCGCCGAGACCAACTCGGTCCAACTCGCGAGCGGACTGCCCGCCGGCGAGAAGGAGTACCTGCTGTACCTGCCGCTCTACAACGGCGTGTCGTCGGTGGAGGTCGGGCTCCCGAAGGGCGCGGCGCTGAAGAAGGCCGACCCGCGGCCGGAGGGGAAGCGGGCGCCGCTGGTGTTCTACGGTACCTCGATCACGCAGGGCGGGTGCGCGTCGCGCCCGGGGATGGTTCACACCGCGATCCTCGGCCGCAAGCTCGACCGCCCGGTCATCAACCTCGGCTTCTCCGGGAACGGCACGCTCGACGCGGACATCGCGGAACTGCTCGGCGAACTCGACGCCGCGGTGTACGTGATCGACTGCCTCCCGAACCTGGCCGCGGCGCAGGTCGCGGAGCGCACCGGGCCGTTCGTGAAGGCGCTGCGGAAGGCGAAACCCGCCGCCCCGATCCTCCTGGTCGAAGACCGCTCGTACGCGAACGCCCCGGCGCTCCCGGCGCTGGCGAAGCGCAACGCGGACAGCCGGGCGGCGCTCAAGAAGGCGTACGACGCGCTGGTCGCGGCGGGCGACAAGAACCTGCACTACCTCGCCGGGGACAAGCTGATCGGCGACGACGGCGAGGGCACGGTGGACGGCTCGCACCCGACCGACCTGGGCTTCATGCGGCAGGCGGACGCGTTCGCGGAGGCGCTGGCGCCGCTCTTGGCGCCGAAGAAGTGACGCGGATCGTCCGTCACGCCCCGCCGGCCCCGGTCAGGTCGAACGTTACGCGCTCGCCGTACCGCAGCCGGAGGAGCGGAACGAGCGCGCCCGCGGCCGTGCCCGGGTCGTTCGCGCGCCGCACGGCCCGCACCTCCGCCGGCGCGAACCGCCGCTGCAACGGATCGCCCTTCAGACCGATCCCGTCCTCGTCGCCCTCCGTGCGCGGGACGCTCGTGAGCCGCACGCGCTCGACCGGGTGCTCGGCCAGGATCGCGTCGCCGTCGGCGACCCAGGTTTCGCCCCGACAGACGGCGCGCTCGATCATCCCGCGGCGCAGGAACAGGTCGCCGCGGGCGCCGCGGGCCCACAGCCCCAGACCGACCCCGACGGCCCAGCCGGGCGGCACCGGTAACTTCACGGTCGTCAGGAGCTCGCGCTCGCGCCGGTCGAGTTCGGCCCGGCGGACGCGCGCGGCGCGGTACTCTTCGACGCGCCGGGCGTGCTCCCCGCTGCTACACAAGTTGACTTCCAGGGACGATGGCTCCGGCGGTACGGGCCGGGCGAGTTCGATCTGAACGCGGATCAGCTCGGCCCGTTCGCCCCGGTCGTGTTCGTCGAGCCAGTCGGCGTAAACGAGGCGCGTCGTATCGTCGGCCGGGTTCGCGCGGATCGCCGCGAGGAGCGCCGCCTCGTCGTTCACTCCCGGCCCCTTTCTCGTTTCGCGGAGGTCGCGGCGCCCGCCGGGCACTCTTCGCCGAGCCGGTGGCGCATGAACCGCTTCAGTTCGGCCGCCCGGCCCGAGGTGTCCTCGTTCCGGGTCCGGGCGGCGCGCAGCTCGTTGCGTTACAGTCCCTCGCCCTTCCGGACGCGAACGCGGTTCAGCGGGCGGTGAACGATACGGACCGCACCCCGCCGCCGGAGCCGATGTCGTCGGTGAGCAGCGTCACGACCCACTCGTCGGTGAGCGTTTCGCCCGGCTGGAGGTCGACCGTCGGCACGACGCGGAGGGTGTGCCAGGCCCGCCCGCTGGGCGAGGTCGGTTCGGGGCGCCCGATGGTGATGTACTCGGGCGCGCGGACGTTGGGAGCGGTTCGGGCGGGTCGGTGTTGCCGCGCTGCGGCGGAATTGAGCAGCCACCCCGACGCGGTTCCGACGGTAAAAACGAGCACGAGCAGCGAGAGACGGCGCATGAGCGATCCCCTGGGAGACGAGGGGGGAATGAAGCGCCCGCAGTCTAGCCGCAGGTCTGACGGAAGTGAAGACGATTCTGATCCCGTCCGCGCGAGCAGGATTCAAATGGAGAAATGCGCGACGCGATTGATACCGGATCTCGTGGATCGGTCGCCGTGGTTTTGATTGGGGTGCAGGCGTCTCGCCTGCACCACAATCAAAACCGCCGATCCACAAGATTCGGTAGGAGTTCGTGCGGGGACCGACGGACGGTCGGCGCGGGCGAACCCGAAATGAGACGCGCCGAACTGCTTGAAAAACAAGTATTTACGGCGCATCTTTCGTGCTACTTCTTCACCTCGTACTGGCCCGCAAGCGGACCCGTATCAGGTGAAAACACCGTAAATAACTAAATATCATAAGAAAAATGAATTATTAAATTGTGAATATATACGCGCTAAATTCTAGGGAAAATGACGTGCCCGACCCGTAAAGTGTGGGCGTTGCCACACCTCGCAGACGTTCAGATGCTGCGAGGTTGGAGTCCACGAGAGTGAATATTGGCGGCGCTGAAAGCATGCCAGTCGGCCGCGAAGCGATTGGAGGTCCGGGAAAGCTCCGTCGGCTCGGCTACGACGGAGCCCGGCTAACGCACCTCCAAATTGTGTAAGCACGGGAACGGCGCCGAACGGATATTCCGGCGCGAACGGTCCTCATGCCGTCCCGCCGATGGTGACGGTGGCAGTGGCAGTACCCGTGCCCGTCGTCCACCGGCTCTCACGGGGCGTTGTCGGTGACGTAAATGATCCCGGCGTCCCGGTACACGTAACCGCCCGCCGCCACGGTGAAGGTGCCCGTGTATCCCGACGCGTTCACGGCGCTGTTCACCGTCGGGTCGGTGCCCGCCCCCAGCGGGCTGAACACATACCAGTTGTGCTCGTCCCAGCCCGTCGGTAGGTCGAACTTCACCCGGTAGTCCCCGGCTGTCACGCCCGTGAAGGTGTACCACCCGTACATGCCCGTGGTGGTGGACGCCACCTCCGCCCCGGTCGCGTCCAGCAGGTGGACCGTCACCCCGCTGAGCCCGCCGTTGGCCTCGTTGGTGATGACCCCGTCCCCGTCCCAACTCGTCCCCAAGTTCAGGTACACGTACCCGTCGTAGAAGGCCTCGCCCGTGATCACGCCCGGGGACGGGGGCGGCGGGGGCGGAGGAGGCGGGGGCGGCGGGCTGACGGTGACGGTCACGGTCGCCGTCGCCTCGCCCCCGTGCCCGTCACTCACCGTGTAGGTGAACGTGTCGTCACCGGAGAACCCGGAGTTCGGGGTGTAGGTCACGGACCAAGAGTTGTCGGACGTGACCGTCCCGTGTGCTCCCTGGGTGAACGCGCTGACGGTGACGCTGTCTCCGTCCGGGTCGTAGGCCATTACTCCCAAGACCGTTGACATCCCGGAATCGGTCGAACCCGACAGGTCGAAGGCCACCGGCGGCTGGTTGGTCAGGGTGACCGTGACGGCGGCGGTGTCCGTTCCTCCGCGGCCGTCGCTGACCGTGTACGTAAAGGTGTCCGTTCCAGTGTAGGTCGGGTCGGACGGGGTGTAGGTGACCGACCCCCCGTCGATCGCGACGGACCCGTGCGCGCCGGCGGTGACGGCCGCGATCGTCACCGGGTCGCCGTCGAGGTCCCAGAACATCAAGGGGACCGTGACCGGGGTGCCGGCGTGCACCGTGGCGTACCCGTCCAGTGCCTCCGGGGGCGTGTTGACCGCGGCCGTGGCCGTGCCGGTCGTCGTCTCGGCGGGGCTGGCCCCGTCGCCGGTGTCGATCACCGATAGGCCGAAGGCGGCGGCGCCGGCGTACCCGGGGTCGGGGGTGAACCGGGCCGTGTGCCCGTCGGGTAGCAGCTCGATCGTGCCGTTTACGGGGTCGCTCACGGCGAACGTGAGGTCGTCGGGCGCGGTCTCGACGTCGGTGACCAGGGTTCGCAAGTCGATGTCCAGGGGCGTGTTCTGCTGCACGACGATCGACGTCGAGCCGATGACCGGCGCGTCGTTCACCGGGTCTACGGTGACGGTCGCGGTGGCGAAGGTGAACCGGCCGGAGCCGTCATCGAGGACGTAGGTGAACGTGTCGGTCCCGTTCCCGTTCGCCTCCGGGGTGTAGGTGACCGTGCCGTCGGGGTTCACGGCCGTGGTGCCGAACAGCCCGTCGGAGGCGCCCAAGACGGTGAGCGCGTCGGCGTCCGGGTCGGTGTCGTTGGACAGCACCGACAGCGTAACCGCCGTGTCCTCGCTCGTGCTCGCGGAGTCGTCGGCGGGGGCGGGCGGGTGGTCGGTCACGTTCAGGGTGACGAGGGTCTCCGCGCCGGGGCCGTCGTCGTCGGTCGGGTAGTAGGTGAATGTGTCGGCGCCCACGAAGTCGTCGTCCGGCTCGTAGTCGAACGACCCGTCCGGGTTGAGCGCGAGCGCGCCGTGCGCCGGGCCGCGGGCGAGCACCGCGGTCAGGGTGCCGTTGTGCTGATCGGTGTCGTTGGACAGCAGCCCGACCGCCGCGGCGATCTGCCGCCCGGCCCCGCCGGTGTAGCTGTCGACCGCCCCGCCCGGGGCGAGGGTGTCGGATACCGTGACGTCGACCGTGGCCGTGGTCGTGCCCCCGTACCCGTCGGCGACGGCGAACACGAACGCGTCGGCGCCGGTGTAGTCGGTGTCCGG
>JAFKJJ010000066.1 GCA_017306025.1 Planctomycetota bacterium
ACGCGGCGCGCGGTCGCCGGGGAAAGGTCGAGTAGCGCGCGGATCGCGGCGCCGGTCCCGCGGCGCGCCCGCAGTTCGAGCACCTGACCGAGCAGCACGAGCGTGACGATAACCGCGGCCGCCTCGAAGTACGTCGGGACGGTCCCGTGCGCGTCGCGGAACTCGGCGGGGAACAGGTCCGGTGCGAGGGTCGCGCCCGTACTGGAACCCCACGCCGCGAACGTACCCAGCGCGATGAGGGTGAACATGTTCGCTGTTCGGTGCCGGGCGGCCTCCGCGGCGCGTGCGAAGATCGGCCACCCGGCACCGAACACTACAGGCGTGGCGAGGAACAGCCCGATCCAGTTCGCCACCCCCGTCAGGCCGTGCGGAAGGCTCACACCGGGTACCATCGGGGCCATCGCGAGAACGAACACCGGCAGCGCGAGCACTCCCGCGATCGCGAACCGCCGCACCATGTTCCGCAACGCGGTATCGTCTTCTCCCGACACCTGCGGGACGACCGGTTCGAGCGCCATTCCGCATTTCGGGCAGGTGCCGGGCGCGTCGGCGACCACTTCGGGGTGCATCGGACAGGTGTATTTCGTGCCCGCGGACGGAACGGCCGGCGGTTCCGCGTGCCTGCAACACGGCCCGGCAGGTGCTTCGGTTTTCGTTTGGGTGTAGCGCGCGGGGTCGGCACGGAAGCGGTCCAGGCAGTGCTGACTACAGAAGTGGTACGTCACCCCGGCGTGGCGCGCGGACCCTGCCGCGTGTGCCGGGTCCACGCTCATTCCGCACACCGGATCGCGGGCGGGAGCGGGGCCGCTCGCAGGGTTCCGAAGGCGGTTTCGGCCGGCGGCTTCGTGGGGTGTGCTCATCCTCGTGGCGTCTCGCGGGGTACGGCAAGGGGCCTACTCCTCGACCGGAATCGCGCAGTGGTACGTGCGGTACGAGCGCGACACCTTCTTGGCCTTGGGGTAGTGATCGTGGCAGTAGAACAGTTCGGCGCACAGCCGCTCCGCGGGCGCGCCGCACACCGCGCAGACCTCGCCCGCGAACACCTCGCGCATCCGTCGAAGGGTTTCAGGTTCAAACGACTTCAGCGTTTCGCGCTCAGCCTCGTACATGACGCACCTCTCGAATGAAACTCGGTACGGACGTGCCTCCGCCCATCGGAGCACCGCCTTATCGTCCCGCGCCGCGTCCCGGGCGGGACCGCGCGGTTCCCCTCGATCGCTCTGAAACGGCCCGTGTCACCTTGTCGCACTCCGGACCCTTTCTCGAATGGAGTTCGTCCCGTCCCGGCAGTTCGAGCATCGCAATGGCGAGTTCGGCGACGAGGGTCTTCATCAGGCGGCGTTCGGCGAGTTCCACAGACATCAGGCCCACTCCGGTAACCGGTTTTGCAGAGCCACATCGGCTCGGGCAATTCGGGATGTACTGGCGAATCAAGCAAGACCCGTGCCGCAACTCGTTTGGTCGCTCTACCTACCGAATTCGCAGTGCGAACGAAGGTGGGGCCGTGCGACCTGGGCACAGTAGAACGCGCGAGCTGTGCGACCCGGCTACAGCCCGCGGCCCACGTCCGGCGCCCCAGTTCGTGAATCGACCTCAATTCACCACATTTGACCGCAATTTGGTGCCGCCCGGAGCAGTAGCCCGACGGCCGAAATCGGTGTGACCCGGCAGTTGCTAGACAAAGCGCAGACCGACCGCACCCGTTTGGAACCGCCCGAATCACCGGCCGGCCGGCGAAACGAGGTCACGGCCATGCAGTAGGTACCTCCGCTAGAACTGGAAGCGCGTGTTTATGGCACTCGGCACCGTCGCGGCCGTGGGGGCCGGACTGTTCAGGCCCCTCTCCGAAGCCGCACGCACGCCCCCGCCCTCAAAACTGCGCCTGTCCGGCGCGGCGATGCGGTCGCCGCAGTCACCGCGACCGACACGATCGAACCGGGAGAAGTGGTCGACTGCCGCATGCGCGATTGAGGGCAATTCGCCGAGGGTCCTCGTTCGACGACCGCGACGTGCGTAACGGCAGCCGAGCACCCGGTCGGCCGAACGATCGTCCGCGAGCCGGCGAGGAGATCCGCCCCCGGAACGTGACGTTAAAGTGGCCGAGGTGCTCACCCGTGAGGGCACAAACGCGGTCGAGAGGGACCAGAGCGACGTGGTGCTGGTGCCGTGAACCACGATCAAATCTCGCGTCAGCGGGGCGCCCCCGGGGCCGTCAACCCGAGCGGCGCGACCGCGACCGACACCGCCGATCAACAGCCCGACCCGGCATTACCCCGGCTCGCCGTGACTCTGCCCGGTGCCGTCGGCGTCGCAGGTGGCGAACAACCCACAGCTGTTGCGGTTCACGACGGCCGATCAGATTCCGGTGAAGGCGTCACCGCCGGAGGCGGTCCCGGCCACGGTCGGGCAGGTGAACGAGTTGCTCCGGCAGCGGCACCCGGCCCGGTACGAGGACGACTTCAGCGCGCGGGACATGAGCAAGATCTGACCGACGGAGGTGTCGTATGAGGCGATCTCGACCGCGATGATGGTGGGGCCGGCGTTCGGCTACTACCCGGACCGCTTGCGGTCCGGCTCGACCCGATTGACGCTCTCCGCCAAGAGTGCTGCACGGCAGTGCGTTTGTCGTGGGGCAGGCCAGACGGCCTGCCGCACGACAAACGCGCCTTACTCCCGCGCGCGCTTCGAACGGCCCTTCTTCGGGCTCTTGGGCTCCTCTTCCGACTTGGCCCGCCCCCCGCGGGCGCGCTTGTTGGCCGGGGTACCGCCCACCGCGCCGCCGGAGTGACCGGAAATCGCTTCCGGTTGATCCTCCCCGTCGGTTTCGATCGGTGCGTCGGTGCGCCCGTCGCCCATCGCCGCTTCGAGGAGCGCGGTGTCCGGGGCGCCCCCGCCGACGTTGGTGCCGGCCAGCCCGCCGACCGCGGTCCCGCCGCCCGGCGTCCCGACCGCGTGAACGTCCTCCGGCGCACCGCCGAGGGTCCGTCCGACGACCCGGTTCGGGGAACCGGTCTGGTCGAGCCCCTCGTGTCCGGGCTCGCCGAGCCAGGCGTCCGGCCGGCCATCGTTCAGGTTCACCCGCCGTCCCTCCTGGAGCTTCGCGGCGCACGGCGTGCAGTAGCGCGTGTACGGCACCGCGTCCAGCCGCTCGTGGGGAATGTCCCGCCCGCAGTTCTCGCAGCGCCCGTAGGCGCCGCGGTCGAGTCGTTCGAGGGCCGCGACCGCCTCGTCGCGAATGTAGGTCTCGTTCTCCAAAAGCGTCGCGCTGAGTTCCTGGGCGTAGGCCTCGCTGCCCACGTCCGCGAGGTGCATGGGGGCGTTCGAGATGCCGCCCGCGGACTCTCCGCCGGTCGGCGTGCGCACCTGCTCCTCCAGGCCGGCGGCCGTCCCGCGCACGCGATCGGTCAGCGCGCGCAACTGGCTCCGATACCGATCAAGTTCTTCCCGCTTCATGGCACCCTTTCTGATACGAAACAGCGAACACCACCGGCCCGAGAACTCACGAGGTCGCGGGCAGCGGTGGGGGCACGGCCGCGGCGTGGAGCTCGTTGTTCGCGGCCGCGGCGCGGTCGACGAGCGCGGTGGCCGCGGCGGGCAGTTTGCCGCGGCTGTCGCGCCCGCGGACGGCCGCGTTGCCGATGCCGCCCGGCTCGGGCATCACGACGCGGTTGACGAGGGCCAGGGCGTCGGCCACGAGGTTCGGGCACATCGCCCGCGCAGCGACCGCGACCTTCGCCGGCAACCCGAGCACCGCCTCCGCGTCCCCGCGGGCACACGCGGAGAGGATCTGCCGGGCGGCGCGCCCCGCGCCCATCGACAGGCCGGGCATCCCGGCGCCCAGCGCGAACCACGCGTACTCCTCTTCGTGCCGCCCTTTGAACTCCGCGTTCAGGTGGCTCCCGACCCGCATCAGCCCCGGACAGACGGTCGTGACGACGACCCCGTGCCGCGCGACCTCGGCCCGCAGGCCGTCCGAGAGGCCGACGAGCGCGAACTTCCCCGCGCAGTACGGCAGCAGGTGCGGGACCGCGACCTTCCCCCCGAACGACGCGATGTTCACGATGCGCCCCTGCCGGCGCGCCTTCATCTCCGGGAGCACTTCGAGCGTCGTGTAGAGCGGTGCCCAGAAGTGGGTGCGCATCGACTGCTCGAAGTCCCCCTCGCGCATCTCCTCCAGCGGCCCGACGCGGATCACGCCCGCGTTGTTGACGAGCACGTCGATCGGACCGTTCCGCTGCCGCGCGATCGCGACGAACTCGCGCACCCGGTCACGGTCGGTCACGTCGCACTCGACGGCCACCACGCGCGCCCCGCGCCCGGCCAGGTCGGAGACGGCGCGGGCGAGTTCGTCCGGGTCGCGGCTACAGATCGACAGCCTGGCGCCGGCGCCGGCGAGTTGGCGGGCGAGGACGAGCCCCAACCCGCGCGACCCGCCCGTGACGATCGCGTGCTTGTCTCGGAAGTCGTACCGCGGCTTCAGCGCGCGGTACGCCACGTACCCACCGACGCCGAGAGCGGCGAGAAGCAGACCGCGGTTCATATCGGCTCCGTACTGTGGTGCGGGCGGGCCGGCTGCAACGGAACTCGGTGCGGGCGGCCCGCCCGCACCACAAAAGGCGGCCCCGCCGTTACGGCTTGAGCACGACCTTCACGCACTCGTCCTTCTGGGTCGAGAACTCCGCGTACGCCCGCGCCGCGTCCGCCAGCTTGTAGCGGTGCGTGATGACGAACGACGGGTCGATCTCGCCCCGCTCGATGCGGCCCATGAGCGGCTTCAGGTACTTGTGGACGTGGGTTTGACCCATCTTGAACGTCAAGCCCTTCGAGAACGCCGCGCCCATCGGCAGCTTGTCGAGCAGCCCGCCGTACACGCCGGGGATCGACACCGTCCCGCCCTTGCGGCATGCCATGATCGCCATCCGCAGCGCCGTCGGCCGGTCGGTCGCCATGTAGGCCGCGGTCTTCACGCGGTCGTAGATGCCCGCGACGCCCGTTCCGTGCGCCTCCAGGCCCACCGCGTCGATGCACGAGTCCGGCCCGCGGCCCGCGGTCATCTCGTCGAGCGTGCGGAGCAGATCGACCCGCGAGAAGTTGACGGTCTCGGCGCCGCAGTCCTCGCGGGCCTTCTTCAAGCGCCCCTCGACGTCGTCGATGGCGATGACGCGGGCGGCGCCGAGCAGGAACGCGCTCTTGATGCAGAACAGCCCGACCGGCCCGCAACCCCACACCGCGACCGTGTCGCCCGGCTCGATGTTGCAGTTCTCCGCGGCCATGTAGCCGGTCGGGAAGATGTCGGTGAGAAACAGCACCTGTTCGTCCGAGAGGTGCGAGGGAACCTTGCACGGTCCGATGTCCGCGAACGGCACGCGCACGTATTCGGCCTGCCCGCCGGCGTACCCGCCCATCATGTGCGAATAGCCGAACAGCCCGCTGCCGGAGTAGCCGTACACCGCCTCGGCGAGTTCCGGTTTGGTGTTGGAGTTGTCGCACGCGGAGTAGAGTTGCTTCTTGCAGAAGAAGCACCCGCCGCACGCGATGGTGAACGGCACCACCACGCGGTCGCCCGGTTGCAGGCCGGTCACGTCGCGCCCGGTCTCGACCACCTCGCCCATGAACTCGTGGCCCAGGATGTCGCCGGCCTTCATCGTGGGGATGTAGCCGTCGTAGAGGTGCAGGTCCGAGCCGCAGATCGCGGTGGTCGTGACCCGGATGATCGCGTCCCGCGAGTTGAGGATCTTCGGGTCGGGCACCCGCTCGACCGCCACGTCCTTCTTGCCGCGCCAGCACAGAGCCTTCATGGTGTCTCCTGTCTCGTGGTGGGAAAAGGCCGAAGGCGGGATGGCCACAAAAACGCACAAAAAGAAAGCCGTAGAGAAAGACAGCAGCGCGGGTTTAAGACACTTCTCTTCCCGTCTTCTTTTTGTGCTCTTTGTGCGTTTTTGTGGCCATCCCGCCTTCCGTCCCCTGGCTCTACCTCTGCCCGTGCGGTTGCCCCTGCGTCGTGGGGACCTCGCCGGCCTCCATGATCTGCTTGAACCGCCGCATGTCGGCCTTGACCTGCTCTTCGGGCGACCTCCCGACGAGCTTCGCGACCGCGGTGCCGAGCTTCCCGGCCGGCGGGTCGTACTTCAGTTCCACGCGCACCTCGGTCCCGTGGTCGCCGGGGAGCTCCGTGAAGTGGACCGAGCCGGCGGTGTCCACGTCCGCACCGTCGAGCGACTTCCACGCGATCAGCTTGTTCGGCACGTCGGTCACGATCTCGGCGTCCCACTCCGCCTTCAGGCCGAGCGGCCCTTTCGCGACCCAGTGCGAACGGCCGTCGGTCGTGGTGTCCACGTCGACGAGGTGCGTCATGAACCGCGGCAGGTTCTCCAGGTCGCGCCAGAATTCGTACACCTCGGACGCGGGCCGGTTCACGATCACCGCGTGATCGACCCGCGTGCCGTGGCCCGCGGCGATCGCCGACTGCGGGCGGGTCGAGTCGGCCGTGCTGACCCCCAGCGCCTGGTAGAGCACGCAATTGCCGGTCATCGCGCGATAGATGAGGCCGGTACCCAGGATCGTCGAGAGGAGCGGCGGGGTGCGCCCGCTCAGGCACAGGCCGGCGACCGTGCCGCCCGCGATCAGGGACAGCCATCGCTCGTTGGCGCTGACGTTGGTGCGCGCCTGCGGGAGCTTGTTGACGACCCGCGCGACGCCGGACTCGGACCCCGCGACCGACTTGACCGCGGCGGCGAGAAGGGTGGCTGCCATGAAGAACCTCGTGTGTGAAACGAACGCGGCGTTGCGATGCAATCGGAGTGCCGGTCTCAGGGTGGCCCGCTCGCTCCGCGAGCGGTGCGGCACGCCGGGAACAGCGGCGGGACTTTTCGTCTCGCAACACCCGCCGCAAAGCCACCGCTCGCGGAGCGAGCGGGCCACTCTGAAGCACCTACTTCCGCGAACCGCTCAGGAGCGCCAGCGCCGCGCCCGCGACGCCCAGCATCACCAGCCCGGTCAGAACCGGGTGCCGATCGGCACGGTTGTAGAGGCTCACCGGCATCACCGGACCGGGGTGCTCGCCGCGCACCTTCCCGCCGGTGCCCGGTTTGTAGAGCGCGCCTTCCGGGTTCCGCGGCGGCTCGTCGCGCTTCTGCTGGCCCGGCATCACGCCCGCGCTGAGGCGGTCCATCAGCCGCGGCGCCTGGCGGGCCGTCGCGCTCATCACGCGGCCCGACGTGCCGACGAACACGTCCCGTTCCGGGTGGGCCGCGGCGTGCAGGATCGCGGCCGCGACCTCCTCCGGCCGGTACACCGGGTCGGGCAACTTCGGCTCCCGGTCCGTGTAGTTCTTCGCGTGTTCCGGGAACGGGGTGTCGATGCTCGTCGGCTTGATGAGCGTCACGGACACCGGCGCGCCCTCGGCTTCCAGTTCGAGCCGCAGCGCGTCGGTGAACCCCTTCACCGCGTGCTTGGTCGCGCTGTACATACCCTGGATCGGAACCGCCATGTCCGACAGGACGCTGCCGAGGTTGATGAGCGCGCCGCCGCGGCCCTTGAGGTGCTTCACCGCGGCCAGCGAGCCGTACACCACGCCCCAGAAGTTGATGTCGAACAGCCGCCGGCTGTCCGCATCAGGAACTTCTTCGAGCCGACCGAAGATGCTCGTCCCGGCGTTGTTCACCCACGTATCGAAACCGCCAAACCGGGCGATCGCGACCCGGGCGATCTTCTCCACGTCGTCGCGGCCGCTCACGTCCGCGACGACGTGAACCGCCGTGCCGCCGTTCGCCGTGATGTCGCGTTCGATCCGCGCGAGGGCCTCGTCGTTGCGGGCCGCGAGCACCACACGTGCCCCTTCCCGCGCGGCGGCCTGCGCGGTCGCCAGCCCGATGCCGCTGGAGGCACCGGTGATGACAATGACCTGCTCGCGAACCGGTTTGAGTGAAACGGCCATAGGAGGGTCCTGAAGCGGTTCGGGCTCCGCCCCAGGAGGGTTGCAGATCGCGGGCCAACTGCCGATGAGATTCCGAACCGGAGCGGCTCACCCCCCGTATCGCTTTTCGATCTCCTCCCACGCGGGCATCCCCACGACCTCCTCGAACCGGTCGAGGGAAACGGCATCGGACCCGGACATCGGCCGGCCGGCCTTGATCCCCGCGAGCGCCAGCTCGACCGCCCGCGTGAGCCGGAACAGCACCGTCGTCGGGTAGAGGATCATCGCGAAGCCGTACCCGAAGATCTCGTCCGGCGGCAGCCACGACAGCTTTCCGCCGCCCTCCATCATCGTCGTCGCCAGGGGCGTGCCCGAAAGGGCCTTCCCGACCCGCTTCAGTTCCGCGGCGCTGCGGAGGCCCTCGACGTACGCGCCGTCGGCGCCGGCATCGCGGTAGGCCTTCGCGCGACGGATCGCACCGACCACGCCCTCGGACCCGCGAGCGTCCGTGCGCGCCAAAATGAACGTGTCCGCGTTCCGACGGGCCGCAAGCGCGGCCCTGATCTTCCCGGCCATTTCCTTGACCGGCACCACCTGCTTGGAGCCCATCTGCCCACAGCTCACCGGCGACACCTGGTCCTCGATGAAGATCGCCGCGGCACCCAGTTCCTCGTACCCGCGGACGGTGCGCGTGACGTTCTTCACGTCGCCGAACCCGTCGCCGGCGTCGACCAGCACCGGCAGCGGCGAGGCCGCGACGATCTGACGGATCGCCTCGTGCTCCTCGTAGAAGTGGATCAGGTCGATGTCGGGAAACGCGTACCGCGCCCCGGCCAGCGCGAACCCGCCGACCTGATACGCCTTGAACCCGGCCCGCGCGATGAGCCGCGCGGTGAGGGCGTCGTGGGCGGCCGGCAGGAGGAGCGGTTCGCCGCTCCCCAGGAGCGTTTTCCAGGTCGGGTGAGACGCGCCGGACAGCGCGAGCCGTTCGTCATCCACCAGGCGCCTCCTCGTGCCGCGCCGGGCCGGCCGCTCGGCAGGCCCGCGGGGAAAGACCCGTTCTAACTCGCCGTTTTCACGAGGCAGCGGAGCACCTCGGCCACGCTCCACGCCTGCGCGATGCACCCGCGCGGCGTGTACGGCGGCTGCGCGTCGAAGATCTCACTGATCGACCCGACGCACGCCTCGCCCATGTGTCGGCGGAACCCGCCGAGCAGCGCCGCCGCCCCGGCGCGGTCCTCCGGGTACGTTTTCATCCACGCGTCCACGAACGGACCGATGAGCCAGCCCCACACGGTCCCCTGGTGGTACGCCGCGTCGCGCGCCCGCAGGTCGCCGAAGTACTTCGGCTTGTAGTCCGGGTGGCCGGGCGCCAGCGACCGCAGCCCCACCGGCGTGAGCAACTTCTCGCGCACGACGGTCAACACGCGCTCCCACCGCGCCCGGTCCAGAATCGGGTGTTCGAGCGAGATCGTGAACACCTGGTTCGGCCGCAGCGCCGGGTCGTTTTTCCCGTCCGGGCCGTCGAGGACGTCGTAGAGGTACCCGCCCGGCTCGTACCAGAACCGGCGGTTGAAGGAGTCGCGGCACGTCTCCGCGTGTTCCGCGAGTTCGCCGGCCGCGGCCTCGCCGTCTTCTTCGCGAACCCACCGTTCGAGTATCCGCAGCGCGTTGTACCACAGGGCGTTGATCTCCACCGCCTTCCCGCGGCGCGGGGTCACCACCCAGTCGCCCACCTTCGCGTCCATCCAGGTGAGCTGGTACCCCTCGGCCCCCTGACGGAGCAGCCCGTCGGCCGGATCGACCCCGATCCCGAACCGGGTGCCGCGGACGTGGTGCGCCACGACGTCGCGGAGCTTCGGGAGCAGCATCCGCAGCGTGGCGCGGTCGTCGGTGGCGTCGATGTAGCGCTTCAGCGCGTGGAAGAACCACAGGGTCGCGTCCGCGGTGTGGTACAGCCCCTCCTGGTCTTTTTCGGGGAACAGGTTCGGGATCAGGCCGTCCTTGATGTGCTGCGCGAACGTCCGGAGGATGTACCCGGCTTCGGCGTGGCGGCCCGTGGTGAGCGTCAGCCCTTCGAGGCTGATCATCGTGTCGCGGCCCCAGTCGGTGAACCAGTGGTAGCCCGCGATGACGGACCGGCTCTCGTCGCCGTGGGCGCGGGCGCGGGCCTCGTCGCCGACGCGCGCGACCGGCGTGAAGATGAACTGGTCGGCCGCGAGAACCAGCTCCGCCGCGAACCCGCTCCGCGCCGCGGGCGCGGCCTGGTCGACCAGCCGGCGCCGCCGCGCCAGTTCCGCCCGAAGCGCCTCGGCCGGGGTGACGGCGCGGATGTGCTCCCACGGTTCCGTCGAGAAGACCAGCGTGGCCTCCTGGCCGGGTTCCAGGTCGAGCCGGAAGTGGCCCGGGGCGTACAGCGCGCCCTTGTACTCGTACCCGCGCGACTCCTCGACGCGGTAGAGCACGTCCGAGATCCGCTCGCCGCGGATGGTGAACGCGTCGTTGCCGCCCCCGTCGAGCGCCATCCGCAGCGTCGGGAACGTGCTCCCGCAACTCAGTTCGTACCGGTCCTCGACGGCCGTCAGCACCGTCGGCGCGCACAGGGTCGTGCTGACGTGGTCGTCGTGCCCGCGGAAGTGCAGCGACGGCTTCACCTTCAGCCGCGCCCGCCCCTTCCCCTTGCCCAGCCGGTACCGCACGTAAACGGTGTTGTGGCGGTAGGCGAAGTAGACCCGCTTCTCCAGCTCGAAGCCCTCGACGGCGTACCGCCACTCCGGCAGGCCCGATTCGAGCTTGAACTCGACGAGGTGTTCGGCGCCGTGGATGTGGAGCTGGTTGTCCACCTTCTCCTCGCCGCCGAACGGCACCGTCCGGTAGTCCGGCAGGCGCAGGTACTCCCAGATGTGGTTCACCATCATCACCCGGCCGAGCGGGACCGGGTGCGCGGCGATGAGGAGGCCGTGGTAGCGCCGCGTCGCGGCCCCCGAGACGGTCCCGGAAGCGTACCCGCCCAGGCCGTTGGTCACCAGCCACTCGCGCTCCAACAGGGCGTCCAGTGGCTGGCGCTCGCCCGGGTGCCACGGGCGCGTGAGAACCTCGTCGTGCGTCTGGTGGGACGCGTCCTGTGTGAGTTCCGGCATCGCGCTACTCCGTTAGCCGCGTCCGCTCGTTCCGGCGCCGCTCCTTGACGCGAGCGGACGCGCGCGTGTGGTCGCTCTCCTCGCGTTGCGGGAGCAATTCCGGGGCCAACACCGCGGCCGCCTCGCCCATCACGCGCCAGCCGTCGAGCGTCTCGGCCGGGGGAGCGCCCTCCCCTCCGTAACGTCTGTCCTCCGAAGACCATACCGTTTTCCACCCGCACCCGTCGGGGGGCGCGAGGAGCGGTTCGGGGGCCGCGTCGAGGTGCAAATCGGGACCGAAGTTCACCAGCAGGAGGCGGTCGTTGCGTGCGTCGGTTCCCGCAAAGAAGCGGAGCAGGAACGCGGACGGCCCGAGAACCGCCCCGTCCACGCTCCGGCGCTCCTGGTTCGCAAAGGCCGGATCGCTCCGCCGCAACTTCAACAGGTCCTGGTGCAACCGGAAGACGGCGGCGTGATAACCGCGGGCGCGCTCGCGGTGGTCGAGCTTCGACCGCTCGAACGTCTCGGGGTCGGCCGGGTCGGGCACCTCGTCGGCGACCCCGGGGCGGTCGAGCCGCCGGAACTGCGACAGGAACTCCGCGCGCCCGGTCTTCACCTCGGCCGCGATGTCGCGCTCGTGATCCGCGAAGTAGAAAAACGGCGACGACGACGCGAACTCCTGTCCCTGGAACAGCATCGGCGTTCCCGGCGCGAGCAGCAGCAGCGCCGTCATCGCGCGGAAGCGCCCGGGGCTGCTGAGCGCGTGGCACCGGAGCCCGCTGCCGGAATTGGCGACCTGATCGTGGTTCTGGACGAAGTTGACGAACTGCCACGGGTCGAGGTCGAGCGCCGGCGTTCCGCGGCGCTGCTCCTGCCACGAGTACCGCTGTCCCTGGAACAAGTACCCGTACTTCGCGGCCGAAATGAACTCCTGCGGGCCGCCGCGGTGGTCGGAATAGTACGCCTCGCTGCGCCCGGTAAGCGCGACCATCGCGGAGTGGTGGAAGTCGTCGTTCCACAGCCCGTCGAGGCCGTACCCGCCGCGGTCGACGGGGCGAACGATCTTCGCCAACTGCGGTTCGTTCTCGTTGATGACGAACGTCGCCCGCCCGCGGGCGGCCGCGCGCACGCGCTCGCCGATCTGTCGGAGGATGTGGTCGTCGGACGAGTCAAAAATGGACTGCGTCGCGTCCAGCCGGAGGCCGTCGAGGTGGAACTCGTCGATCCAGTAGCCCGCGTTGGCCAGGTAGAACTGCCGGACGGGTCCGCTGTTGGGGCCGTCGAAGTTCATCGCGCTGCCCCATTCGGTGTGGTAGCGCTCGGAGAAGTACGACGGGGTGTACTGTGCCAGCACGTTGCCGCGCGGGCCGAGGTGGTTGTAAACGACGTCGTGAATGACGCCCAGGCCCAGCGCGTGCGCGGCGTCGACGAACCGGCGCATGTCGTCGGGCTCGCCGTAACCGTGGTACGGGGCGAACAGGCACACGCCGTCGTAGCCCCACCCGAACCGCCCGGGAAAGTCCGCGACGGGAATGAGTTCGATGACCGTGACGCCCAGTTCGGCGAGGTACGGCAGTTCGCGGGTCGCGGCCGCCCAGGTCCCCTCGCGGGTGAAGGTGCCGACGTGCAACTCGTAAATCACCTGCCCGCGAAGGCCGACGCCCTTCCACCCGGCGTCGGTCCAGCCGAAGTCGGCCGGATCGACGACGCGGGACGGGCCGCGCGGGCCGTTCGGCTGGAACCGCGACGCGGGGTCGGGGAGCGGTGGCCCGCCGTCGAGCCGATAGCGGTACAGGTCGCCCGCGGCCGCGCCGGTGATGGCGCCGGAAAAGTGGCCGTCCGGTTCGCGTTCGAGGAGGTGGTCGCCGGCCGCTCGCCCTGACTCTAAAATGACCACTACACGTCCGTGGTCCGGCGCCCAGACGCGAAAATGAGCGCACCCGTTTCGCGCCTCGGCTCCGACCGGTAACCGCCGTTGCCCGCCCACCTTTCACCCGCCTCCCTTACCGACACAGTTGATTTCGGATACGGTCGCGGCTCGCCAAGAGACCGGACACGACCCACATATTCGGGCACCAGACCGGCTACAGAAAAAGGCCGTCTCGTGCCCCTTACGTGTTGTCCTCGGGATCGCGGGTGCCGGACTCCGGAGCCTGGGACGGGTCGTCGGTCATCCGTTCCTTCGGGTGCATCCCCTCGTCGGGGGGCGCGGGCCGCTGCGGCTTAGTCCGGGTCTTCTGTTGCGCTTCCGGCGCCTGTTGGTCGGCGGCGTCCTTCTGGCCGCGAGTTCGTTGGTCGTTCATGAGTCACCTCGGAATGAAGAAACCGGGACCGCGCCGGCCCCGGCTTTTGAATGCCGCGGGCGAGCCGGGTTCGCACTACGCCCTGGCCTTGCTGTTGACGCCCCGCTCGGCCAGTTGGGTGAGCTTCTCGTCCGTCTTCTTCTCCTCGTCGAGCGTCTCGTGGAGGATGCGCGCGGCCTCCTGGTGGCCGAGCTGTTTGGCGAACGAGCACAGGGTGCCGTAGAGCGCGATCTCGTAGTGTTCGACCTTCTGCGCCGCGGCGATCAGGCCCGCGTCCTGCGCGTCGGTGTCGAGGCCCAGCCCCATCACCTCCTCGCCCTCCTCGATCAGCCCTTCCATCGCTTCGCAGGTGTTGGAGCCGGTCTTGCAGCCGACCTGCTGGCACACCTTCTCCAGCCGCGCGAGCTGGTTCTTGGTCTCGGTGAGGTGCTGCTCGAAGCCGGCCCGCAGCTCGGCCGAGCCCGCGGCCTTCGCCATCTTCGGCAGCGCCTTGGTGAGCTGCGTCTCGGCACTGTACGCGTCCTGAAGTTGGTCGTGGAAGAGGTCGGTCAGTGTCTTCGCCATGACTGCGTCCTTGAAGGTTCCGGAACAACGGACCCCACGTCACCCGGCTCATCACGAACCGGGTCCCGATACGAAGTGCAACGGGGATGCCGCGGGGGCGCGCCGGGAGCGGTTTCGCCGATCTTCCGACGCGGCGCCCGTTCCGCCCCGGCACGTCGGATGCAGCCGTTCGGGGTGCCCCGATGCGGGTCCGTAGCCTGCCCGGAACCGCACCGCAACCTCCGGCAGTCGATCGAAAGGCGCACCCGTGGCACAGCAAAACGATAAGAGCACCGACCAGAACGCCGCGAACGACGAACTGCGGGGCGGGACCGAGAGCGCGCCGGCGGCGCCGTTCGTCCAGCCCGGCGGCGCCCCCGGCGGAACGAACGCCCTCTCGCCGAGCGGTACGGCCCGGCCCACCGGCCGCGGGCCCGAACCGCCGACCGGCGACAAGGCCGCCGCCGAGCGCCAGGACCCGCACCGCCTCGCGCGGGACGCGCGCACACAGCCCTCGCCCGGCGCGGCCGCACAGCGAGCCCGCGACGACGCGCAAGTTGAAGGGAGCCGTTCCGGAATCGACGAAGGGAACCCGCGGCAGATCCCCGAAGACGCGCCCGACCCCGACGGCCGCACCGGCAACGATTAAGGGGCTTTTCTTCGTGGACCGGCCGCGGGGCCAGCCGACGGCAGGTCCCGCGTGCCGGCCTTTTGTCGTGGGGCAGGCCGCCGGGCCTGCCAAAAGCCACGGCAGGCCCGGCGGCCTGCCCCACGATAAAGACACGCTCGAACCGCGACCGTTACTCTTTACCCGGATCGGGTATCACCCGCGTGCGCGATCTCGGCGGCACGCGGGAACGGCCGGCCCCGCGAGATCGGTCAGGCGTTTTGCAGCCAGCCGCGCTGGGCGGCGTAACGGACGATGTCCACGCGGCTGCGGAAGTGCAACTTCTCCATCGACCGCGTCTTGTACGTTTCGATCGTCTTGACCGACAGCTTCAGTTGCGCCGCGATCTCCTTGTTGCTGTACCCCAGCGCGATCAGCCGCATCACCTCCGACTCGCGCTCGCTCAGTTCGACCGTCGACGGCTCCGGCGCCGGGCGCACGAAGTCGTCCACCAGGCTCGCCGCGAGCGTCGGGTCCAGGTACGTTCCCCCGTCCGCCACGGCCCGGATCGCTTGTACCAGTTCCGAAGCGGCCGCGCGCTTCAGAACGTACCCGGTCGCGCCGGCTTCGATGAGCTGCCGCAGGTACCCCTTGTCCTCGTGAACCGTCAGGACGAGGACCTTCCGGCCCGGCCGGGCGGTCCGCAACTGGGCGGCGACCTGAACCCCGTTGAGCCCGGGCATCGACACGTCCATCACCACGACGTCCGGGTCGAGCGATTCGGTCATGCTGACGGCGGACGGTCCGTCGCTAGCTTCTCCGATCACTTCCATTTCCGACTGCGAATTGACGAGGGAGCGCAAACCTTCGCGGACGATCGCGTGATCGTCCGC
>JAFKJJ010000612.1 GCA_017306025.1 Planctomycetota bacterium
GGGCTGGGGTATGCGAAGATGGCATCGCCGCGTCCGTTCGGGGTACGAGGGTTGTGTGGTAACGCCATCGTCCCGGACGGGCCGGCATTCGTCTACTACCCAGCCGACAACTCAACTCGACGGCCTATAAGTTCGCGGAAAGTACAGATTCGGAAGGCAACGCCTCAATATCGAACGGGGGCTCGCTCATGACTTCGCCCCCGTCAGTTTCGCGATGATCGCGTCCGGGTCGTACACGCAGCCGCCCCACACGCCGCCGCTCGCGTGCTGGAGGGCCGCCCACAGCCGCGTGTCCGCGGGCAACGCGGGGTCCGGTTCGAGGTCCGGGCGCGGCGCGCGCCGGAGCAGTTCCGCGGCACCCCATTCGGGGCCGTGGTCACCGGCCGCGCCGCCGACGAGATCGACCGTCCCCTCCAGCTTGTTGCGGTCGATCACGATTCGGACGAGGTCGCCGTCGCGGAGCTTGCCCAGCGGGCCACCCGCCAGCGCCTCCGGCGAAACGTGCCCGATACACGCCCCCGTCGAAACGCCGCTGAACCGCGCGTCGGTAATCACCGCGACCTGCTTCCCCCACTTCAGGTGCTTCAGCGCGCTCGTCACCTGATACGTCTCCTCCATCCCGCTGCCCAGCGGCCCGCGGCAGCACAGCACCAGCACGTCCCCGGGCGCCACCTTGCGTTCGCCCTCGCCCTTGATCGCCTTGATCGCGTCGCGCTCGCGGATGAACACCTTCGCGGGGCCGGTCTTCCGGTACACGCCGTCCTTGTCCACAACGGAAGGGTCGATCGCGGTCGACTTGATGACGCACCCGTCCGGGGCGAGGTTCCCGCGGGGGAATGTGACCGTACTCGTGAGGCCGCGCTTCCGGGCCGCTTCCGGCGACATGATGACCGTGTCCGGATCGACCTTGTCGCGCGTCCGGAGCAGTTCGCGGAGCCGCGTGCGCCGTTCGGACTTCGCCCACCAGTCGAGGTTTTCGCCGAGCGTCTGCCCGGAGGCCGTCAGCGCGTCGAGTTGCAGCAACCCGAGTTCGCGAAGGTACAACATCACCTCTGGGACGCCGCCAGCAAGGAACACGCGCATCGTCGGGTGGTTCATCGGGCCGTTCGGCAGCGCATCGACCAGGCGCGGCACGCGGCGGTTGAAGTACGTCCAGTCGTCGATCGTCGGGCGCTTCACCCCGGCATGGAACGCGATCGCCGGCGTGTGCAGAAGCAGGTTCGTGCTCCCGCCGAATGCCGCGAACACCGCCAGAGCGTTCTTGAACGCCGCTTCGGTCAGGATGTGTGGCGTCTTCACCCCGCGGTCCGCCATGTTCACGAGAGCGCGGGCCGATCGCGTCGCCATGTCGAGCCAGATCGGTTGCCCCGACGGCGCGAGCGCCGAGTGCGGCAGGGTCAGCCCGAGCGCCTCGCCGATGACTTGCGACGTGGCCGCGGTTCCCAGGAACTGACACCCGCCGCCGGGAGACGCGCACGCGTGGCACCCCGCGTCCGCGGCCTGCCCGATCGTGATCTCGCCGTGAACGTACCGCGCGCCGATCGTTTGTACCTTCCCGGTGTCCTCGTGATCGGCCTCGCCGGCCAGCATCACCCCGCCGGGAACGAGAATCGTTGGGTGATCGTGCTGCGATGCGAGAGCCATCATCATCGCCGGCAGGCCCTTGTCGCACGTCGCAACGCCCATCACGCCGGACCGCGTCGGGTGCGAGCGCATTAATCGGCGCATCACCTGCGACGAGTCGTTTCGGTACGGGAGGCTGTCGTACATGCCGGGCGTGCCCTGCGTGCGGCCGTCGCAGGGGTCGGTGACGGCGCCCGCGAACGGGACGCACCGCAACCGTGCGAACTCCTCGGCCGCGGCGCGCACCAAGAGGCCGACCTCCCAGTGCCCGGAGTGGAACCCCAGCGCGACCGGGGTGCCGTCCTCGGCGCGCAGCCCACCGTGCGTGCTGAGGATCGTGAACTCTTTCCCGCCGAGCAGCGATGGGTTCCAGCCCATGCCGACGTTCTGCGTCCAGCCGAACAGGTCGCCGCTGGGCGCGTGGCGTAGGAGCTGGTCGGTGAGCGGGAGTGCCCCCTTCGGGCCGCTGCCGGTGGTGACGATGGCGTAGGCGGATTCGGGCGTGTCGAGGACGTCGGGGGGCATGACTGATCCTGGCGAACGGTCGGTGTGAGCCGGGCGCGGTAGGGTCCGGAAAGCGAAGAAGGCGAGCGCTCCTCACGGGAGCGCTCGCCTTCAGGATACAGCACGCGCCGCGGGTGTCGTCACTTCTTGGCCGGCTTCTCGTCGTACGTGCCGGCGAGGTACGGCTCGGCGCGGGCGACGAAGTCCTTCGTCTCACGAAGGTCGATGTCCTTTACCTGCCACGCCCCGTCCCGGGATTTCGTGAGCATCACAACGGGGTGGCCCTGGACCTTCTCGTCCCGCTTGACGGTCAGCTCCTGGGTCTCGAAGAACACCTCGATGCGGCGGTCGTTG
>JAFKJJ010000613.1 GCA_017306025.1 Planctomycetota bacterium
TCAACCCCGACGGCTCCATCAAGTCACTCGGCTTCAACCCGACCATGGGCTGGTACGAGAACTCCGCGGCCCACTACGGGCCGGCCGCGGGCGCCGACAAGGAACGGACCGCGAAGCGCGTCGAGAGCGCCCGCGGGTGGCTCGTGAAGGCCCCCGCGAGGGATACGGAGGACCGCGTCTTCAGGCTAATGGGTTTGAAGGAGGCCGGCGCGGACGCGAAGGAGGTTGCGGCGGCCGCGTGGGACCTGCTCCGGTCGCAGCGCGCCGACGGCGGCTGGTCGCAACTCGCCGACGGTTCGAGCGACGCCTACGCGACCGGTTCGGCGCTCTTCGCACTTCACCAGGCGGGCGGACTGAAGGTCGATGCGCCCGCTTACCGTGCGGGCGCCGCGTACCTGCTGAAGACGCAGCGCGCGGACGGGACGTGGTTCGTGAAGTCGCGGAGCAAGCCGTTTCAGCCATACTACGAGAGCGGCTTCCCGTACGAGAAGGACCAGTTCATTTCGATCGCGGCGAGCGGCTGGGCAACCGCGGCCCTGGCGCTCGCGGTGGAGAAGAAGTGAGCGCGAAGGGCCGGTGGTCTTCTTTCGTGGGGCAGGCCGGACGGCCTGCCCCACGAAAGAAGACCACCACACGAACCCGTTTCACGTGTCCCGGTCGGCCGGTCAGTTGAGCGTGATGACCTTGCCGTCGCTGATCGGGCCGACCCACAGCCACACGTTCGGGTCGATGTTATTGCTGACGAACCGGACGCTGGCGTCCCCCAGCGCCACGTTCACACCGTTGGTGTGCTTGCTCCGGGCCGAGTGCAGCGCACCGCCCGCGCCCGAGCACGGCAGCCCCTGGGTCGGCTGGTTGTTGCAGTACCCGGACGTGTAGATGAGGTCCTGGGAGGTGGTGTTCGGCGGGTAGTAGGTGCTCATCGCCGACGCGTCCCCCCACCAGATGAACCCGCGCAGGTCGCTCCCCTGCCCCTGACGGACCTCGCCGATCATCACCGTGTTGGTCAACCCGTCGGTGACGCTGGTCAACCGGATCTTCTTGCCCGTGTTGGGGGTGAGCGTGGTGCCGGAGACGGTGTTCTGCGGCGACGATCCGTCGAACATCCCGGCCATGGCCGCGTACCCGGTCGGCTGGGGGGCCGGACCGGCGCCCCCGAACGTCCCGCCATTGCCCCCGCACACCGCGTAGTTGCAGTTCGTGATCGGGCTGATCGGCGCGTTCTCCTGGTCGGACGGGCAGGTCAACACCGAATACCGCCGCCCGGTCACGTTGGTCGTGTTCGGGGAACTGGCGTACCGGGGAAAGGTGCCGGCCCCCGGGGCCGGGAAGTTGGAGTTGACCGAGTCGCCCCCGCCCCAGTTCTGGTACAGCTTGTACGCGCTGTCTTGCTCGACGTACGGCAGAACCAGGACGGCCCACGTGCCCCAACAGCAACCGCTCCCGAGCATCGCGGGCAGCGCGGCGTTGGCGTCGTGGTAGTTGTGCATGGCGAGGCCGAGTTGCTTGAGGTTGTTGGCGCACTTCATCCGTGCGGCGGCCTCGCGGACCTTCTGGACGGCCGGCAGTAACAGTCCGATGAGGATCGCGATGATCGCGATCACCACCAGCAACTCGATGAGCGTAAAAGCCCGACGAGACATACCACATCCCTCCAAGAATGGAACGGCGCAATAAAACCCAACAGACACGGGCTGAAGAGTTACTTGAGATCGAAGCTGACGTCGTTGGCGCCTTCGGCCTTGATCTGGGCGGTCAGTTCGGTCTTGTCGTTGTATTTCGCCGGCAAAAGCTCGCGGACCGGGGTTGACGGCCCCGGCGGCTCGTCCGGTCGCGGGGCCGGGACCTTCGGGTCCGGGTAGGTGACGGCCACGCGGTAGCTGCCCTCGGGCAACCCCGCCACCGCCGGGATCTCGTACTTACCGTCCCGGATGTCGGCCCCGCCGCTCGCCCCGTTGTCGGCCCGGAAGCTGATGTTCCCGTACTTGATCGGCTCGCCCTTGTACTTAACGGTCCCGCTGACGGGGTACCGCTTCGGCTCCCCCTTCCCGCACCCGACGACGAACCCGACGACGAGGAGGAAGGGTCCCACGGAGAGCCAACGAACGGTTCGGAATCGGTTCATGGTCGAATCGGTGTAATGAACGACGGTCGGCTTGTGTTCCGACGTGCGGAGCCGTTGCCGTGGGGTATGTGAACGATTCGCGTCGTTTGGATTGCGAGTCCGTGACGCGGGCACACTCAATGTCCCATCGGACCCGGGCCGCGTCAAGACCGCCGGCGGCTTTCCGTCGAAGATCACGTCGCGGTTTGCAGTGCCTCGTGCTCCTGATACCCGCACCCGGTGATGAATGGCACTTCCGTTCGGAATCGTTTGTATCTATTGTCCGTCCTTCTGACCGGCTATCAATTCGGCGCGTCGTTCGTCTCGGCTTCGTCAACCACCAGTCGCCTTTGGGTCGTCGCTTGACGGCCCG
>JAFKJJ010000614.1 GCA_017306025.1 Planctomycetota bacterium
GTACCGTGAGCGGCCGCTTCGGCGCCCACTTCGCTCGCGTCGGCGCCGGTCGGTTCGGGCGCCGGCGCTTCGGCCGCGGGCGGTTCGCTCGACGAGGTCACTTCGGGCGCCGGGACCTCGGCCGGCGCGGCGGCTTCGACCGGCGGCGGGGTGGCGGTGGCGGTCGAAGTGGTCTCGTCGGGCGCGGGGTTCGTCGGATCGGACGGGGTCATGTTGCGAGCGTCCTGGGGACTGCGGGGCGGCTCCGGCGGCCGGAGTCGAGACGGTCCAATGGCCGGGCGGGTTCGCGCGCCCGGCCGGGCGCGCCGACGGGCGGTCAGATAGTCATGCTTACAGGGGGATTTGGAAGGCGTCAACCGCTGCGCGGGAATGAGCAACGCCCCGCCGGCCGTGAAGAAAACTTCGCGCGCCCCGCAGGGCGCGTGTCGATCAAGCGCGGGCCGTGCCTCACGGTTCGATCTTCACCTCGCCGTCGAGCTCCTGAATCCGCTTGCGGTCGGCCGGGTCGGCCAGCGCCTGCAAGAAGTGAACGATGTCCCAGATCTTGTCCGGGGTGCCCGGTGCGGTCGCGGCGACGCGGTCGTGGAACGCGGTCATCCCCGACGGGTAGATGCCGCCGTAAATGCGGGCGTACAGGTCCTCGCCCCGCCGCCCGCCGCGGTACACGCCCAGGGTGAAGTTCCGCGGCTGCACCACCGTGCCCCACGCGTCCCACTTCAGTTGCGGCACGCGGCCGTAGCTCGCGTGGCAGCTCGCGCACCCGAACTCGGCCGAGCCGTACAGCTTGAACCCCCTCACGGCCGACTTCAGCCGCTCCGGCTCGGTCGCGAACGGCTCGGGCGGGACCGGGATCGGGTTTTTCGCCGCGACGCCCCAGTTGTCGAGCACCCACAGTTCGTTCTGCACGAACAGCCAGTCGATCTCGCCGCCGACGTAGAGGGGGTCGTCGTCACCGGGCTTGATGAGCTTCGCCATGCACGCGAGCTCCACCTCGCCGCGGACGCTCAGGTGGATGACGTAGCTCACCACGTCCTCGACCTCTTGGGGGGTGAGCGTGGGGAACGCGGGCATGATGGTGCCCTCGATGCCGTTGCGCACGGTGCGGACGAGGTCCTCGCGGCGCGGCTTGCCCGCCGCGCCCGGTCCCTTCTTGGGCAGCGCGGGCGGCGGGAACGCGGTGACGTACTTGAACACCCCTTGCCGGTAGTCGCGGGGCGTCGGTCCGCCCGCGACGGCCTGCGACGCCTCGCCGGCGCCGCTCGGCCCGTGGCACTGCATGCACCACCGCCGGTAGACCAGCGACCCGCGGGCCAGTGTGGCGTCGTCGAGCTTCAACTCGGCCCTCATCGCGGACGCGGCCCGATGGTCACCCTTCCACGCGTCCCACTTGAACTTGCCGAGCCGGTTGCGGGCCTCTTTCAAACTGGCGCCGAAGGTCTCACCGGGCTCGAACCGGACGTTCGCGGTGGCGACCACGGTGTCCCAGTCGGGTAAGAGGACCGTCGGGGCGGCCGGGGTGCCGAAGTGCGCGTCCAGCAGGCGCGCCAGCCGGTCGGCCTGGGCCGGCATCCAGACGTCCTGCTCGTAGCGGAGCGGGTCGAGGACGTTCTTGCCGAGCTGCTTGCGGAGGTCGTCGGCGAGGTCGCGGTCGGGCGTGTGGGGGAACAGCCTCACGCTGCGGAGCGGCGGGAAGTTCGCCGCGGGCCAGTGCGTCGGCGCGCCCGCGGGGATGGTGAGCGCGAACAGGTCGGTCCGCGGCGCGTACCGCGCGGAAATGGGGGCCGGCGGATTCGGGTCGCCGGTGCCCGGCGGGTTCGGCCCGCCGCAGCCGACGGGGCCGAGTGTCGAAAGCGCGACGAGCGCGAGCAGAACGCGGGGGTGGTTCATGGCGGGTGCCGCGGACTTTTTCGCCGCCGGCGCTTGTGCTTGGGGCCGGAATGTCAACAATGAAAACGGAACACGTCACGGGCTCATTCTATGAACCGCGCCGGTCGCGCCACCGCCTTCACGCTCCTGTTGCTCGCCGCGCCGCGCGCCGGCGCCGAACCGGGAACGGCCCCGGCCCCGGAACCGGCCGCGCTCCGCGGCGACTCCACGCAGACCCGCAAGCGGCTCGCGGAGGCCGAACAGAAGATCACCGACGGGAAGGCCGCCGACGCCGCCGACGACCTCCAGCGGCTGATCGACGAGTCCGGAGACGACCTCGTCACGCTCGACGGCAAGCAGTACCGGTCCGCCCGGTGGGTCGCGCACGCGCTCCTGGCGAAGCTCCCGCCCGACGTGCTGAGGTCCTACCTGGACCGGATCGACCAGCCCGCGAAGAAGCTCCTCGACCGGGCGCGGCAGGCCCGCGACCCGCGCCCGCTCTGGCAACTGCTCGACCGCTACTTCGTGTCGCGCCCGTCCGACCCGGCGCTGCTACTGCTCGGCGACCTGCTGTTCGAGCGGGGCGAGTTCCGCGCCGCCGAG
>JAFKJJ010000615.1 GCA_017306025.1 Planctomycetota bacterium
GTCGGCCCGCTGGCGCTGTACCTCGTCACGTTCATCATCGCGTTCGCGACCACGCCGCCGTGGTTCCGCGTGCTGATCGGCAACCTCGCGCCGGTGATGATCCTGCTGCTCGTGTTCCTGATGCTCTCGGAGGTGAAGCCCGGCACCGGCCTGGAACTGCTGCTCTACAACCTGACGTTCTTCGCCGCGGCGATGATGTGCCACTACGAGCTGGCCCGCGACCGCCCCAGCCCGCAGTACCTGACGACGTACTTCCTCATCATGTCGTTCGGCGGGGTGCTCGGCGGGATCTTCAACTCGCTGATCGCGCCCGTGGTGTTCACGCAGTCCTACGAGTTCCCGCTGGCGCTGGTCGTCGCGTGCTTCATGGTGCCCAAGCTGATCCCCCCCTCGGAAGAGGGGGGCACCGAGAAGAAGGCCGCGCCGACGGCCCCGCCGACGGCCCCGCCGAAACACGTGCTGCTGTGGGGGTGGGTGTCGGAGGACGAGGACTACTGGCCCGTGATCGGCGGCTCGTCCGCGCTGGCCGCCCTCGGCGTCCTCGCCACGCTGCCGGCCTACAAGTGGTTCACCAGCGCGCTCTCGATCGTCCTGGTCGTGGTCGTGTACAACGTGGCGTACAAGTACCTCTGGAAGCGCCTCTGGCCGCTGTACCGGTCGCTCCCGAAGGAGACGCGGGGCCGCATCAACCTGGCGCTGGACGTCGTCATCCCGGTCGCGCTCGGCGTGGCGTTCTGGTACAAGTTCGACCTGCTCAACAACACGGAGTGGTACAAGGATTGGGCCGCGGGAATCCTGAACGCGTTCCCGAAGGGCATCGCGGTGAGCCGCAACACGCTCAACATCGTCGTGCTCTACGCGCTGCCGGTGATGCTGTGCTTCTTCTTCGTGGACCGGCCGCTGCGGTTCGGGCTGTGCGTCGCGGCGATTCTCATACCGACGAAGATCCGCGAGGGCAGCGGGGCCGGCGTCGTTCACACCGAGCGCAGCTTCTTCGGCATCCTCAAGATCGAGGAGACCGAGAACCGGCAGTACCTCATCCGCGGCGACGAGTACCTGCTCAACGACAAGGGCGAGCGGATGCTCGCCGGCAAGTACGAGTACCGCCGGCTCGTCCACGGCACCACGCTGCACGGCACGCAGGTGTCCCAGCACGACCGCCACATCCTCGACGACTTCCAGCTCCTGACCGCGATGAACCCCTGGGACAACCTCGCGGTGCTCGGGGCGATCCAGCGGTTCGACATGCGGCAGGAGCCGCTGACGTACTACCACCGCACCGGCCCGGTCGGCGCGATGTTCGGCGAGCTGACGCGCCGCGGAAAGGACAAAGAGCACGTCGCGATGGTCGGGCTCGGCACCGGCAGCGTGTCGTGCTACGCCCAGAAGGGGCAGAAGCTCACCTTCTACGAGATCGACCCCGCGGTGAAGAAGCTGGTCGCCGACACCGACCAGTACTTCACCTACGTGAGCGACGCCCGGAAGCGCGGCGCGGAACTCGACTTCCGCATGGGCGACGCGCGCCTGAAGCTGAAAGAGGACACCGACCGCAAGTACGCGCTGCTCCTGGTGGACGCGTTCAGTTCCGACTCGATCCCGGTCCACCTCCTGACCAACGAGGCCGTCGCCCTGTACATGGAGCGGTTGCAGGAGGACGGCATCCTGGCGCTGCACATCTCCAACAAGTTCGTGCGGCTGGAGCCGGTGGTCGCGGCGATCGCGGAGCACCACGGGCTGGTGGCCCGCGTGTGGAACGACGACGCGGAGAAGCAGCACGGCAAGACCGCGTCGAGCTGGGTGGCGCTGGCCCGCAAGCCCGAGCACCTGGGCGAGCGGCTGTGCAGCCCGGTCTCGGACCTGATGGTGAAGTACTACCACGGCCTCCAACTGCTCGACGTGATCCAGCGCGAGTACCCGGACCTGCGGGGCGCGCTGGAGCGGTCCACCGGCAAGCAGCGGGAGACGGTCCTCAACTTCCTGGACAAGCGGATCGGCGACCCGCAGGCGCTGCGGTTCGCGACGTGGATTCGGAAGTACGGGTCCGAGTACGAGACCCTCATGGACATCCTGAAAAAGGAGACCGGCTACGGGTTCCGCCCGGTGGACACGCTGCCGGGCGTGGACGCCTGGACCGACGACTACGCGGACGTGATGCGGGTGATGATGATCCCCGAGTTGCAGGCGGTGCGGAAGTTCTTCGGGCTGCCGACGCCGGTGGAGCGGTGATCGGCGGACCTCGCGACCTGTCGCCCGCAGAGCCGGGCTTCACGGCCGCTCCATGCGGAGTCATGGGCGCGAGCGCGCGGGCGGCGGTCCACTCGCTCGTCCGCGCCAACAGCTCTGCTGACCTCGCGGCCTGTCGCGGCGAAGCGCCGCTTCACGGCCGCTCTGCTGACCTCGCGGCCTGTCGCGGCGAAGCGCCGCTTCACGGCCGCTCTGCTGACCTCGCGGCCTGTC
>JAFKJJ010000067.1 GCA_017306025.1 Planctomycetota bacterium
GCCACCCGCGTCATGACACAGAACGGTGCCGCCGCCACGAACGGTTCAAACGCGGGAGGGACCATCCCAAACTCCGGCAACGAGTTCGCCTAAATCATTCACACGGCCCACGATAGCAACAAACGACATCACCTTGGAAGCCCTGCCCTTCACGGGTACGCCGGTGTCAACGACGGTCAGGTGCCGTCCGCGGTCGCCCCGGTCGCGACCCTCGGGAACCAGCCGTCGCGCGGGTCGTTCGTGGCGCTCCTGCCGTACATCGAGCAGGACAACGTCTTCAAGGCGTACCGGCCGAACGCGTGGTGGGGCGATTCGGCAAACCAGGCGGCCGTCAACGCGAAGATACCCGTCTTCCTGTGCCCCGCGGTGCCCGGCGATCGTCTCGTCAAGGGGTTCTCGGCCAGCGCGCTGGACGGCGGCGCGGCCGCGCAACCGAACGCGACCGGCACGCCCGCCGACTACTTCCTCCAGGCCGGCTGGACGGACCTGAGCCAGACGCCGATTTCGCGGAAGGGCATCGCTCCGCTCGGGAAGGCGGTGCGAATGAACGCGATCACCGACGGGCTCTCGAACACCCTCTGCTTCTACGAGTGCGGCGGCGGGCCGGAGGTCTGGCGGGCCGGGAAGTCGGCCGGGGTCATCGGCCCGAGCGACTCCTGGGTCTGGGCCTCGCAGCACCTGCGCACGCTCACGAGCTTCTCGCCCGACGGCGCGACGCTCTACGGCACCTGCGCCGTCAACTGCGCGAACGCGGCCGTCGCGCCGAACGCACAGCCGGGGGCCGGGATCTACGGCTTCCACACCGGCGGCGCGAACGTGAGCATGGCCGACGGCTCCGTCCAGTTCGTCCGGTCGAGCGCGAACCCGCTCGTCATCGCGTCCCTGGTCAGCATCGCCGACGGCGAAGTCGTCTCGGTGAACGATTACTGAACCGTGCTATCCACCTGTGAGAAGGTCCATGCGAATCCGGTCCGCCTTTACCCTGATCGAGCTGTTGGTGGTGATCGCCATTATCGCGATCCTGATCGGGCTGTTGCTGCCCGCCGTCCAGAAGGTCCGCGAGGCCGCGGCGCGGATGTCGTGCAGCAACAACCTCAAGCAGATCGGGCTGGCGATGCACAACTACCACGACCGGGCCAAGGGGCTCCCGCCGCGGAAAACGTCCCCGGCCGACCGCGGGTGGGGCGTGGAGATCCTCGCGGAGATCGAGCAGAACGCCCTCGCCACCGCGTACACCTACACCGACCCCTACCACTACGCGAGCAACGAGAAGATCACCACGACCCCGGTCAAGACGTTCCAGTGTCCTTCGAACCCCGGCCCGCGGACGATGACGGTCGGGCGCCCCCCGATCACCCTGCCGAACGCGGCCGGGGGCGACTACATCGTGATGAAGGCGTTCTACGCGACCTCTCAGTCGTCGGGGGCGCTCAACGGGAACAAGGACGTCATCGCGCTGAAGGACGACGCCCGCCGCCCGCTGACCGACATCGCCGACGGCACCTCGAACACCCTCCTGGTGACCGAGCAGGCCGGACAACCGGATTACTACGTGTTGCGGACCAAGACGGGGACCGATCCGGGCGTGGCGAGCGGCGTGCTGAACGGCAACTGGCAGGGGCCGTGGCCGTCGTACAAGAGCCCCGGCGTCTACAGCTTCACGGCCGACGGGCTCACCCGGATCGGCCCGTGTGCGATCAACTGCAACAACTCCCAGGCCATCTACAGCTTCCACAGCGGCGGGGCCAACGCCGTCTTCGCGGACGGCTCCGTCCGGTTCCTCCGCGAGGGCGTGGACCCCGCCTTCGTCCTGGCGATCGCCACCGTCAACGGCGGTGAGGTGATCGGGACCGGCGATTACTGAGCGCCCAGCGGGGCGGCGGCGGCAACCCGCCGACCGCGTCACAACTACGAACCAGAAGGAGCGACCTTTGAGCCCGCGCCGTTCCGCCTTTACGCTGATCGAGCTGTTGGTGGTGATCGCGATCATTGCGATCCTCATCGGCCTTCTGTTGCCCGCGGTGCAGAAGGTGCGCGAGGCCGCCGCACGGATGAAGTGTCAGAACAACTTGAAGCAGATCGGCCTGGCGATTCACAACCACGAGAACGCCTTCGCGTACCTGCCGCCGCGGCGCTCCAGCAACCCGACCTGCGGACTGTACGTCGAACTGCTGTCGTACATGGAGCAGGACAACCTGCTCAAGCAGTACGACCGCACCAAGAACTTCTTCGACCCGGTGAACAACGCGACCGTCACCAAAACGCTACCCGTGCTCCGGTGCCCCTCGAATCCGGCAACGGAGTCGTTCACCGTCGGCATCCTCACTGCCCCGCCGCTGGGGTTCGGACCGGGGCCGAATGCGGCCATCACCGACTACCTCGGGACGCACGTCATGATCGACTCCCGCCTGCCCGGCGGGAAGATCCTCGGCGACCAGTACTTCGGCCTCAAGGACGTGAAGGGGCTGCGGTTCACGGAGTTCACCGACGGCACCTCGGCGACGGTCATGCTCACCGAGCAGGCCGGCCGCCCGGACTACTACCTCGGGGGCGTCAAGCAGGCGACGAACAACACCACGTACAAGAACTGGTTCGGCCCGTGGGCCGGGTACACCACGTTCCAGCTCAAGAGCTTCGGCCCCGACAACGTTACCGAGAACGGCAACTGCACGGTCAACTGCAACAACGACTCGGGGATCTACAGCTTCCACACCGGACTCGCCAACGCGCTCTTCGCCGACGGGTCGGTCCGGGCGCTCCGCGCCGGGCTGGACCCGATGGTCATGTACGCGCTGTTCACGCGGGCCAACGGCGAAGTGCTCTCCGTCAACGACTACTGACCGCCGGGGCGCCGCGCGTTGTGGCGCCGGCCTCGGCTCTGACGCCGTCCGCGAACAACCGAATACGATCGACTTCAACCTCCCGTAACCTCGGAGTTCCGATGCGTTGCCAGATTCCCGTCTCCCGGCGAGAGTGGCTGAAGTCCGCGTCGCTCGGAATCGGCCTCGGGGCCGGTTCCGCGTCCGGCTGGCTCCGCGCGCTGGCCGCCGACGCCCCGAAGAAGCCGGCGCGGTCTGTGATCGTCCTGTGGTTGAGCGGCGGGCCGGCCACGATCGACATGTGGGACCTGAAGCCGGGCCACAAGAACGGCGGGCCGTTCAAAGAGATCGACACGGCCGCCCCGGGGGTGCGGATCGGCGAACACCTGCCGAAACTGGCCCGGCACGGCAAGGAACTGGCGCTGGTGCGGTCGATGTCCACGAAGGAAGGGGACCACGGCCGGGCCACGTTCCTGCTTCGTACCGGCTACACGCCGCAGGGGGCGATCCAGTTCCCAGCCGTCGGCGCCGTGGTGGCCAAAGAGCTGGGCAGCGAGGCGAGCGACCTGCCGAACTTCGTGAGCGTCTCGCCGGGCCGCGGGATGGCGACCGTCGGCGGCGGGTTCCTCGGCCCGAAGTACGCCCCGCTGGGGATCGGCGAGCGGCCGGACGGCGCCGCCTCCGCGGCCGGGGGCGTCCTCACGGTGCCCGACCTGTCCCGCGCCGCGGGCGTGTCCGATGGCGCCCAGACCGCCCGGCTCGACCTGCTCGCGGGCATGGACCGGCGGTTCACGAGCGCGCACCCGGCGCCGGTCGCCGAGAGCCTTCGGGCCGCGACCGCACGGGCCCTGGGCCTGATGCGGCCCGAGGCCGCGGCCGCGTTCGACCTCGACGGGGAGAAGCCGACGGCCCGCGACGCCTACGGGCGCAACCTGTTCGGCCAGGGGGTACTACTCGCCCGGCGGCTGGTGGAACGCGGCGTGCCGTTCGTGGAGGTCACGCTCGACGGCTGGGACACGCACGCCAACAACTTCGAGCGAACGAAAGAGCTGTGCGGCACCCTCGACGCCGCGTTCGCCGCCCTCCTGGCCGACCTGAAGGGCCGCGGGCTGCTCGACTCGACGCTGGTCGTGTGCCAGGGGGAGTTCGGCCGCACCCCGCGGATCAACGAGCGCACCGGCCGCGACCACTGGCCGGCGTCGTGGGCGGTTGCGCTGGCCGGGGGCGGGCTCCGGACCGGGCAGGCGGTCGGCAAGACGGGCGCCGACGGCACGGCCGTCGAGGAGCGCCCCGTGGGCGTGCCGGACCTCGTCGCGACCGTGGCGAAGGCCGTCGGCATCGACCCGACGAAACAGAACATGTCGAACGTCGGGCGCCCGATCCGCGTCGCCGACCCGGACGCCAGGCCGATCAAGGAACTGCTATGACCCGCACAATTGCTCTCGCCGCATTCGCCGCCCTCGGGCTTGCGGTGCTGGTCGGCAAGCCCGCGGCCGAAGCCGAGAAGGTCAGCCCGCGCGCCGACGCCCTGGACCTGCTCGTACTCGGTGCCGCGCCCGCCCGGCTCGAACTGCGGGTCGAGATCGACGGGGCGCCGGTCCCGGCCGTGTGGGACCAGACGTTCGCCGCCCTGCTCGCGTTCCACGACCGTAACGGCGACGGCGCTCTCGACGCGAAGGAGGCCGGGCGGTTGCCGTCGGCGTTCGCGCTGCGACAGGTGCTGTGGGGGCAGATCGTGCCGTACTCCGGCACCGCGCCTGCGTTCACCGACCTTGACCTGAACGCCGACGGCAAGGTGAGTGGCGCGGAACTGGCCGACTACTACCGCCGGGCCGGGCTGGGCGGGGTAACTGTCGGCGTCGGGAAGCCGCCCGCCACCGAGGCGCTCACCGATGCCCTCCTGAAGCACCTCGACACGAACAAGGACGGCGCGGTCGACGGGGCCGAGTGGAGGGCCGCGGCCGACGCGCTGCGCAAGCTCGACAAGAACGACGACGAGCTGATCGGGCCGGGCGAGTTGGTCGAGAAGATCGCTTACCCCGGCGCGACCGGCGCGATCCTGTGTTCCGCGCCCTCCCCGGCCGGCAAGCCGGACCCGACGACGGACGCGTTCCCGCTCGTCGTCCTCCCGCTCCGCACCGCCGACACCCACTGGGTTACGGCGGTCGCGGCCCGACGCGAGAAGGCGAAGGCGCCGGCGATCGAACCGGACGCGCTGGCCGCCTTGAGGAAGAACGCGCCGGCCGCGGCCTGGCGGGTACAGCTCGACACCCGCGCGAAGGACGCCCCCGTCCTTCGTGCGGCGGACGGCACGCCGCCGGCGGACGCCCGGCTGCGCTACTCGGCCGGCAGCGTTCGGCTCGAACTCCGCGCCGACGGCGGGAAGCTGAAAGAGCAGACCGCCGCGGCCGCCAAGTCCTTCGCGGCCCTGTTCGCGGAGTGCGACAAGAACGCCGACGGCGCCCTCGACGAGAAGGAACTGGCCGCCCCGAAGGCCGGTCCGTTCAAGCAGATGGCGGTGACGGCGGACCGTGACGGCGATGGGAAGCTGAGCGAGAAGGAACTGCGGGTCTGGCTCGACCTCTACGAGCACATCGCGAAGGGGCACGCCTTCCTGACGGTCCTCGACCACGGCGCGGGGCTGTTCGAGCTCCTCGACGCGGACCGCGACGGCGCGCTGTCCGTGCGCGAACTGCGGTCCGCGTGGGGGCGGCTGCGGGAGACCGGGTGTGCGACCGAGAAGGGGTTCGACCGAACGAAGCTGCCGCGTCAGATCCGCGCGGCGGTGAATCACGGCCACCCGCTCACGGCGCTCGGCAAGCCGGTCCGCACGGGGCCGGCGTGGTTCCTGGCTATGGACCGCAACGGCGACGGGGACGTGTCGCCGCGGGAGTGGATGGGCGAGCCGGACGTGTTCCGCAAGCTGGACGCCGACGGCGACGGCCTGCTGTCGGCGGCCGAGGCCGAGAAGGCGCCGAAGGCCAAGTAACGGCCGGGACGCCGGGTCGCTGGTCGGGGCCGGCCACAGCCGGCCCACGGTCGGTTCGGAGCGGTCAGCGCCAGATCCGCAACATCCCGTCCGTTGCGATCCCGGCCAGCGCCTTCCCGTCCGGCGAAACCGACAGGCACTTGACCTGTACGGATTCCGGCTTGCCCTGCACGGGACCCACGCGGAGTGTCATCACTTCACGCATCCCGTCCTGTTCCCAGATCTTGACTGTTCCGTCCGCGCTCCCCGTTGCCAGGGTGCGGCCGCCCGGGCCGGGTGCGAGGCCGAACACCCAGTTCTGGTGTTCCGCGGTCGCGGGGAGAGCCGCCCCCGTTTGCGCGTCCCACGCTCGCGCCCGGAGCGCCTCCCCGGTGTACACCGTCCGGCCGTCTTCAGAAAGGGCCAGCGAGAACACCCGGCCGTCTGGTCCGGTTTTCCAGTTCGCTTTCTCCTTGCCCGTGCTCAGGTCCCACACGCGGACCGTCTTGTCGTGTCCGGCGGTGAAGAGGGTGGTGTCGTCCGGCGAGAACGCCACCCCCATGACGACGTCCTCGTGTCCGACGAGCCGGAGCCGTTCCGCGCCCGTGTCCAGGTCCCACACGCGAACGTCACGGTCCCTCCCGGCCGACGCGGCGATCCGCGCCTTGTGGGCGATTGCGATACAGCGTACCTCTTGCGTGTGACCGCGGAACGCCCCGCGCTGCGCGCCGGTTTTCGTGTCCCAGAGCTTGACCGACCCGTCGACGGCTCCGGACGCGAGTGTTCCGCCGTCCGGCGAGTACGCCACGGCCAGCACCTTCCCCTTGTGTGAGCCGAGGAGCCGGCGCGGTTGACCCGTCCGCGCGTCCCACAGTTTGACGTCACCTGTGAGTTCATTCGGGTCGCGGGCGATGGCGACGCGGACGGCGTTATCGGTACTGTCCGCCAACCCGCCGGTGGCAATTTCGTCCCCGGCCGGGCTGTAGGCGGCCGTGTACCCGACCAGATGCGCCTTGACCGCCAGGGTTTCCTCGGTGGGGGTTGCGTACCAGAACCGGACCGTACCGGCCTGGTCGGCGGCCACGAGCGCTTGGCCCGTCGGGTCGAACGCCACCGAGAGGATTCGGGCTTTCGTCATGTCCAGCCCGTACCGGAGCTTACCCGTGTCCGCCCCCCAAACGCGAACCTGGTTCGCGGTGGCCGTGCCGCCCTCGTGGGCGGATGCGAGAGACTTCCCGTCGGGCGAGTACGCCAGCCCGTACACGCCGGCGGCCTCACCCGACCACGACCGCTTCGCCTTCCCCTCGTCGGTGCCGTCAACGGCCCACTCGTTCAATGTGCCGTCGGCGCCTCCGGAGGCCACCGTTCGGCCGTCCGGCGCGAACGCGACCGAGGTGACCCACCCGCCGTGCCTCTTCACCGCCAGGCCGGTGCCCTTCGCCACGTCCCAGAGCCGGACGGTGCCGTCGGCCGAGGCGGACGCGAGCGTTTTCCCGTCGGGGCTGACGGCGAGCGCCCACACCGGCCCCGTGTGGCCCGCCAGGTCTGTCGTGGTCGGCTCGTTTCCGCCGGTCAGGTGCCAGAGCTTGATCGCGGTCGGCCGCGCGGTCGCGTCGAACGGGTTCCCGCCGGGGCCGGCCGCCACCCACGCCGCATCCGGGGCCAGGGCGACCGACTGAAGCGCCGACCCGACCTTGAGGACGTGGCGCGCGGTAGCTGTAGCGGGGTCCCACACGCGTGCGGTCCCGTCCGCGCTGACAGACGCCAGGGCGTCCGCGCGTGCGGCGAACGAGACGGCGGTGATCGCACCGGCGTGGCCGGCGAGCGCGCGAAGTTCTCGCCCGGTTTCCACGTCGAGCAGGCGCACCGCCGCTTTGGCGATCGTGTCGCCCAGGGCGACGACCTTGCCGTCGCGTGAGACGGACAGGGCCGTTCCGGGCTGCTTCGTCAGCGTGAGGCGCTCCCGACAAAGGCGCTTGAGGACGCCCCAGGTGAAGTCGCGAAAGCGGTCCGGGCAGGCGTCGGGGTTGGCGAGCAGCCGCAATCCCAGCGACGGGTCGGCGCCGCGGCACCTGTCGAGCATGCGGATCTGGGCGAAGTGCTTAATGCTCGCGGCGCTCTCGGCCTTCTGGAGCTTTGCCCGTTCGGCCTTCGCGAGATCGTCGTCCGCCTTCTTCTTGTCCCGCTCGGCCTTCTGCTTGGTGTCGTCGAGTTGGGCCTTCGTGTCGTTGAGCTGATCGTTGGTCTTGCCGAGGTCCTTTTCGACACTCTGGGTTCGTTGGCTCAGGTCCGCGTTGCGCGCCTGGCTGACGGCCAACCCGACGAGGGCGGCCGCCGCGGCCGCGCACACCACGAGGGCGGCCGACAACGTCTTGTTCCGGCGCGCCCACTTGTACGCCCGCTCGACCGGACCCGCCGGGCGGACGCTGATCGGCTCGTGGCGCAGGTACCGGTCGAGGTCGTCGGCCAGTTCCTTCGCGCTCGGGTAGCGCTCGCCGGGGCGCTTCGCCAGGCACTTCAGGCAGATCAGTTCGAGGTCCCGCGGGACCGCGGCCACGACGGCCCTCGGCGGGGTCGGGTCGTCCGTCCCGATCCGGATCATCATTTCCAGCGGGTTGTCGGCCGCGAACGGCCGCGCCCCGGTCAGCGCCTGGTACAGGATGACGCCCAGCGCCCACACGTCCGCGGGCGGGCCGACGAACTTGCTCTCCCCCTTGGCCTGTTCGGGACTCATGTACGCGGGCGTGCCCATCACCTGCCCGGTCCGGGTGACGTCGGAGCGGTCGCGGTACTTGACCAGTCCGAAGTCGGCGACCTTGGGCGCGCCGGCCGCGTCGAGCAGCACGTTGCCCGGTTTGAGGTCGCGGTGGACGATCCCCTGCGCGTGCGCCGCGGCCACCCCGCGGGCCACCTGGGCGACCAGCCGCGCCGCGTCGCGCGCCGAGGCGCTGGAACTGACGGACCCGTGGTCCGCCGGCAGGAGCCGGGCGAGCGTGCCGCCGGGGCAGAACTCCAGGGCCATGTACGGGCGGCCGTCGGCCTCGCCGCACTCGTACACCTGCACCACGTTCTCGTGCCTCACCGCCGCGACCGCCTCGGCCTCGGCCAGAAAGCGGGCGAGGTCGGCACCGCCCACGCGGTCGCCGAGCATCATCTTCAGGGCGACGACGCGGTTCAGTTTGACGTGCCGCGCCTTGTACACGACCCCCATCCCGCCGCGCCCGAGTTCGCTCAGCAGTTCGTACCCGGCTACGGTTTCGGCCCGCGCGTGCGCGCTGCGTTCCAGGCGCGCGAGGTCCGAGGGAGTTCGGACGACCGTTCCGCGGGACGCCGCGTCCGGGAGCGGGGGCGTGGTGGGGTCCGGGACGGCGGAACTGTTGCCCGCGCCGGCGGGCGTGTCGTGGTCGGCCGTCTGCTCCAGCCCGCGCGGGACGCGCGGCGCGGTGCGGTTCGGATCGTTTTCGGCCATCGGGCGGCTCCGCAAAACAGGTGGAGAGAGTTTACCCACCGCCCGCGGAACAGGGAACGGCGCCGCCCGGCCGGGTCGGAGACCTTGAATTCTTTCGGGAGCCGTTGGCCGCCGAAGCGCCCCGGATTATCCCTTGGTGAACTGGAAGGCGTACAGTTTGGTCCGCTTGGGCTTGATGAAGATCCGCACCGGCTTTCCGGCGAGCGCCGAGACGTCCGGCTTCCCCTTCCAGTACACCGCCTGGTCGATGAAGTTGCCGCCGACCTCCTCGCAGTCGGCGAGCGTGAACCCGGGGATCGGCTTGCCGTCCGCGTCCTGCAACTCGACGAACGCGGTGCCGAACGAGCCGGTGTCGACGTTCAGCCGCAGCCGGTTCCCCGCGAACACGACCGGCGGCGTGCGCAGCCACCCGCCCTTGTGGTCGGCGTCCGCGGACACGAACCCGTCGAGCCGCTGCCGCACCGCCCCGACCCCGCCCTCCTGCTTCGCCAGTTTGTCGTACTCGGGGCGCAGGACGGCGGAGTCGTGCAGCCGGCCGGTCGAGTAGTAGTACTGGTACACGGAGTTGCCGCGCCGCACGAGGCCCGGCGCCGCCACCGCGTACCACCGGTCCCATTCGTCGGCCAGGCCCGTAGAAATGTACGCCGCCCCGCGGCTCGGACGCGACCACTTCACCCCGTCGCGGCTGACGGCGAGTTGCACCTCCAGCATCCCGAAGTCCTCCCACCGGCCCTTCACCGGCGGCACGATGAACTTGTGCCGGTCCGGGGAGAAGTGGCGGAAGTGGGACGGGAACATGAGGTACGCGCCGTCGGCCCACGGGTAGGCCCCGGCCGCGTTGTAGTACACGTCCGAGTGCGGGTCGTCCTCCTTGTCCGCCTCGTACACCACCGGGATGTTGTCGATCGAGGGGAACACGCGGTCCTTCGCGGTCTTCTTGTACGGCCACGGCTTGAGCGGGTCGTCCGTCTCGACGCGGCCGATGCGGCGCTGGTTCTCCGAGTCGTAGCAGAACGCCCGGGTGTAGATCACGTACTTCTTGATGCGCCCGTCCCAGTGGACGACGGTGGGGTTATCGGTGAAGAACGGGAACACGCGCCCGACCTTCGTGAACTTCAGCCCGTCGGCCGAGTAACTCGCGTACACGCCGTGCTTGGCGGGGTCGAACGGCTCGCCGAACTCCAGGTGGAACAGCTTGTACCGCCTGGCCGGGTCGGGGTCGTGCGGGTCGAGGAAGATCGTCGGGAACTGGCCGCCGGGGAGCTTGTGGCCGGTGCGGCGGAACCTCAGCCCGTCGTCGCTCTCCAGCACCTGAACGTCCTCGTGACCGAGGTAGAGGCGGACCTTCCCGCCGTCGTCGATCACGCGGGCGATGTGGCCCTTCAGTGGCTGGCCGTTCTCGTCGCGGAGCGGCCCGAGCTTCTGGGGCGGGTTGGCGCGCAACTCGATACGATCGCGGTCGGCGATGAACGTGTCGTCGATGAACAGTTGTTTGCGGTCGCCGACGTCGATCGGAGCGGGCGGGGCGGCGAGCGCGAGGACCAGAAGCGCGGGAGGGTACATGGTGGGTCCGTCGGGTGGGAGGGCGGCCCGGACATTTTGACCGCCCGGACGGTCGACCGGCAACCGGCGAATCCGGCCCTCACTCCTTCTGGCGCTCGAAGACCCACACCACGATCCCCGGTCCGCCCTCGAAGTCCTTCGGTTGCTTGTCCCACGCCAGCGCGTGCGCCACGCGCAGGGTGTCGCCCTTCACCTCGTAGATCCCCTGGATCGGCTTCCCGCCGAACATCATGACGATCCGCTTGGGCTCGGTCGACGCGTCGACCGAGTACCGCGAGGCCCGGTAGAAGACGTTGTTGCTCTTGTACATCCCGACCGCGCCCGCACCGAACTCCCAGTGCCCGCCGCTGGGGCGCTGCGTCTTCTCTTCCGCCGCGGCCGAGCGGACCACCCACACGCCCCACAGGTCCGCCGCCCAGCTCCCGATTTCCACCTTCACCGGCGTGACCGTCCAGACGTCTGCACCGGCGCCCCCGCCGCGCTTCCCCTTCGGGTCGTACCGGTACGGCTCGCCCCACGGGTCGCGCAGGGTGGCGTCCGGGGCCACGAACCCGGCCTCTTTCAGCGCCGCGAGCGTCTCCGGATAGGCGCCCTTCCGGGCCTTGTACGCCTCCGCGGCCCGCGCGAGGTTCCGGACGTCCGTGCGGGCCCGCTCGACCTTCGGGTTCTCCGGGCCGGGCGGCTCGGCCGCGAGCTTCAGTAACTCGGCGTGATAAACGGTCCGGTCGGCCTTCACCTTCGGGGCGTTCGTGCTCGCCCGGACCGCGTCGAGCAGCGGCGTGTCGAGCGGCCGGGGCGCGTCCGCCCAGTGGTCGATGTACGCCCGGATCAGCCACTCGTAGCTCCGGTCCTGTTGCGGGTCGGTCCCGTTCTGGATCACCTCCGTGATGGTCGGGACGGCGATCTGCCCGAGTGCGATCAGTTCCCACGCGGCCTCGTTCGTGTCCGGGATCATCTGGCGCAGGACCGGAACGGCCTTCTCGCCACCCAGCCGGCCGACGGCTTGGGCGACCGCGACCCGCACGTTCCGGTCGCGGTGCCCGGCGAGTCGCGCCAGCGCCTCCCGCTCCGATTCGAGCTTCAGCAGCCCGACCAGCCGAACGGCGGTTCGCACGTCGTCGGGTTGGCCGTCGCCCGGCCGGCGGACGAGTTCCGCCGCCCACGGCACGTAGCGGTTCAGGTCGATCGCGTAGATCGACGGCGCGAACGGCTCGCGCAGCTCGGCCGCCACCATCGCATCGAGTTCGACCCGCGCGGCGCTGCGCTCGGCGGGCGACTCCAGCCGGCAGAGCAGGTCCTCCTGTACGGCGAGCGAGTTGAAGAGGTGCAGCAGTTCCTTGTACGCCTTCGGCTCGCCGGCGAACGACACGGCGGTCGGGCCGCGCCGCTTCAGGGTCAGGGTGTAGTCCGGCGCGTGGAGCGCGGGCGGGCCCTTCTCGACCGGCGTGGCCAGCCATTCTGTGCCCTTGAGCCGCGCGGCGAGCGTCTGGAGGCGCTCCGGCGGGAGCGTGTGGTCGGACTTGTGCGCGGTGTTCCGCTGGCGCGAAGGGGCCGACTCGTACGCGCACGCGCCGTCGGCCGTGATCCGAATCGTTTCGGGCGAACGATTACTGAAGGCGCTGGGCTTGGTTACGAACGTCACCTCCTCGAAGTCGAGCTTCGCGGCCGGCGCGTCCGGTCGGGCCGGCTGTGCGGCCTCGCGCGGCGCGGGCGCCGGCTCCGGTGGGGCGTCGGGCGTTCGGGTGGCCGCGACGCCGAGTCCGGCGGCAACACCGAGGGCGATCGCGAGCAGAAGGCCGAGCTTCACGCGGGTCGCGGTCATCGAAATGGCTCCGTTGGCGAGTGCGGCGGCGCGGGTCGGTTCGGGGAGGTCGGCTGCGAACCGGGCGGCCGAACGCGCAGTACCCAGCACGACCAGTGGCGGGACGGCGCTCGCGGACGCGGCGGGGAGGGCGAACGCGGCCGCGGCCAGCCCGCGATGGGCGAGGCGCCGGCGGAGCAGTTCGCGGGCGCGGTCCAGGCGCCCGCGGAGCGTGCCCCGCGGCACGTCCAGCCGGGCCGCGGCCTCGTCCAGCGTCAGCCCCTCCAGGTGGCAGAGGATCACCGGCCCGCGGAGCGCCTCCGGCAGCCGGGCGAGTTCGTCGTGAACGATCGCCCGCACCTCGCGCCAGCTCAGGTCGTCTCCCGACGCGGGCGCCGGTCGCGCCGAGCCTTCGTGTCGGGTACGGCGGCCGCGGGCGCGCAGGACCTTCAGGGCGATGCGGCGCGCGACGCCGTGCAGCCAGCACCCCAGCGCGGCCCCGGCCCGGACCGTTGCGGCCTTGCGGGCGAGCACGAGGAAGGTCGCCTGGAACGCGTCCTCGGCGTCCTGCTCGTTCCGGAGTAGCGCCCGCGCTGCGTCGAGCACGGCCCGGCCGTACCGCTCGACGAGGGCGGCGAACGCGGCCTCGTCCCGGTCGGTTGCGAACCGCTCCAGGAGCGCGTGGTCCGCGGCGCCGGCGTGGGCCTGTGCGGCGAGGCGGGCGAGAGCGTGCGCGTCGGTCATGGTCCCTCCGGGGGCGTCCACCTTAATAGTCCCCGGCCGGGCGCGGGGATGCTCGACGATTCTTCCGGCACCCTCCCACGTACGCCTCTCCGCGGATTTCGCGTGTCGTTTCCCCGTGGGCGGGAAGTACTCGGGTAGATTGGTACTTCCGCGAGGAGATCGGCCATGGGCACCACTTCGGACCTCACGGGCGTGATCCGGCACCTTCGAGTTTCCGCGGAGGCCGGCGATCCCGAACTGCTGGCTCGCTACGCCCGGGCGCGCGACCAGGCGGCGTTCGAGGTTCTGGTTCGGCGCTACGGGCCGCTCGTGCTCGGGGTCGCGCGCCGCCAGTTGGCCGACCGCCACCGGGCCGAGGACGTGTTCCAGGCTACGTTTCTCGCCCTGGCACGGTCCGCGGCCAAGCTCGGGAGTCGGCCCGTGCTGGCGAGTTGGCTCTACACGGTCGCCATCCGCCAGTCCCGAAAGGCCCGCGCCGGCGACGCGCGCCGCGCGGTCCGCGAACACGCCGCGCCGCGGCCGGGGGAAGGGACCGACCCGCTCGACGAGATCACCGCCCGGGAACTCTTGCGGGCCGTCGACGACGAACTCGCCCGGCTGCCCGACCGGTTGCGCCTGCCGGTGCTCCTCTGCTGCGTTCAGGGGCTGTCGCGCGAGGAGGCGGCCGCGCGGCTGGGGGTGTCGCAGGCGACGGTGCGGGGACGCCTCGAACGCGGCCGCCGGCGGCTCGCCGCCCGGTTGACCGCCCGCGGACTGGCCCCGTCGGCGCTGGTCCTCGCCCCGCTCGCCGCCGTCTCGGTCCCCGCGGACCTCTTCGCCCGCACCGCCGAGCAGACCGGCGACCCGTGGGCACGGGGCGTCCCGGCCGCGGTCGCCGACCTCGCCGCGACCGCCCCGCGGGGCCTTCTCCCGGCCGCGGCCATCGCCGGCTGCGTCCTGGCCGTGGGGCTGGCGGCGTGGGCCGCCCCGTTGGTCGCGCCGACAGATCCGCCGGCGGAACAGAAGCCCGCGGTCTCGGCCGCGGCGCTCCCGGTCGCGGCGCCGGTTCCGCCCGCGAAGCCCGACCCCGCCGACCCGCTCCCTGACGGGGCGACGGTGCGGTTCGGCTCGTCCCGGTTCCGCCACCCGGCCACGATCGAGGGCGTTTCGGTGTCCGCCGACGGGAGGCTCGCCGTCGCCCACAGCGGGACCCGCATACACGGCGCGGTCCGCACGTACGACCTGACCACCGGCCGCGTCCTGCTGGACATCGAAAGCCCGCTGGGCGAAGGGTTCGTCGAGGGGGCCGCGGTGTCGCCCGACGGCAAGACGCTGGCGATCAAGCGGAACTTCTCGGTCTACCTGTACGACGCGGCCGCCGGTAAGGAGATCAGCCGGGCGCAGTACCCCCGCGCCAACCCGTACTCGGGGGCCGACCTGCTCGTCTTCGCGCCGGACGGACAGCACGTGGCGGTCGCGGCGGCCGAGGGCAAGGCGATACACCTGATCGGGCTGGCGCGGGGCGAGGTGCTCCGCACGTTCCCGCACGCCCACGTCCTGTTCGCGGCCGCCTTCTCGCCGGACGGCAAGCACCTCGTCGCCGGCGGGTACGACAGCGAGAAGGGCGCTTACTTCGCGCGCCTCTGGGACGCCGAGAGCGGCAAGGAACTGCACCGGCTCACGTTCGGCAACGGCGGCATCCGGTGCGTCGCGTACGCACCCGACGGTAAGACCGTTGCGGTCGGCGGCGACGGGGGCAAGGCGTCCGCGGTGAAGCTGTTCGACCCTGTCACCGGCAAGGAAACACGGAAGATTCCCTTCCCGGACGCCTCGAGCGTCAAGTCGGTCGCCTTTTCCCCGGACGGGAAGACGCTGGCCGCGTCGGGCGGGTCGGCCACCCGGCTGTTCGACAC
>JAFKJJ010000068.1:0-5830 GCA_017306025.1 Planctomycetota bacterium
TGGCGCGAGGGATCGAGCGCCACGCCGGAGACGTGTACGTCTCGCGCCCCGAAGGCCCGTTTGAGCAGCGGATAAATGTCCTGTAGGAAGGACGGCTTGTAGCCCTTTAACGACTTGTTGGCGGCCCACGCGGTCTGCATCTGGTTGACCTTGAGCGCGGTTCCCGTTAGCCCGAGCGGAGGGCCGGCGGGCAGATGCCGGACGGCCACATCCAGCACTGTGTCATAGAGGGACACGACGTTGCCGATCGCCGGGGCGTAGTCGGGCGGACCGACCATCACCCAGGCCGCCTCGGCGTCTACCGAGGTGCCGTCCTTCAGCACGACCCGGGCCTTCACCGGCCCGTCGCTGGCGTCATCGAACCATTTGTCGTTGCTGGCGTACTCCTGCATCTCAAATTCCGGCTGTTTGCCGGTCGTCACGGTTTGGCCGTAGCCGCCCAGCACGACCAGACGTCCCTTGTCGTCGATCTTCAGGGTGCCGAGTGACCGGATGGGAATGTTCGAGTTCGTGTTGCTCACTTCCAGCGAGCCGCCTTGTCGGGCCGAGATGACCTTTTCGCCGGGATCGATCTCCAGTTTGGCGGCACGATCGCCGGGTGGGACGTCCGCGTTACGGAGGTTAGTCCGGTCGGGATCGGACTTGATCTGTTTATTCGCCGGGATGGTGGCGCGCTTCACGTAACTATCCTTGCCGTTCGGCTCGTCGAACTCGTCCGGCCCGTCGACCCCGTTCAGCCCGTCGAAGACGAAGAAGGACGCTTTCCGGTTGGCCAGGTGTACCCGCCACTGGATGTCCACCACGTCCGCCCCCAGACTGACCTCTTTCGGATCGCCCCAAGTTTGGGTCGCCGCGTTCCAAAAATACTCGAACACCCGGAAACGGGCGCCCTGCCGCAGGATACGCCCTTGCGCGTCGCGGAAGGATTTGAACCGTCCCGCGGTGTCGTCCCAGTTCGCGTCTACGCCCGGAGTTTCCGGACCGATGAACGAGTCCGGGGAATTGCCCATCCGGGCGACACCGACACTCGGGTGAATGAAAAACGACCGCTTTGTGGCACAAATGGGTTCGACAACGATGTTCTCGACGGTGATGTTCTCGTTACCGAACTTCGCGAATCCGAAGTAGCCCGATTTGGGCACGTCTCCGTCCGCGTAAGTGGCCGTCGCGTAGGGGCTCAGGTTGACGTAGTGGGGGGCCGACGACGCCCTGATGAAGTACGTCGCGTGCGTCGCGTAGATCTCGCACACCACGGTGAACTTCTGGCCGACGATCGGCTGGAACCCCGGCCCGGCTAATCGCACCGTCGGAAAATGGCCGAAGAGCTTGGTCCGGAAGGTGAAGTCGCTGCGGTGCGGCGACAGGTACCAACTCAACGCGTCACAGTTGGGGCTGCCCCACTCGGCCCGCGTCAACGAGAAACAGGGCAAGAACTCGTCGGACTGAGAACCGCACGTCACGTCGCAGGTGATCCGAACCGGAACCGCGTACAAGGGCTGTAGCCAAAGGTACTCGTTGGTGATCTTGATGGATTGCGGCGTCGGACACGGGATGAGTTTCATTTGGGCTCTCTGCGTTTCAGTTTCATTGCGAGTTTCGTGGAACGGCTTTGCTGCGACGCGCGGTTCAGGGGTTGAAGAATTTCAGCAGCAGGTCTCGCTTGTCCTTCGGTAAGTCGCGGTCCGGCGGCATTTTCAGCCCCAACGCCGCGTCGGGGGCGAGACGTTCCGTGGCGTTGGCCCGGCGCTGCCACGTCGTCTGTTTGTTGAAGACCGAGAACTTCACCGTGCCGTGGCACCGGTAGCAGTACTGGTTCAGCGTCTCCAGCACCGTCACCTCGTTTTTGTCGTCGGCCGGCCATTGCGGGGCCGCGCCGATCGCTCGCCGGATGGGGGGCACCGGTGCAAAATTGGTCTCGTGTAATTCCAGCCACCGGGCCGACGCGAGGGTCTCATCGTGCTTCGGCTGCGAGAGATGCGCGTGCGCGTCCGCCTCCCGGTTAAACGTCTTGATCCGATCGAACACCCTCTTGAACTTCGGGGCGGTGGGGTCGTTGGTTTCGGCGTCGTAGAGCAGCGCGAGCTTCGAGGCCTTGAGTTGGGGGAAGTCGTTGTTCAGTCGGTCGAACCAGTGATCCGTGTCCATGAAGTTGAGCACCGGGCGCTGCATGTTGGCGGCGTGACAGGCCACACAGCCGTGCGGGACGAAGTAGTCTTTGGTCCCGGCACCGGGCAGTTCGTTCGCGTCGAAGCTGGCGTTCAGCGCGTAGCCCAGTTTGCCCGGTCCGGCCGCGGTCGCGTTCTGGTAGTCCAGCCAGTAAACGGTGTCCATCTTCCCCGCCCCCTTCTGCCCCACCAGCGGCCGGATGTCGGCCGGGTCCGGCAGCAGCATGACCTGGGTGTTTACGGAGAAGTTCGTGCGCCCGTAAGGCGCTTCCGTCGGGCGGGTGAAGGTGTTGAACAGGATGACCGCGGAAGCGATTTTCCCGATCTTGCCCTCCGCGGCCTTTTGCGCGGGCGAATCTTTCTGCGCTTTGAGCCGCACCAGCTTGCGCCAGCCCAATCTGAAGTCCGCTTCGCCCTCCTTGAACTTCACGTTCATGATCTTGGGCGCGAAGAACCGGGCGACGAGCACGTCTCCCGGAGTGGCTCCGTGCTCGTAGTCGGCCATCAGCGCGTCGGGCGAATCGAACTCCAACTTTTCGGCGGTCAGCGTCTTGTATCCCAGGTACTCTGCCAGGTCGGTGAGGGTCGTCTCGCCGATCTTCTCGGGCGTGGAATAGTTCAGCGCCGTAGAGAGCTTTTCGTAGTAGGCCTTGGCCTCTTCCAGGCTGCCGCTGGGTACTTCGGCCCGCACGGGCGATGGGGATACCAGCAGGACGAAGGCCAGCAGAACGAGGACCGCGGTTAGCCCCTGGCAGATGCGGATGAAGGGCCTTCGTTCAAGGGCGAATTGGGAATTTGAAGCGAATCGCGGGCGCATGCGATTTCCTCGTATGTGTTGATGCCGCAATCCTGACCGGGAAGTCGAATCGCAATTCCAAACGGCGGGTAAACGACCGGTCGGAAAAAATGCAAAACCGTTCGCCACCGAGAGCAGACGCAAGCATTAGACAACTAGAGGGACGATCGTAGGACTGGATGGAGTGGCCGGATTAAAACAGACGGTAGTTAGCGCGCCAAGAATAAAAAGAAAATATTTAGACGCGCTCTATGCCGTACAAAAAATATTCTCTTCCAGGCGCACGATCCTCTGCCGAATGCGATCGCGGACGACGTCGGGTTTCGGAGACCTCGTGCACGATTCTTGTCCGCGGTCAACGGCCGATACGGCCGATTTCGCGGTGTTGAACAGGGCTCGGGGCTCACACTGCTGGCTCAGATTGCGGTCCGGCCCTGAATCGCGAGCCGACGGGCCGGGGCGTGTAGGTGCGGCTCACCGCGACGGGTGACACCGAATTGTGGGGGTCGGGAGACGTGTCAGGCGGCGCGGGAGTAGTGCTTCAACCGGCTACCGAGGCACTCGTGGCGCCTTACTTCGGCCGACGGAAAGGGGCGGACTTGCGGCTCGACTTCGTCGGGGACGCGGAGCCCCTCGCGCACGAAGAAGGTCGGCCGCACCGGCTTTACGCGCCGCACAGCACCTCGCCGCGCCCGCCCGCGAGGAGGTCGCCGCGAAAACATCGGAGGTTCGCGCCGAGGGCGGGTGGAACGGTCAGGTGTTGCTTCCGTAGGTCCGCGAGCAGCATCGGAACGAACGCGGGGCGGTAATCGCACGCATAACGGAACGACGGCGGCAGTTGCGGCTCGCGCGCGGCCAGGATCGTGCCGCGCTTCATTCCCGCGCCGCAGCGCTCACCGACTTCACCCAGGAGCACAATCGTCCCCGCGATCATCGACGCGCCCGCGAACTCCCCGCACGCCCGTTCCACCACGATGAGGCCGCGCCGCATCAGCAGCCCGAGTTCGTCGCCCGCCGTCCCGCGAATCACGATCGTTCCGCCGGTCATTCCGCGCCGCGAGCCGCGGTACGCTGCGCCGGCCTGGTCGCCCGCGCGCCCGCGGACCTCGATGACGCCCCCCTTCATCTCCGCGCCGAGCCATTCGGCCGCGCCGGCGTCCAGAACGAGCGCCCCGCCACTCATCCCGGCGCCCGCGTGCATCCCGGCCGGCCCTTCGACGAAGACGCTGCCGCGCGTCATGCCCGCGCCGATGTGCTTGACGTTCCGCGTGTCCCCTGCGAAGTGAAGGTCTGCGAGCTCGTGCGGGTCCGGCGCGACATCGAAGAACTCGCCGATTACTTCCGAGCGGTTGCCGTGTTGAACCGGTAGTTTCGCGACTTCGAGCGGTGACAGCCCGTCGACGCGCTCGGGCAGGATGCCGTCGAGTTCGAGCGGGATCGTTGATGGGGCGCGGAGGGTGAGCTTGAACATAAGTGCCGTGCGGAACCGTCACGGGAAGTTCGGGATGATGAACGGTTCGTTGCGGTTGATGAACTCGAACGCCTTGAACGCGGTCAACTTGAACGAGCCATCGCTTTGCCTGCCGAAAGTCGCCCGGCAGTAGATCGGGATCGCCTTCCCCTCTGCGAATCCCTTCGCTTCGCCCTTCGCGATGAAGCCGATCTCGATCGTGTTGTCGTCGATCACGTTCACGTCGTCGCGGGAGTAGCCCGACGTCGTCACGCTCACGTTGAACTGCTTCAGCATTCCCCAGAATTGCGACTTTTTCAGTTCGTCGCGGGTCGCGGTCTTCGTCTGGTCTTTGCCGGTCTGCACGCTCACCTTGTCCGCAACATGCTCGGCGAACGCGTCGGGGTTCTTGGCGTCGGCGGCCAGTCCCATCATGAACGTCCGCCGCACGGCCTCCTCGCGGGGGCTTTCAAAGAACCGGTCGAGGAGGAACACGAGGAGCAGCAGAAGGGCCGCGATCCCGAACGGGAACGCGGCGCGCCGGTCCTGTTTCTGCGCCGCCAGGGCGCCCGTGACGACGAGGCACCCGCCGAGGAGGAGGTACAACCACTGCGGCGGGTCGGCAAGAAATACGGGCATTGTTCTCGGTCCGAAGCCGGAAGGCCCCAAGCCAGAAAGTCGAAGACCGGGCGAAGGTTGTGAGGCGACTTACGACTTTCGACCCGCCGACCTTCGACTCACTTCCGCATCTCCCACCCATAGACGGCGGCCGCGCCGAGCTGTTCCTCGATCCGCAGAAGTTGGTTGTACTTCGCGATGCGGTCCGTGCGGCTCGCCGAGCCCGTCTTGATCTGCCCGCAGTTCGTGGCCACCGCGAGATCCGCGATGGTCACGTCCTCGGTTTCGCCGCTGCGGTGGCTCATGATGGCCGTGAACTTGCTCCGCTTCGCGGTCTCCACGGCGTCGAGCGTCTCGGTCAGCGTGCCGATCTGGTTCACCTTCACCAGGATGCTGTTCCCGCACCCCTCCTTGATGCCGCGCTTCAGCCGCTCCGTGTTCGTCACGAACAGGTCGTCGCCCACCAGTTGAACTTTGCCGCCGAGGCGCGCCGTGAGCTTCTTCCAACCGGCCCAGTCGTCCTCCGAAAGCCCGTCCTCGATCGAGAGGATCGGGTACTTCGCGCACAGGCCGGCCCACAGGTCGATCATCTCGTCGGAGGAGATCACCTTCTTCGGGTCGCTCTTGAAGAAGCAGTAGCCCTCCTTCTTGTGCTGGTGCTTCGCCTCCTCGAAGAGTTCCGTGCAGGCCGCGTCGAGCGCGAACGCGATCTGCTCGCCGAGCTTGTAGCCGGCCTTTTCGATCGCGGTCGAAATGGTGGCGAGCGCGTCGTCGGCGGACGGGATGTTGGGGGCGAAGCCC
>JAFKJJ010000068.1:5893-21135 GCA_017306025.1 Planctomycetota bacterium
GAGCACCTTCTTCAGGCTGTGGAACACCTCCGCGCCCATCCGGAGCCCCTCGGCGAAGGTCTTCGCGCCGACGGGCACGATCATGAACTCCTGGAAGTCCACCGTGCTGTCCGCGTGCTTGCCGCCGTTGAGGATGTTCATCAGCGGGACCGGCAGCACGCACGCGCTCGTCCCGCCGACGTAGCGGTAGAGCGGCTGGCCGAGTTCGTTGGCCGCCGCGTGCGCCGCGGCCATCGACACGCCCAGGATCGCGTTCGCGCCGAGCCGGCCCTTGTTCGGCGTGCCGTCGAGGGCGAGCATCTTCTTGTCGATCGCGGCCTGACCGAAGACGCACATTCCCGTGACCGCGGGCGCGATCGCGTCGAGCACGTTGCGGACCGCGGACAGCGTGCCCTTGCCGCCGTACCGCTTCTTGTCGCCGTCGCGCAGCTCGACCGCCTCGTGGGCGCCGGTGCTGGCGCCGCTGGGCACCGCGGCGCGGCCCGACTTCCCGCTCGCGAGGACCACCTCGACCTCGACCGTCGGGTTCCCGCGGCTGTCCAGGATCTCGCGGGCCTTCAACGCGCTGATTTTGCTCATCGGGGTGCTGGGTGTTGGGGTGTCGGCTCGGCTCGGGCGTTCGTCGCTTCCGAAAGAGGGAGCACGAATCGCTGATGGGATATGGTCGGGTTCGGATTGGTCAAGTGAGGCGGAGGCGAGGAAAGCCGACCGGCTCCGGCGGGAGCATCTCGTTGGAGCGCCGGCCGCGAGCGTCATGCCCGACGGTGGCGCCCTGGTGCGTTCGACAAATCGCCGGAACCGGCCGGTCGGCGGCGGGAAGGTCCGGGACCGGGCGTCGTCGGGGGTCGAACACCCGATGCACCGGACGCGGCTTCCGCGGGCGGACGCACGGCAACAGGGGGCTGCCGGATCGCAACCCGCCGCGCAACTCCCCGCCGCCGGATCGCACGCCGCCGGGCTGGGGACCGGGTCGGCGTTCGAGCCCTCGCGACGGTCGCCCGCGGCTTTGAGTGCCGCGGGCAACCGTCCGCACACCATTCATCGGCGGTTCGCAAAGAGGGCTTGACACGGTTCTTCACATTTCGCGGAACCGTTCAACGCGGCGACCCGGGGGCTTCTGCCGAGAGCCGGCGCAGTGTCGCGAGGTTCACCGCGTCCATGTCGTTACCGTCGTCGTCTTCTTTCGGCGTCTCCAAGATCATCGGCAGATGTGCGAAGCGCGGGTCGGTGACGAGCCGGCGGAACGCGTCGATTCCGATTTCGCCGCGCCCGATGCCGGCGTGCCGGTCGACGCGGCTGCCGAACGGCTTCGCGCTGTCGTTGACGTGGAACAACTTCAACCGCGACAGCCCGATGAGGTCTTCGAACTGCTGGAACGTGGCCGCGTAGTCCGATTCGCTTGCGAGCGCGTAGCCGGCCGCGAACACGTGGCAGGTGTCGAAGCAGACGCCCATGCGGTCGGCGCCCTTCGCGCGCCGAAGGATCGCCGCGAGGTGCTCGAAACGGTGGCCGAGAGCGGTTCCCTGGCCCGCGGTCGTTTCCAGGAGCACGCGGACCTTGAAGCCGGGGCAGCGCGCAAGGGCCTCGTCGTACCCCCCGGTTACGCGAGCGAGGCCCGTCTCCTCGCCGCTGCCGGTGTGCGAACCGGGGTGCGTCACGAGGTAGTCGAGTCCGAGTGCCTCGGCGCGCTCCAGTTCGTCCACGAACGCGTTCACCGACTTCGCGTAGGTCGTGGGGTTCGGAGACGCGAGGTTGATGACGTAGGCGTCGTGAGCGGTGAGGTGCGCGAGGCCGGATGCGCCCACAGCGCGGCGGAACGCGGTTACCTCCTCGTCCGTGAGCGGGGCCGCGGACCACTGGCTCGCGTTTTTCGTAAAGATCTGCGCCGTGCCGCACCCCAGCGTGACCGCAGACGCGAGCGCGTTGGCCGCTCCGCGCCGGGTCGAAACGTGCGTGCCGAAGAGGGGCATCCTGGACCTCCGTGTGACCAAAAAACCATTGTGACGGGTGGCGCCCCCGCCCGCAGCGTCAGTTGCGGGACAGAATTCGCAAAATACTCACACTTTTTCGCTTGCGGCATGGAACCAACTCGCATCAGACTGAATTTGCCCTGTGACGCGTTCCAGGGTCGTCGCACCCCGTCTCGAGGTTCGTCCATGTTTCGTGCCGGCCTGCTCGCTCTCATGACCGGACTACTCGTCCTGTCCGGCGGCTCCATCGGACAGGAGAATAAGGGCAAGGAAGACCCGAAGAAGGAAGACAAGAAGAAGGAAGAACCCGCGCCCAAGGTGAAGGGAGTTCTTCCCCAGAACTGGCGGAAGCTCGGGCTTTCGGACGCCCAGGTCCAAGATATTTACAAGGTGCAGGGCAAGTACGATACGGAAATCGACAAGCTCCAAGCTAAGATCGATGAACTGAAGGCGAATCGGCTGAAGGACATGAAGGCGGTTCTGACCGCCGATCAGAAGAAGCGCCTCGACGACATCCTCACGGGCAAGGACAAGTAAGCGCGATGGGCCTCGACCGCACGATCCGATTCCCCGCCGGGGCCGTTCCGGCGTGGGACGCCATCAAGGGCCAGCTCGCCCGCGTCGGGGAGCCGGCCCCGCTTCGTATGATCGACGGGCTCCCGGCGTTCCCCGACGAATCGCCCGAAGAGGGGTGGCGCGAACTCCGCGTCGGCGTCGCCGCCGGGATGGTGACCGTCCGGCGCGGCCCCGATTCGCTCACCTGCGTCGTCTGGAGCAACGCCGACCCGGCGCTGCTCGCGGCGCGCGACCTGATCGCGTGGGCGTGTGCGTCCGCGGGGCCGGGGATCGTCGATACCGCCGCCGGGGCCGTTCCCGCCGACGAGTTCGCCCGGAACTGTGGCATTTCTCCTGCATAACCGGCACGTCCGTTCCCGTTCTGTGCTCGCGGCGCGCGTTCCGCCTCTCTCCGGCCTTCTCGGGTGGTCGATATTTCTCCCGAGCCCGTCTGGCCCGCGCCGCCGAGTTGGGCTTGTCCGGTCGCCGCGGGTTCGCTACCTTCCGCGAACTCCGCACCACCGGTCTTCCCGCGTGGCCCGGAACGAGGGATTTCACCGTGGACGTCACCGTCCGGCAACTGGCCGAGTGGGTGCGAGGCGAGGTCCTCGGCGATCCCGACCTGGCCATCTCGAACGCACGCACCCTGGCCGACGCCGGCCCCGGTGACGTCACGTTCGTCGAGACCGACAAGTACCTGTCGGCCTGGCACGCGAGCAAGGCGTCGGCGGCCGTGGTCGGACCGTCGGTCCCGCCCAACGGCCGGCCGCTGATCCGCGTCGCCGATCCGCTCATGGCGTTCGCCGAGATCGTGCGGCACCTGCGCGGCCGCACGGAGGAGCCGCACGGGGTGATCGACCCCACGGCGGTCGTCCACCCGGCCGCCCGGCTGGCGGCCGGGGTTTCCGTCGGCCCCCACGCGATCATCGGCGAAGGGACCACCCTCGGAGAGAACACGACGGTCCACGCGGGCGTGGTCGTGGGCCGGTCCTGCGCGATCGGCCGCGACTGTGTCCTGCATCCGCGGGTGGTGCTCTACGACGACTGCGTTATCGGCGCCCGCGTCACGATCCACGCCGGCGCGGTTCTCGGGGCCGACGGGTTCGGTTACCGCCAGCACAACGGCCGGCACATCAAGATCCCGCAGCAGGGCTGGGTCGAGATCGGCGACGACGTCGAGATCGGCGCGTGCGCGACCGTCGACCGCGGGACGTTCGGCCCGACGCGGGTCGGCGCCGGTACGAAGATCGACAACCTCGTGATGATCGGTCACAACTGCCAGATCGGTCGGCACAACGTGCTGTGCGGTCAGGTGGGCATCGCCGGCTCGTGCGTGACGGGCGATTACGTCGTCATGGCCGGTCAGGTGGGCGTCGCGGACCACCTCAAGATCGGCAGCCGCGTGATCGTGGGCGCGCAGGCCGGCGTGTGCAACGACCTGACGGACGACCAGACCGTCTTCGGCTACCCCGCGATCCCGGTCTCCGAGCAGCGGCGGCTCCTGGCGAACATCAAGCGGCTGCCGGAGGTGCGCGCGGACGTGAAGAAGATCCAGAAGCACCTCGGGCTGACGGAGGAGTGATGATTCTTCCCGGCCCGGTCTCGGTGCCGTTCGGCGCCGGCGCGACCGTCGCGTTCGACGAGCGCGAGCCCGTCGGCTTGCTCGCGTGTGCCGGGCGGTTCCCGGTCGTGTTCGCGGAGAAGGCCCGCGAGTGCGGAATCCCGGTCGTGTGCGTCGCGGCCGCGGGCATGGCCGACCCGGTCCTGAAGGACATCTGCGCCGAGTTCACCTGGCTGCGGCGGATGTCGATGGGAAAGACCATCCGCTGCTTCCGCCGCGGCGGCGTGCGGCGGTGGACGATGGCCGGAAAGTTCGAAAAGCGCCTGCTGATGCGCCCGTGGTGGTGGTACCGGTTCCTCCCCGACTGGCGGGTGATCCGGTTCTGGCTGGCCCGCCGCGGCCGGGCGAACAACGACGACTCGTTGCTGCTCGGCTTGATAAACGAGTTCCGCCGCGACGGCCTGGAGTGCGTCTCGGCGCTGGACCTGTGCCCGGAGCTGCTCGTGAAGGAAGGGACACTGACGCGGCGCGCGCCGTCGGCGGCCGAACTACAGGACATCCAGATCGGGTGGCACCTGGCCCGCGAGATGGGCCGGCTCGACGTCGGGCAGAGCGTGATGGTCCGCGGCCGAGCGGTTCTGGCCGTCGAGGCGATCGAGGGCACCGACCAGGCGATCGCCCGGGCCGGGGAGCTGTGCCGCCGGGGCGGGTTCGTCGTGGTGAAGGTGGCCAAGCCGCAGCAGGACAGGCGGTTCGACGTGCCGACGGTCGGCGTCCAGACGATCGAAACGATGCGGGCGGCCGGGGCCACGGCGCTGGCGATCGAGGCCGGGCGGACGATCCTTTTGGACGAGAAAGAGACCGTCGACCGGGCCGACCGCTACGGTATCACGATCACCAGTCTCGTCGCTCCCGCGGTCTGACGACGACCCGTCTCGCGCCGGTCCGCTCGAACACCGGGGCCGAACTCTGTTCCCTTCCCGGCGGTCGTGCGGGTATAACTAACACTACACCATCGTCGCGGGATCAACCCGGCGCGTCGCCCGCGCACTCGGTTCGTGTGCGTTTGTTCCTCGTCGGTGCCGGCCTGGGTCGTGAATTCATGGGGTCGATGACGTTCCTCCTGCCGAACCCCGTACCGGCCGCCGCCGCCGCGACCCTCGCGGACGCGTGCGTCGCCTCCGCCGTCGGCTACTCCGACCAGTCCCCGGTCCCGACGCGGACCCGCGTCGGCGCCGACCGCCTCGTGCTGACCCGCGAGCAGAACGAGAGCGGCTACCTCGTCGTCCCCTGGCCCGTCGAGCCGTTCGGCACGGTCGTCGTTTCGTCGACCACCCTCCGCGAGCGCGACGAGCCGTACCGGCTCGTGGTCGAGCTGGCCCGCGGCAAGCTGAACCAGGTCCGCGCGCAGACGGCCGAGTGGCAGTCGATCGGGTTGCGGACCGGGCCGGATTTCGACCTCGCGCTGACCGCGGCCACCCGCCTGTTCGGGCGCGCGGCGCTGGCGCCCGCCCCGGCCGAGGCCGACGCGCTCGCCGCGCGCGCGCTGGAACAGGCCCACGGCTTGGCCGATCGCCTCGTGCGGGATTACATCGAGCAGATGCTCGACACGCGGCACCACCTGAACGGGGCGAACAACGTCCCGCTGGACACCCGCCTGGCCGCGCGGTACGGGCGCGCCCCGGTGGGGGCCGCGGCCGACGAGTACGCGCAGACGTTCAACGCCGCCGGCGTGTGCTTCCGCTGGCGCGACGTCGAACCGAGCGAGGCGCAGTACGTCTGGGACGAGGCGGACGCCGCGGTCGCCGCCGCGCAGAAGTCCGGGCTGCCGGTCACGATCGGCCCGATCATCGACCTGGCGCCCGGGATGCTCCCGCCGTGGGCGGCCGGGTGGGCGGCCGACCTGCCGGCGCTGGCGACGTGCATGTGCGACTACCTCGAAACGGTCGTCGGCCGGTACCGGGGCGACGTGCGGCGGTGGGTCGTGTGCGCCGGCTTCAACCACGCCGACGCGCTGGGCCTGGTGGACGACGACCGGTTGCGCCTCGCGTACCGGCTGTTCGAGGCCGCGGCGCAGGTGGACGCGAACCTGGAACTGGTCCTCAGCGTCGCCCAGCCGTGGGGGGATTACCTCACCAGCGAGGACCAGACGATCACGCCGATCACGTTCCCCGACGACCTGATCCGGGCGGGCGTGCGGCTCAACGCGGTGGAACTCGAGGTCCGCGCGGGGACGCGCCCGCGGGGCAGCCTCCCGCGCGACCTGCTCGACACGGCCCGCATCCTCGACGCGTTCGGGATGCTCGGCCTGCCCCTCGAGGTCGCCCTCAGCCTGCCGTCGGCCGACGCGCCGGACCCGCTCGCGGCCGAGCACCAGCAAACCGTCTGGCGCCCGGGCTGGCGGGCCGGGCCGTCGCCCGAAGGGCAGGCGGAGTGGGGCGCGTCCTTCGCCGCGCTGGCGCTGTCCTGGCCGCAGGTGCGGGCCGTCACCTGGGACCACTGGACCGACGCCGACCCGCACCTGATCCCGCACGGCGGGTTGCTCGACGCGCCGGGGCGGCCGAAACCCCTGCTCGCGCGGCTCCGCGCCCTCCGGACCGAACACCTGTGAACAGTTCTCGAACTATTCGGTTCACTTTTACCCGAGAATTCGCCAAGATAGTAGCGGATCTCGCGAACCACGGATAAACCGCGCGCCGCGGCCACGCACGGGTACACCCGCACACTCCTGATGCACCGGTCCGCATTTTCTCGCAAAAAAGTGCGACGAAACGGCCTTCGGGTGGCAACTATCCCCGGGCGGGCGCGAACCAACGTCGTGCCGGGTAAATCCGTTAGGGTTGAAACCGAACTACGACCCGGACGTAAAGACACTGCGGACATTGGCGGTCCTCCCCCACCGCAGTATGAAGGCGTGGAGCGGGGCCGGCGCGGCGCCCCGCGCCCGCCCGCCCCGCTCGCCTCGGGCTCGAACCCGTCCCGACGGCCGACACCAGGGAGGTTTTCCGATGTCGGAGCGCGATCGCCACCGAGACGGGACCCCCGGCGCGCCGTCGGGCGCGCCGGGGACCGTCGCCGGCTTTCGCCTGCTTCGCAAGATCGGCGAAGGCGGGATGAGCGCGGTCTACCAGAGCTACGACGTCGCCGCCGGCCGCCCGGTCGCCGTGAAGATCCTGGCCGACCACCTCGCGGGGCAACCGGAATTCGTCGGCCGGTTCTACCGCGAGGCGCGCCTCAGCCGCGTCCTCGAACACACGCACATCGTGCAGGGCTACGCGTCCGGCTTCGACCCGGACGTGAACAAGCACTACCTCGTTCTGGAGTTCATCGACGGCCCGTCCGCGCACGGCGCGATGGTGCGGCTCGGCCGGCTGTCCGTCGGGATGGTCGTCCGCATCGGGATCGACATCGCCCGCGCGCTGGACTTCCTGCACGAGCGGCAGTACGTCCACCGCGACGTGAAGCCCGACAACATCCTGCTCCACCCCGGCGGCGCGGCGAAGCTCGCCGACCTCGGCCTCGCCAAGCGGCTGAACGACGACTCGCAACTGACGTCGATCCACCAGGGCGTCGGCACGTCGTACTACATGCCCTACGAGCAGGCGGTGAACGCCAACCTCGTGGACGGCCGCAGCGACATCTTCGCGCTGGGCGCGACGCTGTACCACCTGCTCACCGGCGAGGTGCCGTTCGCCGGCGCGACGCACGACGAGGTCGTGCGCGAGAAGTGGCAGGACTCGTTCCGCCCGGTGCGCGACGCGAACCCCGCGGTGCCGGAGGCGGTCGCCGAGCTGATCGAGGCGACGCTCGCGTGCGACCCGCGGTCGCGCATCCAGAAGGCCGGCCAGTTGGCGCGGGCGCTCGCGGCGACGAAACTCGCCACGCGGTTGCCGCCGTTCGCGCACGGGGCGGGGGCGCCGGGCGGGAACGAGCCCACCAACGACGCGCCGACCCGCGCCGACCACCGCGCCCCGCTCGTCCCGCCGCCGGAAGGCCCGGCACCGCCCCCGGTCGCGCCGCCCGGCGGGGAAGCGTTCGCGCGGGCCGCCGTCGGCACGCACGCCCTCCTCTTGCTCCCTCCGGTCGCGCCGCCCCGTTTCGGGCCGGTCTGGTACATCGGTGCGGTCGCCCTGTGCGTCGTGCTCGCGGCGACCGCCCTCGTGCGCCCGCGCACCGTCGGGGCGCCGAAGCCCCCGCCGCCCGGGGGCGCCACCCGGCACCTGCCGGGCCCGCCCGATGGCCTTCCGGCGGCGGCGTCCCAATAATCACCCCGTCCGCCGCGCCGCGGCGCGGTTCTCGTGGGATGAGGGTGCGGTGAAGGATGTCGTCCGGAACGCCGGCCGCGCGCGGGCCTGCCTCGTCCTCGCGGCCGTGCTGTGGAGCCTCGGCAGCGTTTTCATGCGCCTCCTGCGCGAGCCGCTCGGCCTCGGGCTGAACGAGCCCGGCCTCTCCCCGCTCCAGATCGCCTTCTACCGCGGCCTGTTCGGCGGGCTGGTCGTGCTCGCGACGGTCCGGCGCGCGGACGTGACGTTCCGCGCGCCGATGGTCGGGATGGTGGTCGCGTTTACCGTGATGAGCGGGATGTACCTGTCCGCCCTCGACGGCCCCGCGGCGAACGCGATCTTCCTCCAGAACACCGCGCCGGTGTGGGTGTACGTGTTCGCGGTGCTGGCGCTGGGCGAGCGCGGCGACCGCCGCGGGTGGACCGCGGTGCTCCTCGCGGCCGCGGGCGCGGCGGTGATCGTGTCGGGGAACTGGCCGCGGAACGTCGCGCCGGACGAGCACAACAAGCAGACGCTCCAACTGCTGCTCGGGCTCGGCAGCGGGGTCGTTTACGCGGTCGTGGTGCTGTTCCTCCGCGTGTTGCGGAACTACTCGGCCGCCTGGCTGGTCGCGCTGAACCTGTTGGGCACCGCGGCCACGCTCGGGCTGTTCGTGCTGCTGAACGACGGCTGGGCGGCCTTCGCGGCGTGGGTGACGGCGCCGAGCGGGAAGCAGGCCGCGGTGCTGGTGGTGTTCGGCGCGTTCCAGATGGCGTTCCCGTACTGGCTGTTCGCCCGCGGCCTCCGGACCGTGTCCGCCCACGAAGCGGCGCTCATCACGCTGATCGAACCGCTTCTGAACCCGGTGTGGGCGTACCTCATCACGCCCGAGAAGGACACGCCGAACGTGTGGATGTTTTGCGGCGGCGCGCTGATCCTGTTCGCGCTCGTGTGGAAGTACGTTCCGGCCCGGAGGCGAGAGTTCACCGCAGAGACCGCTGAGAACGCGGAGAAGGCCGGAGACAAGAAGCGGTGAGCGCGGCATAATGCCCGTCTCCTCTCCGCGTTCTCTTCGGTGAACCCCTACATGCCACCACTCCATCTCGCGACGTTCGAATGCGACGTCACCCCGCCCGAAGGGCACCCGCTGTGCGGCGGGTGGATCACGCCGGTCCGCGGCGTCGACGACCCGCTCAAGGCGCTGGGCGTCGTACTCCTGGGCGGTGCCAAGCCGGTCGTGCTGTGCGCGGTCGACTGGACCGGCGTCCGCAACGAGGCGTTCCGCATCTGGCGCAAGGCGCTCGCGGACGCGGCCCACACCACGCCCGAACACGTTTCGCTGCACACCGTTCATCCGCACAACACGCCGTTCGCGGACGTGGAAGCGCAGAAGATGATCGCCGAGGCGAAGGCGCCGATCTCGCTCGACCTGAAGTACTACGACGAGTGCGTGAGGCGGTCGTGCGGGGCGCTCAAGGCGGCGCTCGTGCGGGCCGTGAAGTTCACCCACGTCGGTACGGGCGCGGCGGAGGTGAAGGAGGTGGCGTCGAACCGCCGCGTGCTCGGCGACGACGGCAAGGTGAAGTTCACCCGCACGAGCGCGACCAAGAGCAAGGAGGCGCGTGACGCGGCCGAAGGGCTCATCGACCCGAAGTTGCGCACGCTCAGCTTCTGGGACGGCGACACCGCGCTCGCGGCGCTGCACTTCTACGCGTGCCACCCGATGAGCTACTACGGGGACGGCCGCGTCAGCGCGGACTTCTGCGGGCTGGCGCGCCAGAAGCGCCGGGACGAGACGAAGGTGTTCCAGGTGTACTTCAACGGCTGCGGCGGCAACGTCACCGCGGGGAAGTACAACGACGGCTCGAAGGAGAACCGCGCGGTGCTCCGGGATCGCGTCCACGCGGGGATGGTGGCTGCCTGGAAGGACACGAAGAAGACCGAGGTGAAAGGGTTCGCGTGGCGGTTCGAGCCGGTGTCGTTACCGCCTCGAAAGGAGCCGTCGTTCGGCGAGGCGGAGAGCAAGAAGGCGCTCGCCGACGAGAAGGCGACGGCCGCGAAGCGGAACAACGCCGCCTACCAGCTCGCCTGGCTCAAGCGCAAGGACACGCCGATCGAGGTCAACTGCCTGGACTTCGGTGGGGCGGTGCTGAACCTGTTCCTGCCGGGTGAAGCGTTCGTCGAGTACCAGCTCGCGGCCCAGAAGATGCGCGCCGACGCGGTGGTGAACGTCGCGGCCTACGGCGACGACGGCCCCGGCTACATTCCCACAGCAAAAGCCTACCTCGAAGGCGGCTACGAGCCGACGGTCGCGCTCGCGGGGCCGGAATCCGAGGGCGTCCTGCTCGCCGCGGTGCGAAAGCTCCTCAAGACGGAAGGGAAAGAGAAGAAGTGAAAACGCTGCTCACGATCGCTGCCACACTCACACTCGCGGTGCCCGCTTTTGCCGCGGACGCGCCGGCCTACAAGGCCGGCGCCGCGAAGAAGGTCATCACGCCGACGGAAGCCGTCTGGATGGCCGGGTACGCCGGCCGGACCAAGCCCGCCGAGGGTAAGGTTCACGACCTCTACGCGAAGGCGCTCTGCCTCGAAGACGCGAGTGGCAAGCGGCTCGTGCTGGTCACGACGGACCTGATCGGCATTCCGCGCGCGCTCGGTGAGGCGGTCGCGAAGGAGGTCGAGGCCAAGCACGGTATCAAGCGCGACGAACTGGTGCTCAGCGCGTCGCACACGCACTGCGGGCCGGTGATCCGCGAGAACCTGATCGACATGTACCCGCTCACGAAGGACGACGCGGCGAAGGTCGAGGCGTACACGAAGAAACTCAAGGATGATCTGGTTGCGGTGATCGGCGAATCGCTGAAGGAACTGAAGCCCGCTTCGCTCAAGTACAGCGCGGGCAAGGCGACGTTCGCGATGAACCGCCGCGAACCGACGGAGAAGGGCGTTACCAACGGGCGCAACCCGAAGGGGCCGGTCGACCACACCGTTCCGGTGCTCGTCGCCGAGGACAAGGACGGGAAGCCGATCGCGTGCGTGTTCGGGTACGCGTGTCACAACACCACGATGGGCTTCTACCAGTGGTGCGGCGACTACGCGGGCTTCGCGCAGATCGCGGTGGAGAAGGCGCTGCCCGGCGCGGTCGCGATGTTCTGGACCGGGTGCGGCGCGGACGCCAACCCGCTCCCGCGGAGCAAGATCGAACTGTGCGAACAGTATGGCAAGGAGCTCGCGGACGCCGCGGTCGGGGCGCTCAAGACCGCGAAGCCCGTCACCGGCAAGTTCGCCGCGAAGTACGAGAAGATCAGCCTGAAGTTCGAGGCGGTTCCGACGCGGCAGCAGCTCAACGCCGACCTGCTCAACAAGACCCACGCGATCCAGAAGCGCGCCGAGCGGCTGCTGAAGGAACTCGAAGCGAACGGGAAGATCGCGGACACCTACGACCATTACCCGATTCAAACGTGGGCACTCGGCGATCAGGTGCTCTGGGTCGTGCTCGGCGGCGAGGTCGTGATCGACTACAACCTGCGGCTGAAGAAGGACGTGACGACGAGCCGTACGCTCTGGGTGATGGGCTACGCGAACGACGTGATGTCGTACATCCCGAGCGCCCGCGTGTTGAAGGAGGGCGGCTACGAGGCCGATTCGTCGCAGATCTATTACGGCATGCCGGGCAAATACTCCCCCACCATCGAAGACGCGATCGTGGGCAAGGTGAAGGAACTGGCCGCGGCCGTCGCGCCGATCGGGAAGCCGCTGGGGGCACTCACGCCGAAGGAGGAGAAGGACTCGTTCAAGATCGACGAGCGGTTCAAGATCGAACTCGTCGCGAGCGAACCGGACGTGGTCGATCCGGTTGCCATGTGTTTTGACGAAAAGGGCCGTCTCTTCGTGTGCGAGATGCGAGGCTACCCCAACGGCGGCGTCGGCACCGGGAAGGAGACGCGCGGCAAGATCAAGGTGCTCACCGATAAGGACGGCGACGGCCTCTTCGAAACGGCGAGCACCTTTGCGGAGGGGCTGCGGTTCCCGATGGGGATCACACCGTACAAGGGCGGACTGATCGTCGCGGTCGCGCCCGATCTGCTCTACCTCGAAGACACCGACGGCGACGGCAAGGCGGACAAGACCACCGTTCTCTACACCGGCTTCGAGCTGAAGAACATTCAGCAGATGGTGAACGGGCTCCAGTGGGGGCTGGACAACTGGGTGTACGGCATCGCGGGCAGCGACGGCGGCACGATCACCAGCCCGCAGAACCCGAAGATGGCCCCGCTCACGCTCCGCAACCGCGGGTTCCGGTTCAAGCCCGACGTGCCCGGCAGCATGGAGCCGATCTCCTCCGGCGGACAGTATGGCCTGGCCGCCGACGACTACCAGCGCTGGTTCACGGCGACGAACAGCCAGCACCTGCGGCAGATCGTCCTCCCGGACCACTACCTGAAGCGGAACCCGTACCTCGCGGTGTCGGCGGTGACGCTGGACATCCCCGAGCACGGCGCCGCGGCGAAGGTGTTCCGCATCAGCCCGTTCGAGCCCTGGCGCGTCGAGCGGACCATGCGCCGCGCGGGAGGTGCCGACGCAAAGCGGTTCTCGGCCGGCGAACTGGTGCCCGGCGGGTACTTCACGTCGGCGTGCAGCCCGCTCATTTACACCGCGGACCTGTTCGGCAAGGAGTTTTACGAGAACAACTTCGTCTGCGATCCTGCGAACAACATCGTTCACCGAGAACTGCTGAGGGAGAAGGGGGCGGCGTTCACCGCGGTCCGCGCCTACGAGGACCGCGAGTTCCTGGCCTCGACGGACAACTGGTTCCGGCCGGTTCACCTGAGCACAGGTCCCGACGGCGCGATCTACCTGCTCGACTTCTACCGCGAGGCGATTGAAACGCCGCTCTCGCTGCCGGACGACATCAAGCAGCAGTTGAACCTCGAAAGCCGCGGCCGCGGGCGCATCTGGCGCATCGCCCCGAAGGACTTCAAGGCGGCGAAGCTGCCCGACCTCGGCGCGCTGAAGCCGGCACAACTGGCCGAGGAACTCGTGAGCCCGAACCCGTGGCGGCGAATCACCGCGCAGCGGTTGTTGGTCGAAAGGCAGGACAAGACCGTGGTGGAGCGCGTCCGCGAACTGCTACCGAAATCCGTGGGCCGGCCCGGCCGCGCGAATCTACTGTGGGCGCTGGCGGGGCTCGGTGCGCTGAAGGAGTCGGACCTGGAAGGGGTATTCGGTGATCCCGAACCGGGGATCCGCGAGCAAGCGCTCCGGTTGTCGGAACCATTCTTCGCGAAATCGCTCACACTCTCCCGACACGCGGCCGAGCTTGCCAACGACCCGTCCCCGCGGGTTCGATTTCAGCTCGCACTTTCGGTTGGTGAAATGTCGCCCTCCATCGCGGCATCTCATCAGTTGCTGTTTCTTATCCTCTTCAGGGAGCATGGTGACCCGTGGATCATTCACGCGGCGTTGAGCTCTTCCGGCAATTGCGGATTTGAGGTGCTCAAAGATCTTACGTCTGAAGGCATCAAGCCGAACGCAACTATCGTTTCGCGGCTCGCGGCGATGGTCGGGGCGAAGGGCGACGCGAAAGAGATCGCGCGTGTGCTCGAACTCGTCGCGGACGGGCGCACCGCGGGGGCGGCCATCCTCGACGGACTGGGGCAGGGGATGCGCGGGTCGAAGTCGCCGCTGCCGTCGTGGTGGCTCAAACCGCCCGCAGAGGCCGCCGAAGCGATGGCGAAGCTCCGCAAGCGGTTCGACGCGGCGGCCGCGACCGTGCGCGACGAGAAGGCCAGGGCAGGGGACCGCGTGTCGGCCGCGAACCTGCTCGCCTACGGGCCGTTCGACGCGGCCGGCGCGGCGCTGGCCGACGCGCTCACCCCGACCACGCCGGGCGACGTTCAGCTCGCCGCGGTGAAGGCGCTCTCGACCCACACCGATTCGAAGGTGAGCGAGTTGTTGCTGAAGGGTTGGTCCGGTTACGGGCCGGCGCTGCGCCGCGACGCGCTGGAGGCGATGCTGTCGCGGGCCGACCGCGTGCTGAAGTTGCTCGGCGCGGTGGAGGCGAAATCGGTCGCCGCGTCCGACTTCGCGCCCGCTCAGGTGCAGCAACTTCAGGCACACCCCAACGCGGCGGTTCGCACGAAGGCCGCCGCGCTCTTCAAGCGGACCGACGCCGACCGCGCGAAGGTGATTAAGGACTACACCGCGGCGCTCGACCTCAAGGGCGACGCGACGAAGGGGAAGGCCGTTTTCCGGAAGAGCTGCGCCGCGTGCCACAAGCTCGACGGCTTCGGCTCCGATGTGGGCGCGAACCTGCTCGCGGCGCTGCCGAACAAGTCTTCCGAGGACCTGCTCATCGCGGTGTTCGACCCGAACCGCGAGGTGGACCCGCGGTACGTCTCGTATCAGGTGGTTACCGGCGACGAGCGCGTTCTGACGGGCATCGTCGCGGTCGAGACGCCGACGAGCATCACGCTCCGCCGCGCCGACGGCAAGGAGGACGTGATTCTCCGGTCGAACATCGCGACGCTCCGCTCGACGGCCCTTTCGCTCATGCCGGTGGGGCTGGAAAAGGAGCTAAAACCGCAGGACGTGGCCGACCTGTTCGCGTACCTGAGAGCGGCGGGAAAGTAGAGACAGAAGCCCCGGTTGCTACGTGGTAATCGGGGCCGATGTCCGTGGATTTGGAAGGACGGTGAGAACTCGTTTCCCGAATACGGAGCGGCCGGCTTCGGTGTGGTCCGGTCACTCCGTGACCGGTCGCTTCGCGGGCGTTGGGGGCCATTCGTACCGGTGGCGCGGGCGTCTCGCACCGGTCACGGAGTGACCGGACCACACCGAAGCCGGCCGCTTTACTCGGGATGTGTATGAGCGGTCCCACTTCCTCACGCAGGG
>JAFKJJ010000069.1 GCA_017306025.1 Planctomycetota bacterium
ATGAAGGGATCCGGGATGCGCTGGGGCGAGGCCGGTGCCGACGCCGTGTGTCACCTGCGTGCCTTGTTCCGCAGCGAGAAAGGCCAGTGGGAGGCTTACTGGGCCTCGCTCGCCGCATGAAATCTACCAACACTAATGACGCTCACCCCCTCTTCTTGAACACGTCGCGGAGGATGCCCAGAACCGCCTTGCCGCCTTCGAGCACCTGCGCGCCGATCTTCTCGTACTGGCCCGCACCGGTCTCGGCTTCGAACGCCTTCAACACCGCGGTGCCGCGGGCGCTGTCGAGGTGCGACACCATCGCGGGGACCAGTCCCTCCACGATGCCGAACCGCTCGCCCTCGCGGCCGCACACCGGTGCGATGTCGGCCACGCGCTCGCCGAACTGCTCCTTCACTACTTCAATGCACTCGCGGATGTTTTGCTCTTTCGGCCGCGTGCCGCTTTTCCAGTCGTAAGGCGGGTTCCACTCGGCTTTCGGACTGAGCAGGTCGATGTGAGAAACCGCGACCACCACCGGCGGCATCTTCAGGTGCGGCTTCGACGCGAACCACGCCCGCAGGCGGTCGAGCAGATCGACGTCCGGCTGCCGACCCGGATTCGTCGCCTGGGTGACGAGCACGATCAGGTCGGCGTCGCGCGACGCCTCCACGGCCGCGGCGAAGTCCGCATCGGTCGGTCCGTCCTGGCCGTAGCCGCTGGTGTCGAGGATGCTCACCGGCTGGCCGCTGGGAGACGGGAGGGGCGGACCTCCCGCAGTTCCCCCCGAAAGGGTGAAGTCGTATCGAATGCCCGCGTTCACCGGGAGGCGGTCCACCTGGGCCGCGTTGCGGCCGAGGAGCGCGTTGACGAGACTCGACTTGCCGGCCTTCACCGAACCGAGCACCGCGACCGTGATCGCCTTCGGCCCGACGGCGGTTTGTGCGGCGGTCGTCAGGGCCGCTTCGCTAACGGCTTCGGGCGCCGGCGCCGGGCGCGTCGTCGGATCGTCCTCCGGCGGGGCCTGGTGTTGCGCGAGCAGTTCGCGGTAGCGCTTCGCGCCGACCCGCAGCCGACCGCTGTTCAGTTCAATGAGGTACCGGCCGAAGTGGTGAATGAACGCGGTGTGGAACCACAGGATGATGTTGTCCTGAATGCGGTCCATCAGCCCGCCGAACGCGGCTCTTGAGGCGAGGTAGCGGATGGCCGTCTGGACCGGGTCGAGGACGGCGGCGCCGGCCCAGTAGACGTTCATGCCGGTCTTGTACCACCCGACCGCCTTGCGGGCGCGCTTCATGTCGCGGATGCGGAGCATGTGCGAGCCGGGCACGTACTTCTGAACCAGTTCGTCGAGGTCCGCGGCCGCGAGTTCGACGCAGGTGAGGATTTCGGGCAGCGTGAGGTGCTCGAACGGGTCTTCGGCGCCGGGGTTGTACGCCTCGGCCACCTGCTTCGCGAGGTCGAGCGCGAGGTCGGAGTAGTGCTTCGGGTTTTCGAGTTGCTCGGTCGTCACCTTCTCGAAGGACTTTGCCTTCTCGGCCACCTTCTCCCACGCGGCCTTGTCGCGGTCGGTCCAGTAGCCGGGCGGTTCGGCGTCGGTCGGCGGGAGGTTGTGGCGCTTGGTCCACCGCCACGCGAGGAAATAGGCCACCGAAAAGCAGACGAACATGGGAATCCAGGCCCAGACCATCCACCCGGTTTCCCAGAGGTGGTAGCCGCCCGCGCCCATGAGTAACGCGAACGGGGCCGCGAACAGCACGATCAGGACGAACAGGCGAAGCCGGGTCATGCGGTATTCCTGCGTGGAGCAGAAGTCATCGCGCAAGCGCTGAGGTTCCGGGACGTCGTGCGTAGACCTAACCCCCCGTCCCCCTTCCCTGGAAAGGAAGGGGGTGGCGCCTGATCCGATGAACCGAATCGGTCCAGGGAGCGGATGTGCGGTTGCTCCGCTCGGTGAGCGTCACGGCTTTCGAGCCACGCGCCACCCCCTTCCTTTCCAGAGAAGGGGGACGGGGGTTAGGTTGCTCCTCCTACTTCTTCTCGCCCTTGGGGTGGTCGTCCTTCCACTGCTTCTCGGCGGCCGTGTACTGCTCGTGGTAGAACTTCCGCAGCGCATCGGGTGTCGGGACGTGTCCCTCGCACACCGCCTCGAAGTAGTAGCACAGCGCCCGGCCGAGGGCGTACGTCGAGGCCGCGGCCACGGTCGCGCCGACCGCCGAGCCCACGAACGGGATGAACTTCACCGCCTGCCGCGCCAGTGTTCGCGCGAGCAACCCCACGCCCACCGCCGCCCCCAGTTCCTTCAGGCGCTCGGGCGTCATCGGCTGGCCGTAAATCTCGGCCAGGTGGTTCGCCATTCGCGCCTGAATGCCCGGCAGGAGCACCAGGTCCACGAACGGGATCGGCACCGCACCGGCCGTGCCCGCCACCGACGTGTAACCCATCACGACCGGCAGCGCGTGCCGCAGGTGAACGCCCTTGAGCGCCTCGGTCGCCTCCTTCAGCCGCAGCAACGTCTGACGGTACGCCGCGGGCAGCACGTTCAGGAGCGCGTGCTTCAGTTGTTCGCCGCCGTAGTTCGGTTCGGCGAAACCGTCCTCGGATTTCGTCAAGTCGATCGGGACGCAGTGGTCGAACAGGTCGCCGAACGCGCGCCGGTGCTCGTCAATGCACTCGCGCAACGGTTGCGGGATCGACTCGGGTAACGGCACGCGCGGGTTCGCGGCCAGTTCACCGAACGGGTACGGTTCCGGGTGCGGCTGCCGGGGGACGGCTTCGTGCAAAGTTGTGATCGCGAGTACGACGGGCCGCGAGGGGCTCGCGGCGCGGATGCGCTCGAGCGCGGTGCGAACGTTGCCCTGTGCGAAGTCGGTCGCCTTTGCCGTCACAATGACGACGTGGGCCTTCGGGTCGAACGCGGCGAGATCCTCGGCCGGGTCGTAACCGGGCTCGTCGACGCCGCGGGTGTCGAGGAACGTGAGCAGCGGCGCGTCGGGCGTGGGGAACTGGTAGAGTCGTGACGTCTTGGTGCAGGGGCGGAACCCGCTCCCGATGGCCGCGTCCTCGGCGCCGGTCAGGAAGCGGACGATGGACGTCTTGCCGGATTGCGTTTTGCCCAGGAGCCAGAACACGGGCGCCGGCGTCTTGGTACGCAGTTCGGCGAGCGTTTTTTCCAGGTCGGGCGGCGGGCTGGAATCGCCGGTCACCGTCCGCTTCACCGCGTCCCACAACCGGCTCATGAATCCCCCTCGTTCAGAGGACAAAGGACGGAGGCCGGAAGACGGAACTCCCGATCTCATCGCCTCTTCCGCCTTCATGATGTCCGCCCTCCCTTCCGTTCTGTTCTTCTGTCCCAGTGCCTCTTGACTTCTGTCTCACAAGCGGCTATCGCATCGGGTCATCCTACATCGGGATCGGTGCGGTGAGCCAATGGACGGCTTCAGCAGCCTGAGATTGTTCGCCGACGAGTCGTCCGGCTCGTCGGATCACACCCCGCTGCCGAAGGCGGCCGGTGGGTCGGATCTGACGCTGCCGCGTCCGGACCCGCACGTCGCCGCGACGCGCGAGCTGATCCGCCCGCCCACGGTGCGCCGCGGCCGGCGCGAGTACGAGCCGTTTTCCGCGGCGTGGTTCGAGGAACTTGAGCAAAAAAGGTACCAGCGGCACGGCGCGTGGCTCCCGCACGCCCTGGAGTTCGGCCGGCACCCCGGCGAATCACTGCTCCTGCTCGGCTGTGGCCTGGGTACCGATGCGGTTCGCTACGCCCGCACCGGTACGAACGTCACCGTCGCCACCGAGTCCGACGAACACCCCCACATCGTTCGCGACAACTTCGCCCGACACGCGCTGTCGGCCGAGTTCGCGGCGCTGGACACGCCGTTCTTGCCGTTCAACGACGGCCAGTTCGACGTCGTGACGTGGAACGCCCTTTACGACGCCGGCAAGCCGAACCCGGTCCGGGTGGCCGAACTGCACCGCGTCCTGAAGCCCGGCGGGAAGCTGATCGGGCTGTTCCCGGCGCGATTCGATGCCGCGTTCTGGCAGGACATCCTGATCCCGCTCCAGCGGCTGTGGTGGCGCCGACCGCCGGACCCGGCGACCGCCCCCAAGACCACCGCGCGCGAGCTGCGCCGCGTATTCGGCCAGTTCGCCGAACACCGCATTCTGAAGCGCCACCTGCGCCGCGGCGAACTGCCGCACGCGTGGCGCGTCCTCCCGCTGATGCTGCTGGAGCGCTGGATCGGTCGCGTGCTCGTGCTCAAGGCGAAGAAGCCGATCCAGTTCGCCCGCCTGCAACTGACACCGGAAGACGACCGGCTCGCCGCTTAATGTGGTCCGGTCACTCCGTGACCGGTGCGACCCAGCGCGGTTGAGCAATGCGACGGTTCATGGAGCGTCCCACACTCGTTCGCGCCGGTCACGGAGTGACCGGACCACATCGAAGCAGCGCCGCCCGCAACCGCTCGATCTGCTCGGCCATCGGGTGCGGGGCGGACGGCGTCGCCTTTCCGAGTTCGCCCGCCACCTTCAGCCACACGAACACCGGGCCGGCGCCCGAAAGTGATTCGCCGGCCGCCGCCTCCCATTCGCTTCGACTCGCACATTCGTAAACGCGACCGATGCCGGCCCCGCGCGCGATCGCCGCGAAGTTCGTGCGGCCCGCGTTCGCTACCGCCTGTCCGCCGGTCACTTCGTAAAGGCCGTTGTCGATGAGCAGGATGTAAAGCGGTACCTGGAACTGTGCGACCGTGACGAGGCAGCCGAGGTTCATCAGTAGCCCGCCGTCGCCGGTGAGTACGACGACCCCGTGCCCGGGTCGCGCGAGGCACAGCCCGAGCCCGACCGGCACGCCCTGGCCCATGCTCGACGGCAGATAGTGGAAGTCGAGCGGTGAGTCGGAGAGTTGCGGCCACAGCGCGACCGAGCCCATCGTGGTGACGACGATCTGGTCGCGCCGGTGTGCGGCCAGCACTTCGAGCGCGTCGCGGTGGGTCATCATTGGGTGTTACTCCGCCCAGAGGAGTGCGGCCGCGGTCGGCTGGTCCACGAGCGACTTGAGCGCGCTGGTGAGGGCCGCGGCGTCGGCTTCCGCGGGGTCGAATCGCGTGTGCGGAACCTCCCACGCCGCAACCACTTTCTCCGCAAAGTGCGGGCAGTTGTCCGCGGTTTTTCCGGCGCGCGCCGCCCGCGCCCCGCGGACGCCGACGAGCAGTTTCAGCGGCAACTTCAGGTCGTGAACGGCGTTGCGCACCGCGTCGCCGGCCTCGAAGAACCCGGTACACTGCACCGCGACCAGTGGACGCCCCCCGCCGAGCAAAAGCCCGATCGCGAGTCCGATCGCCTCGCCCTCGCGGCACACGCGGACCGGCGCCAGCCGCGACCCGCGTAGGGGCGGTTCCCAGGTGCCGAGGTGACTGTCGGGAATCCACACGAGATGGGTGAACCCGGCGGCCTCGAGCGCCGATACGATGTCATTGGGGCCGAGCATGTCTCTCTCCTGCCGTCCCGCGCCGCGGGCGAACCCGCCGGGCAGACTTGATTGTAGTCACCGCGTTCCGTCGCGATGACCGTTCCGAGGGCCGAATGGTTGAGATCGTGGTGCGGGTGCCGGAGAACACTTCGCCCTGGCAGCAGTTGTTCCTCGCCGGCGACGGTCCGCTCGGCGACTGGTCCGCGGCCGGCGCCCCGCTCGCCCCCTGCGACGACGGCGCGCACCGCGCCTGGCTCGACCTGCCGCCCGCGTTCGTGGTGCGGTTCCTCGTCACGCCCGGACGGTGGCGCGGCGCCGAAACCGACGCGCACGGCCGCGAGCACCCGCCGCGCTCGATTCCCCCCGGCGCGCGCCACCTCGAAGTTCACGTCGGCGGGTGGGGGCGGAACAGCGTCCGCTACCACCCGGAGTTCACGTCGCGGTTCTTGCCGCACGCGCGCACGATCAGCGTGTGGCTCCCCCCCGGCTACGGTTCCGATCCGGACCGGCGGTACCCCGTCTTCTACATGCACGACGGCCAGAACCTGTTCGACGCACACACCGCGTTCGCGGGCAACCCGTGGCTGGCGGACGAGGTCGCGGAACGCGAGATCCGGGCCGGCCGCGTGCCGCCGCTCATCATCGTGGGCGTGGCGAACACGTCCTCCCGGCTCGACGAGTACGGCCCGCGCCGCGGCGCCGACGGCCCCGCGCGCGCCTACGGCCGCTTCCTGGTGGAAGAGGTGAAGCCGTTCATCGACCGGACGTACCGCACGCGACCCGAGCCGGAACACACGGGCGTCGGCGGGTCGTCGATGGGCGGCCTGATCTCGCTGCACCTCTGCGACTGGTACCCGAACGTGTTCAGAAAGTGCGCGGCGATGTCGCCGTCGCTGTGGTGGGACCGGGAGTGCCTCCTGAGGACCGCGACGGAATCGCTCGCGGGGCTCGACCGGTGCCGCGTGTGGCTCGATGTGGGCGAATACGAGAATTCGTCGACCGCGGGCAGCGCCATGACGGTCCGTCGCACGCGGCGCCTGGCCCGGATCTTCGAGCGCCACGGGCTGCGGGCCGGCGAGCAGTTCGAATACGTTGAGGTACCGGGCGGGACGCACAACGAGGCGTCGTGGGGCGGGCGGTTCGACCGCGTACTGCGGTTTTTGTTTGGTGTCTGATGGTTGGTGTTTGGCGTTTCGTATTTTGTGTTTTGTGCCCAGATCCGCCGTGCTTCTCCGAAACGCGCAACCCAAACCCCAAACCCCAAACCCCAAACCCCAAACACTAAACCGTCACGGCTCGGACGGCGGCGAGTAACTGCTCCTTTGTGAACGGCTTGGGCAGGTAACCGTCGGCGCCGTGGTCGGGGAATTCTTCTTCCGGCTTGCCGCTCGTGAGCACCACCCGCGCCCCCGGGGCGTGGTTCCGCAGGTCGGGCAGCAGTTCGGTGCCGGCGCGGTCCGGGAGCGTCACGTCGAGCAACACCACCGCAAACGACCGAACGGCGGCGCGCACCCGGGCCACGGCCGCGGCCGCGTCGCCGGCCTCTTCTACCACGTAGCCGGTTCGCTCCAACATGAGCCGGGCTACCATCCGCACGGTCGGCTCGTCGTCCACGACGAGGACGCGGGGCTGCTGGGCGCCGGTGGACGGTTGCGGGGTGACGGGGGGCGCGTTCGGCATGGCGGGCATGAAGCGATCTCCGATCGGTGCGTTTAAACGGAAGAGAGACCGCACTGGCGGGCGATCCCGCGGAGCAGTTCGCGGTCCGAGTCGGGGCGGGTGGGGCTCCGCGGGTGGGTCGCGTCGCACCCGATCCATCCGCGGAGCTTGAGGAACATGGCGGCCGCGTGCTTGTACGCCGGGACCGGCTCGCGGAACGCCAGGAACCCCAAATACTGGAGCACGTCGTTCAGCTCGTAGAAGCGCGGGTCTCCCGCGAGCCAGTACGCGTCGCGTCGCGCGAACAGGTCCGGGGCGAAGGTGCTCAGCCCGAGTAGGTAGTCGCTCCCGTACATCACCATGTCGATACCGAGGTCGTTGCCGGTGAACACCTTGAAGTCCGGCCGTTCTGTGTCGCGCACAATCAGGCGCTGCCACTCCAGTGTACGATTCAGTGACGAGTGCTTGGCGCCCATACACGTCTTGATCCGCGTCAGTTCGCGGAACGTTCTGAGGTCGTAGATTTTCCCAAACGGTGCGAACATCGTGCCGAGTTCGAACGCGATGAACGAGCCGCAGTCCCGTCCGATCGTCTCATACGCCGCGATCAGTTCCGCGTCCGGTAGGCTGGTCAGTCCGTAACTCTGCACGACCACGGGCGTTCCACCCCGGGCCGTGATTTCGGCAGCAGCGCGCTTGTAACTCTCAATATCGAGTACGGAGCCGGGAGCGTCCGCGACAAATGCCCCCGCGACGAACGAGCGCCCTCCCAGGGCCGACCGAGTTGCATCCAGGACCGCACTTTTCTGCTCCGGCGAGAGCAAGTTGCCGAAGCCGGTGTCCATGTTTACCGCGGGCGTGAGGCCGGCGTCGGCGGTTCTGACACAATGGGCGGTAAAGCCGTGCCAGTCGATGTCTCCGGATTCGGTAAACGGCAGCAAGATGGCCGAGAGGCCGGTGATTTTGCGTCGCGGGCGGAGCATCGCGATCGGGTCGACGCTTGGAACGGCGGTCATCGGAACCTCATGCCGCGGACGGCGGTTCAGCGAGGATCGGTGAGGAGAGGCAACGGCGCGAGCGCGGTGTTAAGATACGCGGTCGTTCGTGCCCAACCGCAGTTCGCACCCGGATATCCCGATGCCGCGCCTGCTTCTTTCACTTCCACTCGCGCTCGCACTCGCAATCCCCGCCGCAGGCGGGGACTGGCCGCAGTGGCGCGGACCGGCCCGCGACGGCCACGCGCCGGACGCGCGGCTACCCGCGAAGTGGCCGGGGAGCGCCCCGGAGCCGACGTGGCGGGTCAAGATCGGCGAAGGGTACTCGGGGGCTGCGGTCGCGGGCGGGAAGGTGTTCGCACTGGCCCGCGACGACACGAAGGGCGTCGAAATCGCGTCCTGCTTCGACCTCGCCAACGGTAAACACCTCTGGCAACTGAGTTACACAGCGCCGTTCAAGGCACCGGACCCGACGGCCGGGCGCGGGCCGAACGCGACCCCGACCGCGGACGGCGACCGCGTGTACTTCTTCGGTCTCGCCGGGATGCTGACGTGTGTCGAGATCGCGACCGGCAAGGTGCTGTGGCGGCACGACTGCCTGAAGGAGTACTGGGGCGTGAAGAAGGGCGCCGACGGCGACGACGAGTGGTTCCCGCCGTGCGGCGCGAGCGCTTCACCGCTCGTCGACGGAAACACCGTGATCGTTCCGATCGGCGGAAAGAAGGCCGGTGCGGTGACCGGCTTCGACCGCGCGACCGGCAAACTGCTGTGGAAGGCGCTCGACGACCGGAGCAGTTACGCCTCGCCGATCGTCGCGTCGCCGGGCGGCATCAAGCAGATCGTCGCCTTCACCGGAACGCGGATGGTCGGGCTGCGGCACTCCGACCGCGAACTGCTGTGGGAAGAGCCGTTCAAGGCGCACTACGAGCAGACCATCATCTGCCCGGTGGTGTGGAAGGACCGCGTGGTGATCGGTGGCGAACAGCGCGCGACGTTCGCGCTGAAGCTGACCCGCGACGGGGACAAGATGAAGGCGGCGCGGGCGTGGAAGAGTGACGACCTGAAGATGTACCTCACGACGCCGGTTGTTCTGGGCGATCACCTGATCGGCTTCGACCACCGCACGAGTAGGCTGGTGTGCCTGTCGCTCGAAGACGGTTCGACCGCGTGGACGTCGCCGGCGTTCGGCACGAAGCACCTGTCGTTTGTGGCCGCGGGCGAGACGCTCCTGATTCTGACGCTCGAAGGCAACCTGATCGTCGCGAGAGCATCGGGTAAGGAATACGAGCAGTTGGCGCGGTGGAAGGTCAGTGAGAAGGGCGCGTGGGCTCACCCCGCGGTGGCCGGCAACCGGCTGCTCGTGAAGGGGCCGGAAGAGTTGCTGTGCTACGAACTGCGGTGAGAACTACTCTTCGTCGAACGCGAGGGAGCCGGTGTCTCGCGACCCGTGGACGATGCGCCGGATTTGAACCTCGTCGTCGGTCACAACGAAGAAAACGACGTAGTAACTGACGACGACGCTGCGCAAGCCCGGCTGGAGTTCGTCCCGCGCCCGACCGGTCATCGGTTGGGAGGCGAGGAGCCGGCACTTCGCCTCCAGGGCGACCGGGAAACTGTCCGCCGTTGCGGGACTGTGTTCGTACAGTCACCCGAGGATCTCTTCGAGATCACGTTCCGCGGCGGCCGTTCGTGTCACGGCTCTCACGACTTGTTCTCTGCCCGCGCGGCCCGGGCCGCCTTTACCCGTGCGGCCGTGGCCATCGGGTCGAACGGGGCGACCCGGCCGGAGCGGGCGTCCTCTTCCGCTTCGTTGAGTAGCGCGCGCAGTTCCGATTCCTTGCGCGATTCGACGTTATGGAGGAGGCGAAGCCCTGCGGCCACGACCTCTTCCGGGGTCGTGAACTGGCCGTGGGTCAGGCGCTCCTTGACGAGAGCTTCCATCTCCGGCGTGAGCGTCAGCGTCATGGCTGTTCCCTTGGGTGTCGTGTATTATTTCCGGCGCGGGGCGCCCCTGTCAAACCGAGATGCTCATGCTGACCTACGCCTGTGACCTGGCCGCGGTGCGCGCGGCCGCGGACCGCATCCGCGGGATCGTTCACCGCACGCCGGTGATGACCTCCGACACCCTCGACCGGCTCGCGGGTCGGCGACTCTATTTCAAGTGCGAGAACTTGCAGAAGGTCGGCGCGTTCAAGTACCGCGGCGCGTCCAACGCTGTACTCCGGCTCACCGACGCGGAGGCCTCGCGGGGCGTCGTGACGCACTCCAGCGGCAACCACGCGCAGGCGCTGGCGCTCGCGGCGCGCGTTCGGGGCGTCCCGGCGTACATCGTCATGCCCAAAACCGCCCCCGCGGTGAAGAAGGCCGCGGTGGAAGGCTACGGCGGCATCGTCACGCTTTGCGAACCGAACCTCGCCGACCGCGAGCGCACGGCGAACGCCCTGGTGGAGCGCACCGGTGCGACGCTGATCCCGCCCTTCGACCACCCGGACGTGATCGCGGGGCAGGGCACCGCGGCGCTCGAACTGCTCGAAGACGTCCCCGACCTCGACGCGATCATCACCCCCGTGGGCGGCGGCGGGTTGCTCGCGGGGTGCTGCGTCGCGGCGCGGGGTGTGAAGCCGGGCGTTCGCGTGTTCGGGGCCGAACCGCTCGGCGCCGACGACGCGGCGCGCTCGAAGGCCGCGGGCGCGTGGCAGCCGCAGGCCGCGCCCGACACGATCGCCGACGGTTTGCTGACGAGTACCGGCCAGTTGACGTGGCCCATCATCCGCGACCTGGTCGAAGGTGTCTTCACGGTGACGGACGACGAGATCCGCGCCGCGATGCGCCTGGTGTGGGAGCGGATGAAGCTGATCGTGGAACCGAGCGGCGCGGTGGGCGCCGCGGTGGCGCTGGGCGATGGGTTCAAGTCTCTAACGGGTGTGCAGAAGGTGGGCATCGTGTTCAGCGGCGGCAACGTGAGCCTGGACAAGCTGTACTGGTGATCGCGCATGACCGCGTCGGACTGTTGCGTGTTGTGCGGCGGGGACGGCGCGTGGGCGTTCGAGCCGCTCGCGCGGCACCTCGCGTTTGCACTGCGGGTAGACGTGTCAGCCCGCCCCCGACGGCTCAACTACCTGCTCTTCACCGACGTACTTCCTTCGTGGGCCAGTTCGGAAGCGGCGAGGGCGCGCAGCTCGGCGTAGACGAGCGGGAGCAGGTCGGCGGCCCCGGCCCTCTCCGCGCGGACGTCCCCCAAGACGCGAGTAATCTCGTGCATGCGACCGACGACATCCCGCCCGGCGGCCGCGGGCAACCGGCGGGCTACGGGGTCAGGAACGCGCGGGCCATCGCCGCGTATTCGGCGGTGTCTGCTTGACTCGCTTGTAACTGCGCGTCGATGTTCGCCAACTCGGCACGTAACTTGGCCGTGGAAGCCCGCGCGATCTGATCGTGAAGGAGTTCGCGGACACGGAGCAGCGCGCGAAGGGATTTCAGCCGTCTCGTTCGCGCTTCTCGCAATTCCGGCCGGTTGAGGCCCAGCACACGAACCGTCGCCTTGCCTTCGACGGTTCGACCAACGGCCCGTTCTTGGCGAAACTCGATGTGGTTCGAGATGTCGAGGCGTGCGGGGTGAATGAGCAGCGGTTCTTCGTCGCCGATTGAGTCCGCGTGGCACCGTGCGCGACGGCGCCCGTCCCTGAGCGGAAAGTGGTTCTGCTTGAACTGCTCGTTGCAGAGCTGGCAGCAGAAGAAGAGGTTGTCCCAGTCGTAGGCGAGCCAGTAATACCCGGGGCGCTTGAGGCGGTCGCCCTTCCGCTGTTTGTAACCCGCCTTCGGTCGGTAGTGTTCGACCGCCCCGTAACTGACGTGCCGAACCAGCGACTCGCAGAACGCGCACTTGCTGCGCTGTGCGGCGAGGAGTTCGCCTTTGACTTCCGCGGCCGCGTAGACGCTCTTATCGAAGTCGAACGTCCGGGTCCCGCGCCGGTGGTCGGCGGGCGCCGCGCCGTAGTCGTTTCGGTGCGTTTGCGCCTTCGAGACACCGCGGGTCAGCAGAACGGCGGGCGGGGCGACGGGCTTATCGACGCGGATCATGACGCGGGCTTGCGCTCCTTCATCAGCACGTCGAGTGCGTTCTTGATCGCCTCGCGCTCCTTACGCTCCTGTGCGGTTTCCCCGAACGGCAGTTCATCGACGAGCGCGTTCAGTTCTTCCAGCCGGCGCTTCTCGGCCGCGGTCAACTTGGACTTATCCAACAGCTTGTCCCGCTCCGCGAGCCACGCTTCGACGTGCGGCGGACGGGCCGTTTCCAGTCCGAACAGGTCACTCGTGAGAATCTGATCGACGCGCCAGTTGCGGATGTTGTCCACGTCGTTGTCGATCACGACGTGATCGCCCGCGCGGCGCAGCACCGCAAGGTTCGCGTCGGCCGCGGCCTGTGCGACGAGCGGGCTGTGCGCCGTCGCGATGAACTGCGTGTTCGGGAACCGCCCCGTGAGGAAGCCCATCAGCTTCCGCTGCCACTTGGGGTGCAGGTGGAGGTCGATTTCATCTACGAGCACCACGGCCGGTTCCGCGAGCGGGTTCGGGCTGTCCGGATAGCGCTCGGCCATACGGTTCGCGAGATCCGCGACCCAGGTGATGAGCGTCTGGTAGCCGTAACCGAGCTGCCGCAGCGGAACCCACCCGTAGGGCGTCAGGAACTTTGCACGCGGACGTGGCTGCGGCCCGCTCACGGTCGTGAAGCGAATGTCCGTGACTTCGCCTTCTGGCATGATGGCGAGAAGTAGCTCCTTTGCCTGTGCGAGCCGGTGTTGCGCGTCCTTGTCCTTTGGTGACTTCGCCACGGCGTAGTCGAGTTGAAGCAGCCACTCTTCCGGATTGCGAAGTTCGGCGCGGTCGGAGAAGAGCGTCGCGGTGGGAACATCGGCTTCGGATTCACCAAGAGACGTTGATCCGACGCGGCGCCCGGCACCATAGGCGCAACACCACAACGGACGCGAGGCACTCGAACGTTGGATGCTGCCAACGAGGGAATATACCTGCACTTTCACGTTGGCTGATAGTGGCGAACTGGCGGGCACTACCCCGGGTGCCCGCTGAATGTTGTCCGTCCATACATCTTGCGGGGGACTCATGACCGTCCGTGAACCTGCAAGTGTCGCGGACCAAACCGTGCCCCGGGAGGCATGACTTCGAAAGAGACCGTGCTGCACATCGTGTGGAAATGCAAAGAAACGTGGATTGTCGCGCTCTTCCTCGCCGGATTGGCTCCGAACTTGAATGGGTTCAAAGGCCACCAACGACTGCAACAGCGTCGTCTTCCCGGTCCCGTTCAGTCCCAGGATGATCGTCCACGGCGCCGGCTTCCCGTTCCCGTCCGACAGGTCCAGCGTTTGCTTCGGACCGAAGCAGCGGACGTTCTCCACGCTCAGCGAAAGGAAGTACGCGGGCAGCCGCTCCGGCTCCTTTTCGGCCGGCGTGGCGCCGTTGGTCGAAGGCTTCTCGGTGGTGCCTTTCTGCCGTGCCATGTCGCTACTTGCGTCGGAGTGGGAAGCCGCCTTCACTCTAACGCCCCGCGCCGGGGCCGTCGAGGTAAACGCATCGGCCGCGACGCCGCGAAAAGATTAAACCCCGCACGGGCCACCCATCAAACCTTTGACATGCGTCGTCGGTTATGCGATTCTCGGCGATAGACGCGGGTCGTGCCCCTCACCCGCCCGATACACTGACACAGGGGTTTCCGCCTGCTGGACGGGTCGCGCTCCCGGCTCTACCATCTCCCCCGGGCGCGCGGTTGCTGAAGCCCTCCGCCGAGCGGACGTCACCTCAGGGTGTCTGGACAATGCCCGAACCCCCTCGTACCGGCGACGCGGTCCTCGATCTCGTGCGCCGAGCCGAGATCGCCGACGACGACGTCCTCGCCGGCTTCCTCAACGAAGCCGGCACGGTACCGCCCGCCGCGTCCGACACCGCCACCCGCCTTATCCAGGCGGGCATCCTCACCCCGTTCCAGGCGCGGCTCATCCTCCAGGGGAAACACCGCGGGTTCAAACTCGGCCCGTACCGCATCCTCAACCAGATCGGCGCCGGCGGCATGGGCCAGGTGTTCCTGGCCGAACACGCACAGCTCCGCCGCCGCGTCGCCCTCAAGGTTCTGCCGGGCAAGCAGGCCCTCGACCCGGCCAACGTCGAACGCTTCTACCGCGAGGCCCGCGCCGCGGCCGCCCTCGACCACCCCAACATCGTCCACGCCTACGACGTCGCGTGCGACAAGGGCACGCACTTTCTCGTTCTCGAATACATCGACGGCGAGACCCTCGACCGGAAGCTCGCCGCGACCGGCCGGCTCCCCGTCGGCGAGGCGGTGAGCCACGCGGTACAGGCCGCGGCCGGGCTCCAGCACGCCCACGAGAAGGGCGTCGCCCACCGCGACATCAAGCCCGCCAACCTGCTCGTCGGCCGCGACGGCATCGTGAAGATCCTCGACCTCGGCCTCGCGCAGTTCTTCGAGGATTCGAGCACGAAGCTGGGCCGCGGGTCCGGCGACGTGATGGGCACGACCGACTACTGCGCCCCGGAACAACTGATCGACTGCGATCACGCGGACCACCGGGCCGACATCTACAACCTCGGCGCGACCCTCTACCACCTGCTCACCGGTCGGCCGCCGTTCGAGGGCACGACCGCGGCGAAGATCCTCGCGCACCACCTGTCGGCGGTCGGCCCGCCGCACGAGGTGTGCCCCGACGTGCCGGTAGAGTTGTCCGAAATCGTCGAAGCGATGCTCGCGAAGGACCCGGCCGACCGGTACCAGACGGCGGCGGAAGTGGTTCAGGTGCTGATGCCGTTCGTGGGGGCGCCGGACAGTCGCGGGCGGTCGTCGGGCAAGCTCCCGCCGTTGGCGGCGGCCGCCGTGGCCGAAAGCACCGCCGGACTGGACGTGCGGCCGCTGGTGCAAGCCCTCGACGCGGAGGCCGCGCTGGCGCGGGCGCGGCGAACCGCCCGGCTGGCCGTTATGGGGATGATCGCGGGCGTGGCGTTCGGGCTCGCATCGCTCGCGTTCGCGCTCTTCTGGAAGTGAGCAGAAGGGGATTGACCGCGGAGGGCACGAGAGGGCGCAGCGAAGACCAGAGAGTAACCTTCAAC
>JAFKJJ010000616.1 GCA_017306025.1 Planctomycetota bacterium
ATGAAGGGATCCGGGATGCGCTGGGGCGAGGCCGGTGCCGACGCCGTGTGTCACCTGCGTGCCTTGTTCCGCAGCGAGAAAGGCCAGTGGGAGGCTTACTGGGCCTCGCTCGCCGCATGAAATCTACCAACACTAATGACGCTCACCCCTCTCGGCCGGTGGGAGTCACCGCAGGTTGAGTTGCCACGACACCCCGAACCGGTCGTTGATCCAGGTGAACTTCGTGCTGAAGCCGTAATTCCCAGGCGGCATCAGCACCGCCCCGCCTTCCGAGAGCCGGGCGAACGCCCGATCCAGTTCGCCCTCGTCCTCGCACTCGATGAACAGGGAGACCGAGGGCGTGAACGTGAACGCGTGCTTCGCCGGACTGTCGATGCAAGACATCGGATGTCCCGCGAGCGTGAAGTCCGCCTTTTTGACGGACCCCTCCTTGCCCGGCTCGCCGGGGCCGTACTTCTCGACCCGCTGGACCTCCGACCCCTTGAACAACGAGACGTAGAGAGTCATCGCCTGTTCGGCGACGCCTTCGAACATCAGGAACGTTCGCACCTCGCGCGGCATGTCCAACTCCTCCGGGGTGATGAGGAGCGGAAGTTACGCGCCGGCGCACGGGCTGTCGAGGTCAGCAGTACGCGGATTACGGGTTCGGGAGGCGCACGACCTCCGGCGCCGGACAGTCGCCGAGTTGTGTGTTCGCGATGAACAGGGAGCCCGCGTTCGGGCACTTCGCGCGCATCTCGGCCGGCATTCCCTCCGTCGCGGTGGTCAGGACGAGTTTCACGCCGTCCGGACGTTTCACAAGCAACGGACACGTCACGCGCGGCGAGCCCGGCGTGAGCCACTCCTCGACCGCCTCACCGGTCGTGAGGCTGAACCGCACCGCCCTGCCCGCTTCCGCGAAATCCGGGTTGTAGAACGCGACGATCACCGTGCCGTCGCCGCAGTCGCACATCCCGTCGGGAAGGCCCGACTCGTTCGCGAGGTCCACAGCGGTCCCGTCGGGCGTCGCGGTGCGGGCGGCCACGTCCAGCCGGTAGCGCACGACCTTGCGCGTCGGCGTGTCGATGTCGAAGAGGATCAGGCCGCGCTCGTCCGACGCGAACACCTTCCCGTTCGAGCACACCTGCTTGTCCGCGAGCACCGAAATGCGGTTGTCGTCGACCGTGTAGAGGTAGAGGTGGGCGAGCTTTGCTCCCGCGTCGAACTGCGTGTCCTTCGTGCCGAACACGACGGCCTTTCCGCCGGGCACGACCTCCGCGTCGTTCATGATGGTTCGGGGGTTGTCATCGGGGATCGTCGCGAGCGGCTCGGACCACAGCCCTTCCGCGAGATCGACCAACCGCAGGTCCTTGTCGACCCCGACCAGCGCCTGCCCCTCCTCCGCACACGCCAGGAGGAAGCCCGGGCGCCCGGGGCACCCGACCCCCGCGTCGTTCGCGCCGTCGGTGCCGGGGAAGTGCATGTGGATGTCGCCGTCGGCGGCGTCCGCGGCCACCTGGATGTTGACCCAGACGAGCGCCGGCCGCCCCCCGATCGTGAGCCACCGCGGCCCTTCGGGCAGGAACCGGTCGGGTTCTTCCGTGAAGTCGATGTACACTTTGGCCGTGGTGCTGCGCATGGCGGTACTCCCCTCGCGGTGCGCTTCCTACGTTACCTGCTCAGCGCGTCCGCGGCGAGTCGGGAAGTCGGGAGCGATCGTCATGTTTCTGAACGGAAAGTCCGCCCTCATCACCGGGAGCAGCCAGGGCATCGGGCTCGGCGTCGCGCAGGCGTTCGCCGCCAGCGGGGCGAAGGTCGTCGTCACGTCCGAAAAGCCGCTCGAAAAGTGCCCCGAGGTGCAGCGGCTGCTCAGCGACTACGAGCACACACGGTACGTGCAAGCCGACCTACTCGCGGACGGCGAACCCGAACGGCTCGTGACCGAGGCGTGGGCGGCGTTCGGCGGGATCGACGTGCTGGTGAACAACCTGGGCACCTACAAGGAGCCGGCGCTCGACGCGATCACGCGCGAGCACTTCGACTTCGTCTTCCGGCTGAACGTGTGGGTGCCGGTCGCGATCACGCGCGAGGTCGTTCACCGAGCGCGGGAGGTGAAGCGCGGCGGCCGCATCCTCTTCAGTACGTCGCTCAACGCGACCCGCTCCGAGCCGCTGCACACGCTCTACGACGCCAGCAAGGGTGCGGTGAACGCGCTGACGCGGCAACTCGCGGTGGAACTCGCCCCGCACGGCTTCACGACGGCCGCGGTCGCGCCCGGACTGGTCGAAACGCCGCTCACCGACTTCGGACTGAAGTCGTCGCCGGCGGAGCGCGAGGCGGTGATCCAACAGATCCCGATCCGCAAGATCGCGACCGTGGAAGACGTCGCGTGGTGGTACGTGTTCCTCGCGTCGGACCGCGCGAGCTACAGCACCGGCAGCGTGTTCACCGTGGACGGCGGCCTCGACGC
>JAFKJJ010000617.1 GCA_017306025.1 Planctomycetota bacterium
TCGATCCTGCAGTTGCGGGCGGCGGTGCTGAGCGAGGATGGTCGGCTGGGTCGCTTCTTCGCCGACCGGCCCGGCTGCCCGATCAGAAAACGACGCACGGCGAACAAGCGCTCAGATCCTCACCACACGCAAACCGCGGCATGACCTCCTATAATCGCGGCCACGTCGCTTCTGGCTCTGCGGCACGAGCGTGAATCGGCGGTTGCTCGCGGTCTCCCGGTCCGGTACACTTGTCTCATCCTGCCCCCTCTCACTTTCGTGAGTACTCCCCCAATGTCCCGCTGCCGGTACTGCTCGTGCGTCCTTTGCGCGGTCGCCGCGGTCATCGCGTATCTGCTCCTGTTCGGCTCGCCGCAAACGGCGTCCGCGCAGCCCGCCAAGCCGGTGAGCTTCATCAACGACGTGGCGCCGGTGCTGAAGGAGAACTGCTTCGCCTGTCACGACGCGAAGAAGAAGTCCGGCAAGTACGACATGACCACCTACGAGAAGATCCGCGCCGGCGGCGCCAACGGCGACCCGGTCGTGCCGGGCAAGCCGGAGCAGAGCGACTTCCACGCGCTCATCGTGACGACCGAACAGCGCCGGATGCCGCCCCGCGACAAGGGCGAGGCGGTCCCGAAGGACAAGGCCGCGGTCATCGCGCAGTGGATCAAGGAGGGGGCCAAGCTCGACGCCGGCCTCGACCCGAAGGCCGATCTCGTGAAGGAGCTGCGGGTCCGCTGGAAGCCGCCGGTGCCGCCGAAGGCCTACCCGTTCGCGATCATCGTGAACGCGCTCGCGTTCGCTCCCGACGGCAAGCACCTCGTCGTCGGCGGGCACCACGAACTGACCGTGTGGGAGATCGCGACCGGCAAGCTGGTGAAGCGCGTCTACACGCGGGCCGAGCGCGCCTACGGGATGCAGTTCCTGCCCGACGGCAAGTTGGCGGTCGCGGGCGGGCGGCCGGGCCAGGAGGGTGACGTGCGCGTGTACGACCTCAAGGCGAAGGGCAAAACCGAAGACGGCGTCGAGGTTCTGGACGGCGTGAACGACAAGAAGGTGCTGGTGAAGCACCTGTTCGACGTCGAAGACTCGGTGCTGTGCCTGGCGACCACGCCCGACGGCAAGACGCTCGCGGCCGGCGGGTGCGACCGCGCGGTCCGCGTGTTCGATCTGTCGGAGGGCTTAGACAAGGCGAAGCTGACTCAAACGGTGGAGAACCACGCGGACTGGGTGCTCGGCTGTGCCCTCTCGGCCGACGGGAAGTACCTGCTGACCGCGGGCCGCGACAAGACCGCGAAGGTGTGGGACCTGAAGGCGAAGGAGTCGGTGGTGACGTTCCCGGAACACCAGAACATCGTCTACGGGGTCGCGGTGAAGGCCGACGGCTCGGCCGGGTTCTCGGTGGGCGCCGACAAGCAACTCCGGACGTGGAAGCCCAACGGCGAGGGGAAGCAGGTGAAGAACGCGGGCGGCCACGGCGACGAGGTGTTCCGGATCGTCGCCAACCCGAAGCAGCCGCTACTCGCCACGTCGAGCGCCGACAAGACGGTGCGGCTGTGGAACATGGACACGCTGGCGGCCGGCAAGTCGCTCTCGGGTCTGGGCGACTACGTGTACACTGTGGCGTTCAGCGCGGACGGCGAGTTGGTGGCCGGCGGCAGTTACGACGGCGGGGTCGCGGTGTGGAACGTGAAGGACGGCACGCTGGTGAAGGCGTTCAACGCCAGCCCCGGGTTCGTGACGAAGGAGCCGGAGCCGAAGAAGAAGTGACGGGCGGTGTGATAGAATGCCCGCGGAGGTAACACATGGTCACGATCACGTTTCCGGACCGAGCGACCGAGAAGCGTGCCCTGGGGCACCTGCTCGGCCGCTTCTCCGGTCGGGTGCTCAAGAGCGGCGAGCACATCGTCCCGGAGGCGGCGCTGGCGTACCTCGCCGATCAGAACGTCCCGTTCACCGTGAAGGGGAAGACGACGTATGAGCAGCAGCTTGCGGCGGTTCGAGGTGCTGCTCCCGCTCCGATTTAACGACGGCCGCGACGTGCCGCCCGACTGGATCGCGGAAGCCGTCCTCGAAGTTGTTGACCGATTCGGCGCGGCGAGTTACGAGACGCAGAACGTCGAAGGGCACTGGCGGCACGAGGGGGTCACCAACCGCGACGATCTGGTGCGGTTGGTCGTCGATGTCGCCAACACGGACGAGAACCGCGCCTGAATGCGGGAGTTCAAGGCTCGCTGGAAAGCGAAACTCGAACAACTCGACTTGTGGGTCGTGAGCTATTTGATCGAGATGGAATGACTCGGCCCGCGCCGAGATCGAGCCACGGGCAGCCGGTTTCGAGACCTTCTCTGCGGCGCTCCGCCGCGGGTGAACTTGCTTGCGATTGCGTCCCCGAAGCCGTTGGTCTTTTCGCCGGAGGGAGGGGGGCCTACCCGGCACTGAATCAACCTGCGTCCGCCGGGTAGGC
>JAFKJJ010000070.1 GCA_017306025.1 Planctomycetota bacterium
GCTCGATCCGCGAGACGGTGAAGTCCGTCGGCAGGGCGTCCCCCGGCTTGACCGGCCGGACGGCCCCGACCAGCGGGGTGACCTTCAGTTCGCCCCCCTGGGCCAGCGCCCACTCGGCGGCGCGGCGCTCGGCCGCCTGGTCGAACTTGTGCCCGGCGAACCCGTTGGCGATCGACGGCGGTTCGCCCTTCGGCGGGTCCGGCTTCTTCGTGTCGTCCTTCGGCGGGTCCGGCTTCTTCGTGTCGTCTTTCGTACCCGCGTGGTCGGTCGGGGGCACGACCGCCGGTTCGGTCGGCGGCGACTTGCTGTTGACGACGACCACGATCACCGCGGCGAGCAGGACCACGAACAGGAAGCCCACGCCGGCGATCAGCACCTTCTGGCGGAGCGCGCCGCCGTCCGCGGGGTCGTCCACGGGCAGCGGCACGGGCCGGGGCGCGGGCGCCGCGCGGGGCGGGCTGCGGGCCGGTTCCTCTTTGACGGGCGGCCGCGGCGGGGCCGGGGGCGGTTTGCGGTCGACGGCCGCCGGTTCGAGGTCGAGCGGCCGGGGCGGGATCGGCGGGGCCGGCGGCGCGGGGGCCGGAAGGGGATCGGCCGGCTTCCGCTCAACCCCGGGGTTCACCTTCTGCCACGCGGACGAGTCGCCGGCCCGCGTGTACTCGCTCAGCGCGTCGGCGAACGCCTTGGCGGACGGGTAGCGGTCGGCCGGCCGCTTCGCCAGCGCCTTCAGGCACAGCCCGTCGAGTCGCGGGTCCAGCCCGCGCCGCGCCACCGACGGGGCCACCGGCTGTTTCTCGTGGTGCGCGACCAGCACCTCGTACACGCTGCCGTTAAACGGCACGTCGCCGGTCAGCATGCGGTAGAAGATGACGCCCAGGCTGTACACGTCGGAGAGCGGCCCGACCGTTTCCACCTCGCCGCGGGCCTGCTCGGGCGACATATAGAGCGGGGTGCCGAACACCGCCCCGGCCGCGGTCGCGGTCGTCTGGCCGCCGATGCGGGCCAGCCCGAAGTCGGTGATGAGCGCCAGTTGCCGCGTCGGGTCGAACAGCACGTTCTGGGGCTTCAGGTCGCGGTGGATCACGCCCTGCTCGTGCGCCGCGGCCACCCCCAGGGCCAGCTTCTGGGCCAGCGCGACGGCGTGCAGGGGCGGCAGCACCTTCCACCGCTCCAGGTGCGCGGCCAGCGTGGTGCCGGCCTGGTAGTGCATGACGATGAACGGCAGGTCGCCGTCGGTGCCGACCTCGTGGACCGGGCAGACGTTGGGGTGGTGGATCTTGGCGGTGGCGCGGGCCTCGCGAATGAACCGGTCGCGCATGTCGCGGGTGAACCCTTCGAGCTTGGGCACCTTGATCGCGACCTGGCGCTCCAGTTCCGCGTCGAACGCGAGGAACACGCGCCCGAACGCCCCCTCGCCGAGCAGCGCGCGGACCTCGAACCGGCCGATCCGCAGCGGCACCGCGGGGTCGGTCGGGGCGCCCGCGGCGGTGGGCGGCTTCGGCCCCGATCCTGATTGCGGAGACATTGCGCGGGTGCCGTCGTCGCTGGGGGATGGGTCGGGCATCGGGCGGTGCAACCTGTCGGGGGAGGAGCGGCCGGACCTTGCTATTGTGATTGACCCGCCGCCCGGTGCCAAGCGCCTTCCTCGGGGGGACCCTCGGGTCTGGCACACGGCGGTAGGGCGCCGCGGGGGCTCGGTGGGCTATACGGCCGAGGCCGTCGATTTTCGCCCGGTTGCCGGTCTGCTGTGGTCCGGTCATCCCGTGACCGGAGGTCTTCGGAATCCGGTCACGGGGTGACCGGACCACAGCAGACTCAGGGCGACAGCACGACGCGCTTCAGCCGGACCGTGGTGTTCCCGTATTTCAGCGCCAAGTTGTCGGCGTCGAACTGGGCGGTGATCCGCTGCCCTCTGGCGAACAGCTCGCGCTGCATGCCCGACGGGACGCCGTCGAACTCGATCTGCTCGGGGGCCACGACGCGGAACTTGATCGTGGTCTGGCGCCCCTCGCCGGTCTTGAGGAGCTGGAGCCGGACGTCGGGCAGGAACGAGTCGATCCCGACGCGGACGGTTCCGTCGGACTTGAAGTCGAGGTAGTAGTATTTCTCTTCCGGCTCCCACTTCTTGAACTGCGCGGGTTCGATGAACCCGGAGGTGATCCGCCAGCGGTCGAGCAGCTTGTTCCGCAACCGGTCCTCGGCGCCGCCGGTCATCGGATCGACCTTCGGGCCGGCCTTCGGCTCGGCCTTTGGTTGGGGCTGCGGTTGTGGCTGCGTAACGGGCGCGGCGGGTGCGTCCGAGGTCGGCTTTTGAGCCGTTTCCGGTGCGCTCTTGTTGCTCTTCAAGAGGAACACGATCAGGAGAACCAGCGCGACGAACGACAGGCCGGCCCCGACCCAGGCCACCGGGTTCTTGCGGAACCCGGCGAGGGGGCCGGCCTCCTTCTGGTCCCGGCGCCGCTTCTTCTTGCCGCCCTTCGACTGCCTGGCGCTCTTGCGGTTCCCGGACCGGCGCGCGTCCTTGGTCGCTCTGGCCTCGGTGTCCTCGTCCAGTTCGACCTCGACGGCGGGCGGCGGGGGCGTGACGACCTCGAAGGCCGGCGCGGTGCGCCGACCGGCCAGCTTTTCCGCAACGGTCTCCGTGGCCGCCTCCGGCTCTCGTCCGCCGGCCAGCGCGACCGAGGGCAACTCGGGGGCCGAACCGGTCGGGCCGGCGGCGTGGTCGCCCGGTCGGAGGTAGTCGGTCAATACCTCGGCGAGTTCGCGGGCCGAGCGGAACCGCTCGGCGGGCTTCTTCGCCATCGCCTTGAGCACGATCGCGTCCAGCCGCGGGTCGAGGCCGGGGCGGACCTGTGAGGGTGGGGTCGGCGGGGTGATGCAGTGGGCCATGGCCACTTCCATGACCGACCCGTCGAACGGGACGTCGCCGGTGAGCATCTCGTAGAGGATGACGCCCAGGCTGTACACGTCCGACAGCGGCCCGACCGCGTCGATCCGCCGGTCCGCCTGTTCCGGAGAGGTGTACGCCGGGGTGCCGAGGAACGTGTCCTTGGCGGTGAGGTTCGTCTCGCCGCCGAGGCGGGCCAGCCCGAAGTCGGTGATGAGCACCTCGCGGTTGGCGGCGTCGTAGAGGACGTTGGCCGGCTTGAGGTCGCGGTGCGTCACGCCCTGCGCGTGGGCCGCGGCCATCCCCAGGGCCAGCTTGCGGACGACCATCGCAGCGCTCCGCGGCGCCATCGGGACCTTCAGCCCGTCGATGACGTCCGCGAGCGTGGTGCCGGCCACGAACCGCATGACGATGTAGGGCAGGTCGCCCTCGGTGCCGACCTCGTAGACCGGGCAGACGTTGGGGTGGTGGATGGCGGCGATGGCCCGGGCTTCGCGGAGGAACCGCTCGCGGAACTCGTCGTCGAGGCCGGCGGCGTGCGGCACCTTGATGGCGACGTCGCGGCGCAGTTCGGCGTCGAAGCCGCGGTACACGCGGCCGAACGCCCCCTCGCCGAGCATGGCGCGGAGCTCGAACCGGCCGATCCGGCTCGGCGCGCCGCGGGGCAGCGCGGGAGCGGCCGGGGCGGAACCGCGACCGTCCCGATTGTCGTCCTGGGCGCTGGAACCGGCCATCGGGACGTCCGCCTTGCGGGTGGTGTGCGATGGGACGGTATTATTTTGATTATTCGGCGCGAATCTGCCAAGAGGTTTCACGAGCCGGTTCGCGGGTTTCACTGAGGAAGGCGGGCCAAAAGGCTCGCCTTCCACGGCCCCAACTCCGCGTGATCTCGCATCGCGTCGGCCGCGGGCCGCCGTGTGGCGACCCCGACCGGGTCACTTCTTCTTTTTGAAGGTCGTCAGTTTCTTGTCCGTGTCGCGGAGTTCCATCGCGTCGTCGGTCAGCTTGACGATGTCGTCGGTCTCTTCGACTTCTTTCCCGTTGGCGATCAGTTTGTAGGTCAGCTTGTCCTTCTCGACCTTGTACGTTCCCTCGACCTTCTTTTCCTTGTCGGCCTTGACGACGACGGTCAACTTGCCGTCCTTTGTGAACTCCGCGGTGCTCCCGGCCGGCAGGTGATCGCTCTTGGTGATCTCCCACGTGCCGACGATCTTTTTGGCGTTGTCGTCCTCGGCGCTTGCCGGCCGAACCGCCACGCTCATCAGCACCACCAACCCGAACGCCGAGATAGCACGCATCGCGACCTCCTTGAAACGTTCGTCCGCCGGTTACGTGCGGACGGGGCTATCGTACAGCGGGACCGGCCGGCCGGCGCCGGTCACGGCTTCATGACACGGCCCATGAACAGGATCGTGCCGTGCTTGACGTCGCGGATGAGGAACAGAAACGGCCGGTTCGCGTAGAACGGCGGCGGAAAGGACGACGTCACCATAACGACGGCGGTCGCGGCCGCGGCCTCGGTCCCTTCCTCGTTCACGTCCACGAACGCCTTGTGCGTGACGTGCGCGATCCAGCCGGGCGACGAGGTCGCCATTCCGGTGAAGTCGGCGCTCCCGCCGAACACGTCGATCATTCCGAGCGCCGTCAGGTGCTTCGGCAGTTCGTACCGCGTCTCGGTCTTGAACTTCGGCAGCGACACTTGCAACTCGCCGCGGTCCTTGAGTTCCGCGAACCACTTCGCGATCAGTTCGGGCGTCAGCTTTTTCTCCAGCGCGGCGAGGTCGTCCCTGGGATTGGGCAGGATCACGACCATCGAGAGTTCGCCGCCCTTGTACGGCAGTTCCACCATCGTGACGCCGTCCGTGGTCCGGGCGTACCCGCACTTCGCGTTCGTGTGCATCATCGGCACGTCCGCGGTGGTGTTGTCGTCGCACTGGAACGGTGCGTTGGCGGTCTTCTTCGGGTCGAACTGCGTGACCCACTTCCCCTTGAAGTAGATCGCGTTGGTCAGCACCATCGTGGTTTCCGATGTAATCTGACCGGGCTGCAGTAACTCCTTGATCCGGTCGCGAGTCTTCTCCTCGACCCACCTGTTGATGCGCTCGCGCTCGGCGCCGGGGTTCGTGCCGAATTCGGCCTCGTTGAAGCCCGCGCCGAACCGCTCGTTCTGGGTGGCGAGCCACTCCGGGCGCCACGGGAACCCCTTCAGGCCCCACAGGGCGTTCGCGACCGACAGTTCGTAATCTTTTCGGGGGTGGTCGTAGTAGCGGCCGAGGTCACCGGCCGCGAGCACCTTCGCATCGTCCACGGGCAGGTGCAGGACCTTCACCATCTGATCGCGCGTGTTGCCCTTCGCGCCGGTGGCGGTCATCGCGAGGGCGGCATGAACGCTGTACGGCGAGAAGAAGACGTTCTTCCCCTTGTTCTCCTCGTCCGCGGCGAGCTTCTTGTAGAGGTCGATGGCGAACGCGTTCTGCCCGTCCGCGACGGTCTGCACGTCCGCGGACCACTCGACCGGCGGCGGCCCCGGGTCCGGCTGCCCCGGTTTGCCTCCGCGACAGCCGACGAGCGCAGCCAGACCCACGCACAACCCCAGAAACAGGATGCTGCGGCGCATGTGTGCCCTCCAAAACGAACCGAACCACGACCCATCCCACTTATACGACGGGGCGTGACGGCTGAACGGCTGCGTTCGAATTGGTAAAATAGGCCAGATGCCTTCTCGTTCCGCAACCGCACAGGAGCCGCCCGGTGGCAGATGACCGCTTCACGGACTACCTGAACAAGTTCGCCGCCGACCGCGTCGCGATGCTCGAACAGCTCCGGCAGATCGTCGTCGGGCAGGGCGAGGTGATCGAGCAGGTTCTGGCCGCCATCTTCACCCGCGGGCACTGCCTCCTGGTCGGCGTGCCGGGGCTGGCGAAGACCCTCATGGTCAGCTCGATCGCGCAGATCCTGAACATCCAGTTCAAGCGCGTGCAGTTCACGCCGGACCTGATGCCGTCGGACATCACCGGCACGTCGGTGCTGGAAGAAACGTCCGACGGGAAGCGCGAGTTCCGGTTCGTGCGCGGCCCGATCTTCGCGAACATCGTCTTGGCCGACGAGATCAACCGCACCCCGCCGAAGACACAGGCGGCGCTGCTCGAAGCGATGCAGGAGCGGCAGGTGACGGCCGGCCAGGAGACGATGAAGCTGCCCGAGCCGTTCTTCGTGATCGCGACGCAGAACCCGATCGAGCAAGAAGGCACCTACCCGCTCCCCGAAGCGCAGCTCGACCGCTTCATGTTCAACGTGAAGGTCGATTACCCCACGGCCGAAGACGAGCAGCTGATCGTTTCGATGAGCACGCGGAGCGAGAAGCCGGAGCTGACGAAGGTGCTGACCGCGGAGCGGATCATCGCGTGGCAGAAGCTGGTGAAGAGGGTCGAGGTGCCGAAGTTCGTCAACGAGTTCATCGTGAAGCTGGTCCGGGCGACGCGACCGAAGGAGCCGGGCGCCCCCGAGATGATCAAGCGGCTCGTCGACTGGGGCGCCGGTCCGCGGGCGGGCATCTTCCTGGCGCAAGCGGGTCAGGCGTTCGCCGCGATGGACGGCCGCCCGAGCGTGGCCATCGACGACATCAAGAAGGCCGCGATCCCGGTGTTGCGGCACCGCGTCAGCGCGAACTTCCAGGCGCAGGCCGAGGGCCGCACGAGCGACGACATCGTGACGGAGTTGCTGAAGATCGTGAGCGAACCGGAGCCGCCAAAGTACAGTAGCGGGAAGCCGAAGAAGTGAGGCGAACCCCGCACGCAAGTGCGGGGGTGACGTACCCAAGTACCAACACCCCCGCACTTGCGTGCGGAGTTCGCCGGGAGTTGCCCTGTGGTTCCGCGTGTTCGGATCATCCGACGTCGAGCCGTCGCCCGCTGCGCTGGCCGCTCACCTGAACGCCCTCGGGCTGTCAGTCGAGCCACACTTCCGGGGCGACGACCTCGGCTGGACGGGCGGCGAACTGCGCCTGCCTGCCGGCTCGCCCGTCTTGCTCAGCCGCTATCTCACGAAGGAAGACGACCTGCGCGACGACCTCAACGCGCACGCGGCCGAACTGGAAACGATGGACTACAGCCCCAACAGCGGGCCGCTCATGCAGCGCGTGATCCAGACCAGACAACTCGTCACGCTCCGCAAGCCGGTGGACGTGGCCGACGAGGTGCTGCTCGACAAGGTGCTCGACGCCGCCGTACAGTTCCTTGCGGCGGCTACAGAGGGCGTGTACCAGATCGACGGCCGCGGATGGTTCGCGGCGTCGGGCGAACTTCTGGTGCAGGAGTATTGACCTCAGCGCCGCGTTGCGGGGTGTCCTGGCGTTCCGAACGGCTGCTCGGGGTCGGGCTTGTGGATGACGTTCTCGGCATCCTTGCCCGGCCGGTCGTTTCCCGCGATCGTAATCAGCGCGCGGACGCTCGGCTCGCTCAACGACGCGGGGAAGAAGTAGACGCCGCCGTCGCACATCAATCCGTGGAACCCGTCACGGAACACCCCGCCGAGTTTCGGCAGCGGCGCGGAGGCATCGGGGAACGGCAGATCGTCCGGTCGCGTCCACTCGACCGGCTCCCCCGCCTCCGCCACCATCAGCGTGTATGACGGGCCGTCGGGGATGTGAGCCAACAAAAACCGACCACGGCCAGAAGGCTCCTTGACGATGGGCATGACCGCAGCGCCGCCGGTGAACGATCGCAGGTGTGTCATCCCTGCGGTCGAGTCCTTGCCCGGCGAGGCGAACACATCGGGCATCTTCGGAATGAGTTTCTTGTTGTGTTCGCTGTCCCACGCTTCATCCAGTTTGAACTTCCGGAACAGTTCCGCCGTTGCCGCGTCCGCGAAGTGAGGGAGGATGACTACTCGCCAGCTCAGGGCCGGCCGCCCGTGCGTCCCGGGGCGGTTGGTCGGCAATCCGCCTTCGGTGTCGTGGTAGCGGTGCATCGCGGTGCCGATCTCGCGGAGGCGCTGGGTGGCGAGCCGCCGGTCGCCCGCGTCGGGAGGTTCCACCGGCGCTCCCGTCTCATCCCTCTTCCCGCACCCGCCGACGAGCGCGGCGCAGAGCAGCGCGAGAGCGCAAATCGGCAGGGCGCGTGGCACGGCGAGACTCCTTCAGGCGGGTCCGGTTATGACAGCAGGCCCCGGCCAGCCCGCCAAGTGAAAACTTCGGTAGAATGCCCTCATGACCGCCGAAAAGTACCTCCGCCCGGAAGTGATCCGCCAGGTCGCGCGGCTCGATCTGCGGGCGAAGTTCATCGTGCAGGGGTTCCTCAGCGGGTTGCACTCCAGCCCGTATCACGGGTTCTCCGTCGAGTTCTCCGAGCACCGCAAGTACAACCCCGGCGACGACCTCAAGACGCTCGACTGGGCCGTCTACGCCAAGACGGGCAAGTACTTCGTCAGGAAGTACCAGGCCGAGACCAACATGACGGGGTACCTCGTCATGGACCTGTCGAAGTCGATGGACTGGAACGGCCCCGCCGAGGCCCGGAGGGCCGGCGTGAAGGTCGACTGGTCCGCCCTGGGGGCCGCGGACGAGACGCTCACGAAGTTCGACTACGGCGTGTGCCTCGCGGCCGCGCTCGGCTACCTGATGATCTACCAGCAGGACCCGGTCGGGCTCGTCGCGTTCGACACCAAGCTCCGCACCGTCGTCCCCCCCAAGAGCAAGCGCACGCAACTCGGCACGATCCTGTCCGTACTCGCGAACCTCAAACCGACCGGCGAAACCAACATCCCGGAGAGCCTGTTCCAGCTCGCGTCCATGGTCAAGGGCAAGAGCCTCGTGATGCTCTTCAGCGACCTCCTCCCCACCACCGACGACTGGAAGGCCGAGGCGGACGCGCTCATCCGCAGCCTGTACCGCCTGCGGTACTCGGGCCACGAGGTGATCGTCTTCCACGTGCTGGACGTGCTCGAAGCGAAGTTCCCGCTCGCGGGCCTGGTCGATTTCGAGGACGTGGAGTCGCCGGAGCACAAGGAGATCGACGCGCAGGGCATCCGTGACGACTACGTCGCGTTCGTGGAGCAGTTCCGCGGCTACATCCGAACGGAATGCACCTCCGCGAACGTGGACTACGTCGGCATGGACACGTCGGTCGGCTTCGACAAGGCGCTGTTGGAATACCTGGTGCAGCGCCAGCGGCGGTTCGGGTGACGGCGAGCCAGAGGGCAGTTGGCCACCGAGCTACTTCGCCACGTCCGCGCCGGGCCACACCAGATCGTTGAAGCGGTCCACCGGCTCCCTCGCGCTCCACGCGATGCCGCGCAGGAGCAGCACGCGGAACAGCGGGTCGTCGAAGCTCCACGAGTAGTGCCCCGGGATCGACACAAATACGCGCCCCTTGCCCTGTTCGAGCGACCAGAAGAGGGGTTGCGGGCGCGCGTCCTCGTCGGCCCAGCCCAGCACACGGTCCTTCGGTAATTCGCCGGTAAGCTGCCAGTAGCTCTCGTCCACGAGCTTCAGTTTGTCGAAGTTCCGCGTGATCGGGTGCTTGGCCTGTTTGAAGTCGAGGTCCAACGGGCCGTGGCGGAACTTCGCGCCCGCGCCCCACGTCAGCCCGATCCGTTTGGCGAAGCCCGGCGCGTCCTTCTGCCCGTCGACGGCCCAGTGGACGTACACCAGCCCGCCGCCGCGTTCGAGGAAGGCGTCGACGTCGGCGGCGCGGGCCGCGGTCCAGTCCCCCCGTTGATAGAAGACCATTAAGTCGGCCTTCTGGAACTCCTCCTTCGCGGGCCAGTTCATGGCGGTCGCGACTTCGATCTTGTCGCCGGCCGCGAGCAGTTCGTCCCACACCTTGAGCCACGCGGGATAGTCGTGCTCACCGGGGCCGTGGTCCTTCGCGCCGGCCACGAGCACTACGCGAATCGGCCGCGTCTTCTCGGGCGGGTTCGGCGCGCCGGCCAAGATCGCGTTTACCTCGGCGACCGTTCGCGGTTTCGGGCGCTTCTCGCCGCCGGTGTAGTCCTCCGGCATGTGGGGCGCGGGCGTCAGCAGGAACGTGAGCAGATCGCGCGATTGCTCCGGGGTGAGCTTCTTCAGGAGGTCGTCCGGCATGACCGACAGCGGCGACGGCCGCATCTCCGCGACGTCCGCCTTGTCGATGACCGTTGTCTTGCCGCCCTTGTCCCCGATGTGGAGCTTACCCGCGACCGTGCGAACGACGCCGGTGACGGCACGGTCGTCCTTGAGCCTTACCACATATGCGACGTGATCGGGGTTGATGGCGAAGCTCGGCTGCGTGATGTCGCGCATCACGGACGGATAGTCGCGGTGAATCAGGTTCGTGAGATCCGGGCCGATGTTCCCGCCCTGCGAACTGACGCTGTGGCACTTGGAGCACGCGGCCTGTTCGCTGAAGAACACACGCCGCCCGCGCGCCCAGCTCCCGCCGTCGAGTTCCTTCGGTCGCGGCAGATCGACCGGGTTGCCGATGTCGGCCTTCGTGTCCGCCCACGGGAGGATGGTACGGCGAAGCTGAAACGGTCGTACCCGCTCGTCTTCGGCAGTCGAGTACCAGACCTTGAGCGAAGCGATTTCGGCATCCTTGGGTAAGCGGAGCGTGACCGGATTGGTTTGATCGGGCTTGGGCGCGATGTTCACGCTTGTTGTTGCCGGCCCGAGCGGAATCCAGAAACGGAACGCCCCTATCCCAATAACGCTCGACGATTGGCTTGTCAGAATGCCACTCCCGGCGGGAACAGGGCGGAGCTCAAGAGGTTGGGGTGATCGGGTGTAAAGTGTCACCACCTCGGCCGGCAACTCGTGGTCGACCTTTGAGCCGGGTTGTACCGCCGGGCGCAGTACGCTCGCGAGGTTCAACTGCGCTTTCATTACGAGCTCGCCCGGTTGCTCCACGGCCTTCCACAGCGCGGCATGAGCGGCGCTGCCTTCTGTCAATTTGTGTGTTACTTCCAAATCGAGGTGTGGCAGCCACCCGCTCCACGCCGTCTTTCCGTCCTTCGATGTCCACGTCGCCTCAACCCCGCTCACATCGAAGTCGAGGTCGATCGCCGCGTGCTGCGGGAGTTCACCCTTTGCGGGCTTCGCGGGACGACCCATGCCCGGGAGCGTCAGCGCGTAATGCACCGCGGCGCGGAGCGGGTCGGTGGCCAGCACCAGCGTGCGCCGGTCGGGGGTGAGTTGCGCGGAGTGGATCGGGACGTTGAACCGCGGGGTCGCCTTCTCGGCCTGCACCACCGCGTAGCCCGGCCAGAGCGTCTCGAAGCGGTCGCCGGCGCGGACGTATTTCCCCGCGGTCAGCTTCGATTGCGCCACCACGTCGCGGAGCAGCTGCGGGTCGACCGGCCGGTCGAACTCGACGCGCACCTCGCGCGGTCCGGACGGGTACACCAGTACCGGCTGCGGGTGTTCCTTGTCGGTGTACACGATCTTGAAGAGCTTCCCCTTACCGGTCGGCCCGCTGCCCCAGTCCGGGCCGCCGCTGTGACACGCCACCACCAGCGAGCCGTCCGGCGCGAGGCAACAATCCACCGTCAGCATCGACAGGCACGCGAACAGGTGGTTCTTCGCGACGTAGCCGGCCTCGGTCTTCACCAACTGCGTGCGGTAGAGCTTCCCGCGCGACTCGCCCGTCACGATCGCGTCGCCGGCCCACGACTTCGGGCCGAAGGTCGGGCCGCCCTCCTTGAAAGGTTCGTTGAAGCAGAAGCCACACGTCGATTGGTGCTGCGGGCCGTAGTCGAACGTGCTCGGTTCGTCGATCACGTCGGGCAGGTGCTTCGGGTGCCGTGGCGGGAACCCGTAGTGCCGCACCTTGTCCGTCCTGATGTGCAGCAACTCGTCGAACGGGTTCCCGTTGGGGAGCCAGGTCGCGCCTTCCTGGTCGGTGCAGAACAGGTCGCCGGCCTTGTTGAAGTGGATGCCCACCGGGAAGCGGACGCCGGTGGCGACGGTCTCGCGCGTCTTGAAGTCGGGCGCCACGCGCAGGATCGTGCCGTATTCGCCCTTCACGTCGTAGTGCGCTTTGCCGCCGTTGTCGATGAGGTACCCGTTCGCGTAGTTCGCGGTGCCGCGGCCGAAATAAAGACTGCCGTCCTTCGGGTCGAGCGCGACGCCGATCGCGTCCACGCTCTGCGTGATCTCCTTCCAGCCCTCCGCGACGACGATCTCTTTGTCGGCCTTCCCGTCGCCGTCGGTATCGACGATCAGCGACACCTTCCCCTTGCTCGCGACGAACACGCCCGCGCCGTGCTTGTAGCCCGGCGGGGTGAGGTCCATTCCGATCGGCCCGCGGAGCCGTCCCTTGCTCTCGTAAAACAGTTCGGCCTTGTCCTCGACGCCGTCGCCGTCGGTGTCCTTCAGAACCCAGATGTCGCCGTTGTAGCACAGCGCGACGAGCGCCCCGTCGGCGCGGTACTTCACGTTGTTCACGTTCGTGAGATCGACCGGCAGTCGCTTCACCGTGAAGCCCGGCACGAGCACCTGCACCGGCGGCGGGTCTTTCACCGCGACGAGCCGTTCGCCGATCCCGGGAGTTTCCGGCGGGAGGTTCTGCTTCAGTTCGGCGTGCTTCGCGGTCAGGTACGCGCGGACCTTTTTGCTCTCCTCATCCGAAAGCGCGCGGTTGAACAGCAGCACCTCGGCGACGTCGCACCGCGCCGGTCCGCGCGCCTGCTGTGCGCCCGGGCCGTTCGTGTAGAACCGCGCGCCGACCGTGATTTCCGCCAGCGACGGCGGCGCGTCTGCCCGCGGCCGCTCTCCGTTCGCAACGCCGTCCGTGGTGAGCCGCACCGCCTTCCCGTCGCCGCGCACTTCGAGCTGATACAGCGTGCCGAAGTCGCCGCCCTTCGTGAGCAGGTTCCGCGCGCCGCCGAACCCGCGGCCCTCGACGTTCAGCTCGGTGAACCGCGGCGTCGCGCTCGGCCCCATGTCGATCGTGATGCCGGTTTCGTAGTCGCGCCCGTTGGGGGCGTTGAGCGCGAAAAAGCCGCGGAACGCGCCGGGATTGGCTCGCGGCGCGACTACAACGAACGCGGTGAACGCCTTCAACTCGTCCCTGCCGCCGGTGAGTCGCAGGTGGTCGTCTTCGCCGTCGAAGCGCACGACCGCGGCGGCGCCGACTTTCACGACGGTCGGCCGCGCGGCCGCGAGCGGCTGCCGGAGGTGCCGGCCCTTTCCGGAGCCGTCGAACCACACCGCGAGCTTCCCGCCGGCCGCGGGCTTTTCGTTGTTGGCCGTGTTCGCGGCGCCGATCCGGCCGGCGTCGAGCCACAGTTCGAGGCCGTTCGTGACGGGCAGCTTCTCATCGGCCCACGGCTCCGCGGCCCGTGCCGAGCGCGCGCCGCCAAAGGCGACCAACAGAACGAGCGTGGCGCGGAGAGGGGGCATGTGTGGCCACCGCGAAGGGCAAGCGAAGGAGGTGTTCCGCATGGTAACGGCAGCCGGTCGAAGCGAGAACGAAATTCCGAGCTCGTGCCGGGCGCGACCGCAAAGCGGCCAGAGTGATCTGTGCGAATCCACGGAAATGGATAGGTTTTGCTCTAAACGGTTCACGAGTGCCCGCGTAAAGCCGGGCGCGATGGTTGCCCGGGCGACACGTTCCGTATTTTCCTTACTGTTCCCGCCCCTCTCCTTGGGCCGTCGCCGCGCCTCTCGGGCAGCTCGTCCGCGGGCCAAGGGCGGCGCGAAGCGGTAGCGCGGTGTCCCTTTACCGCGACGGATCGGAGCGGTAGACGGCCGAGATCCGCGGGCGATTGTCGTAGCGCTCCAGATCGGTGCGGCTCGCACCTGAGAATTTGTGGCCTTCGACCCGCCGACTTGTAACCTGGCGTCGACCTCGATCTCTTAATACCGACGGCACGATGCTCGATGCGGCAACGATCTTCGGCGCGATGGAACTGATCGTGGTGCTCGCCCCCGCGGTCACGTTGGCCGTTCTGGGGCTGCCCGCGCTGGTCAAGCGGCCGCTGAGCGAAGACGCGATCGCCCGCACGGCCCGGTTGTGCGTCGCGGTCGCGCTGGCCGCGTCGGTCGGGGTGGTGGCGATGATGCTCGCCACCGGTAACCGGCACGTGGTCCTCGACTGTGGTAACTGGGTGGAGATCGGACACGCCGGGGGAAGCGCGGGGCACGAGCCCGGCGCCCCGCGCTACGGCTTCGACGTGAAGTTCGTCTTCGACCGGTTGTCCGTCCCGTTCCTGATCCTCTCGCTCACGCTGTGCGGGGCGGTGGCGCACTTCGCGGCCAAGTACCTCCACCGCGAGCGCGGGTACGGGCGGTTCTTCGTGCTGTACGCGGCGTTCGTGCTGGGCATGGTGGTGGCGGCGCTGGCCGGGACGATCGAGACGCTGTTCGCGGGCTGGGAACTGGTCGGGCTGTCCAGCGCGCTGTTGGTCGCGTTCTTCCACGAGCGCCCGGCGCCGGCCCGCAACGGCCTGTGGGTGTGGTGCGTGTACCGCACCACCGACGTGTTCCTGGTGCTGGCCGCCGTCGCGATGCACCACCTCACCGGCGGCGGCGACTTCGACCGCATCCTCGGCAGCCAGAACTGGCCCTACGAACGGACGGTGCTGACCGAGGGGCAGGCGCTGTTGATCGGCCTGCTGCTGCTCGGCGCGGCGGTGGGGAAGTCGGCGCTGGTGCCGCTGTCCGGGTGGCTGCCGCGGGCGATGGAGGGGCCGACCCCGTCGAGCGCCGTGTTCTACGGGGCGCTGTCGGTCCACCTCGGCGCGTTCCTGCTGCTGCGGGCCAACGCGCTCCTGGCGGCGTCGCCGCCGCTGGCCGCGGCGGTGGTCGCGGTCGGGCTGCTCACGGCGCTGTTCGCGTACGCGGTCGGCGCGGTGCAAACGGACATCAAGAGCGCGCTGTCGTTCGCGTCGCTGGCGCAGGTGGGGATCATCGTCGCGGAGGTGGGGCTGGGGCGCTGGGAGCCGCTGTTGTGGTACGTCGCGCTGGTGCACCTCGTCGGGCACGCGTGCATGCGGACGCTCCAGTTCCTCCGGGCCCCGACGCTGTTGCAGGACTACCGCCACCTGGAGAACGCGATCGGCGCGCGGCTGCACCACGGGACCGCGGTCTGGGTCCGCGTCGTGCCGGCGCGGCTCCGCGGGCGGGTGTACCGGTTCGCCCTCGAACGCGGGTACCTCGACGCCCTCCTCACGCGGTTCGTCGTCCGGCCGTTCGTCGCCCTGTTCCGGTGGTTCGACGCCGCCGAGCGGCGGTGGACCGCGCGGCTCAACGGCCCGGCGCCGCCGGCCGCCGTACCCGGCGCGGCGCAGAAACCCGAGCCCGCCGGTACGAGTGCCGCCCCCGCCCCGGCGGA
>JAFKJJ010000071.1:0-581 GCA_017306025.1 Planctomycetota bacterium
GGGGTGGTGACCCACCACCCGGCGGGCAGCATGTTGGTGTAGAGGGTGTACCCGGACCCGGCCCACAGGTCGCCGAACGAGAACGCCCCGGACGAGGTGGTGGTGGCGTTGCCCACGAAGACGCTGCCGTAGTACAACTCGACGAGGGCGCCGCTCAGCCCGGTGGTTTCGCTGGTGCCCTTCACCCCGTCGGCGTTCGCGTCGAAAAACAGGGATCCGGAGATGGTCCCCTGGCCGCCGGCCTCCGGACCGGTGCCGACCAGCCCGACGTTCGCCGCCCCGCCGGCGGCCGCGCTGCGCCCGTTGCCGTCCAGCGGGGTCGAGACCGTGTAGGGGAACCACGAGTACATGGGCAGGGCCACGACCTCGTCGTCGCCGGCGGACGGTTCGGAAAAGGAGTAGTCCCCGTTGGCGTCGGTCCCGGTGCCGGTGACCCACAACCCGTTCTGGTAGAGGCTGACGCTGACGAACCCGGCCCCGTTCTCGCCCGCGTCCCTGGTACCGTTCGCGTTCGTGTCGTACCAGACGTTCCCGCTGATCGCCGGTACCACCCGGTCCTCCAGTGCCGTCACGTCCAACCG
>JAFKJJ010000071.1:603-17497 GCA_017306025.1 Planctomycetota bacterium
TGACGGAACAGGCGCTTCGTGAGGTCCGAGAAACCGAGCGACATGCGGGGCATCCTGTGAGGTCGAGAAGTCATCCGTCCGGCGTGCATACACTAACAGCCGCCCCCCCCACCCTGTCAAGGATGTCCAGTGCAAAATTTCTAACGTTAATACTTTTAATTTTTCACGCCGGGCGTCAATGCTTTTGGCAACAACGACCTGCGCCTTTCTTCGTGCATCCCTTTGGCCGCTCTGTTACACTCCGCCTTCCCGCCTTCGGAGTGACCCGCAATGCCCGCCGCCGCACCCACGCTCGTGTTCGACGCCCACCTCGACCTCGCGTTCAACGCCGTCGACTGGAACCGCGACCTCCGCATGTCCGTCACCGAGATCCGCACGCACGAGATCACCCTCGGCATGACGGACCCCGGCCGGCGCACCAACACCGTCAGCTTTCCGGAACTCAAGGCCGGGCGCGTCGGGATGGGTGTCGCGACCCTCTTCGCGCGCCAGGAGGGGTTGGTCAACCATTCGATCGGCTTCACCACCCCCGAAGCGTGCTATGCGGTGGCCCACAGCCACCTCGCGTATTACCGAGCGATGGAGCGGACCGGGTGGGTGAAGATGATCCGCACCCGCGGCGAACTGCGCCAGCACCACGCCGACTGCCTCAACGACCCCGCGGGCACCCCCTTCGGCTTCGTGCTCAGCATGGAGTGCGCCGACGCGGTTCTCGACCCGGACAATATCCGCGAGTGGTACGACCACGGGTTACGGGCCATCGGGATCACCCACTACGGCGCCAACCGCTACGGCGGCGGCACCCGAAGTGAAGTCGGGCTCGCGATGGAAGCCCTTCCGCTCCTGCGCAACATCGAAGAACTCGGTATCGCACTCGATCTCACGCACTTGTCGGACAACTCGTTCCGGCAGGTCCAGGACCGGTTCGGCGGCCGGGTGCTGGCGAGCCACCAGAACGCCCGCAAGTTCTGCGACTGGCAGCGGCAGTTCACCGACGAGCAGATCCGGTTCGTCATTCAGCGCAACGGGGTGCTCGGGATGGCCCTCGACGCGGTCATGTTGCAACCGGGGTGGGTCCGCGGGCAGAGCGCGCGCGAAGTCACGATGGAGCGGGTCGCAGAGAACGTCGATTACATCTGCCAGATGGCGGGCAACTGCCGGCACGTGGGGATCGGCTCCGACCTCGACGGCGGGTACGGCTACGACCAGACGCCCGCGGACATGGACTCCATCGCGGACTTGCAGAAGCTCGTGCCCCTGCTAGAAAAGCGGGGCTACTCTCCCGCCGACGTCGAAGCCGTCATGCACGGCAACTGGCTCCGCTTCTTCTCCGAAGTCCTCCCCGCGTAGACCGTCCGTCGCCCCCACACCCCACCGCCGATCGTCATGTCTACCCCCGCGTCCGAACCGTCCGCACCGAGCCCGACCGCGCCCGACCCGACCGCGCCACCGCGAACCCCGCCGGGCCGGATCGCGTACCTCGTGCTGCTCGTCGGCATCACCGCGCTCGCCGCGTTCTGGCTGTACATCGACCGCGTCTGCTTTTCCACCCTCGCCGACCCGATCCAGAAGGACCTCGCGATCTCCGACGACCAGAAGAGCTACATCCTCGGCGCGTTCTTCCTCACCTACGCGCTGTTCCAGATCCCGATGGGCACGCTCGCCGACCGGTTCGGGCCGCGGACCGTGCTGGCGCTGTCGATCGTCGCGTGGTCGATGGTCACGGCCGCGACCGGGCTGGTCGGCGGGTTCGCCGTGCTGATCGCGGTGCGGCTCACACTCGGCATCACCGAGTCCGGGGCGTACCCCGCGGCGGCGGCGCTCATTAAGCGGTGGGCGCCGGCGGGCGTTCGCGGGCTGTGCAGCAGTGCGGTCGCGCTGGGGGGACGGCTGGGCGGCGCCGTGGCCCCGTTCCTCACCGCGTGGCTGGCGGTCGCGCTCGTCGGGTTCGGGCTGGCGGACTGGGCGAACAACCCCGCGGGCGTGAACTGGCGCGGCGTGTTCGTCCTCTACGGCTCCTGCGGCGTCGCGGTGGCGGTCCTGTTCTGGCTCGTCGTCCGCGACCACCCGCCGCAGGTCGTGGGGCCGCCGCCGGCGCCCGCCGAGGGGGAGGAGCCGGACTGGCACGCGATGCCCCCGGCGAAGGAGGCGCCCGCGCCCGGCGCGCCGGTGCCGTTCGCTCAACAGCTCGGGAAGCTCGCGCGGTCGCGGAACATGTGGCTGTTCGGCGCGGTGCAGATGTGCGTCAACCTCGGCTGGGTGTTCGTCATCACGCTGCTGCCGACCTATCTGAGCGAGGCGTTCGAGATGTCCCTGAAGGAGCGCGGGAAGATGCAGACGGTGGTGCTGGTCATCGGCTGCTGCGGGATGTTCTTCGGCGGGATGCTCACCGACGGCCTGCGGGCCTGGCTCGGCCCGCGGCTGGGCCGCACGGTGCCGCTGGGCGTCGCGCTCGGCGGGTGCGCGGTCTCGCTCCTGCTCGTGCCGACGTTCTCGTCGGTGTGGCCGGTGGTCGGGGCGCTGGGGCTGATGGCGTTTCTGGTCGACCTGCACAACCCGACGATCTGGTCGTTCGCTCAGGACGTGGGCGGGAAGAACGTGGGCGCGGCGCTGGGCTGGGGGAACATGTGGGGGAACCTCGGCGCCGCCCTCTCGCCGGCGATCCTCATCAACCTGCGCAACGCGGCCGGGTGGGACGCGGCGTTCATCTTCTGCGGGGTCGCGTTCGCCTGCGCCGCCACCTGCGGGCTCGCGCTCGACGCGACCAAGCCCGTCGACGGGCCGGGCGGGCCTACTTCGCCAGCACCCTGACCACGACCCCGATCCCCATCAGGCACATCAGCACGATGCCCACAAGCAGCGCCGCGGTCATCCACAGCGGCACCGGTTCGCCGTGACCGGGCGCCTTCGTCGGCCGCGGCCGCGCCCGCCGCGGCATCGGGGTCGGCGTTTCGTCCGAGTTCTGCGGGACAGTATTACCGTCCGCCTCGGTCGCGGCCGTGATCTCCGCCCACGGCGACGTGTCCGCGGCCCGCGCGTCGACCCGCGGCTGTCGGCCGGTCAGGTACCCGCTGTCGCGGCCGGGCGGGAGCGGCGGCAGGGGCAGGTCGAAGTTCACCGCGCCTTCTACCGGCAGCGCGACCGGCACGCAGGCGGCGTCGAGGTGCAGGAGCAGTTCCGTCGCGGACCCGAACCGGTCGTCCGGGTTCGGCGCGAGCAGCCGGTGAACGATCCCGGCCACTTCCCCCGGCACGTCCGGGCGCAGCTGCACGAGCGGCAGCATTTCGCGCCCCGCGCGGCCGGTCAGCAGGAAGTAGAACACGCGGCCCAGCGAGTAGAGGTCCGCGCGGTGGTCGGCGGGCCGCGCCCGCGGCCCGAGCAGTTCCGGCGCGGCGAACTCGCCGGCCCCGTGCGGCGACTTCGGCACGCCGAAGTCCGCGATCTTCACCGTCGGCGGGGCGGACGGCGTCGGTCGCGCCACCAGCAGGTTGCCCGGTTTGAGATCGGCGTGCGCCATCCCCTTTTGGTGCGCGTGCTCCAGCCCGGTGGCGATCTGGCGGACGAACTCGCACGCCTCCGCCACCGGCAGCGGCCCGCGGGCGCGGACCAGTGTGCCCAGGTCCGGCCCGTCGACGAACTCCAGCACCAGGTAGAAGCGGTCGTGCAGTTCGTTGGCGTCGTAGGCGGTGACGATGTTCGGGTGGGCGAGCTTGCCGGCCGTGCGGACCGCCTCGCGGACGGCCTCGCGGTGCGCGGGGGTGTCGGTGAGGTCGGCGGAGAGCACCTTGACCGCCACCGGGCGGTGCATGGTGCGGTGCTTCGCCTTGTACACGCGGCTCATCGACCCGCGGCCGACCTGTTCGAGGATGACGTACGGCCCGAGCAGGAAGCCGTCGGTGCGCCCGGAGAGGAGCCGGTCGGCCTGGAACCGCGTGAGCAGCCCGGCCACGACCAGCGTGCCGGCCACGTCCTCGGCGGAGCCGGTCCCGGCGACGGCCCGGGCCTTCGCGAGCTGCGCCGGGGAAAGCAGTTCCGACGCGCGCAGCGCGTCGAGAAAGCCGATGCGGTCGTGCGGGGCGACGGCGGCGGGAGCGGGCATGGGCGTCACACCGGGTCGGCGGAACGGGGACCGTCGGGCGGTGGCGGTCGGGAATTTCCCGACGGGCAGCGTGTCGGTGCTGACGACCGTCGGCGCGAGTTCGGAATCGAGACCGTGTTGGGCGTTCGAGCGGACCACTGGACACCGTCCAACTGTAGTTGACGTTTCCGCCCGGTGCGGCCGGGTTTTGGTCAAATCGGCCTGCCCGAAACCAGGCCGATTTGCGGTGCGGTCCCGACGTAACGTTGCGGTAACGGCGCAATCGCGCCGGGGTGGGAATTTCGTGCGTGCGCGGAACCACGGGGGCGGAGAACCGGTTCCGCTTCACGCTTCCGCGCCCGTTGGGTGCCCCTGTAGATTTTGGCAGGTGGTGGCTGTCAGCGACCCTCAGCATCGCCGCGTGCGAGGCCGCTCTCTGGACAACGAGGCTCGCCGGAAGACGGAGTTCCCCGAGGCGCGGCGCGTGTTCCACCAACGAGCCAAACGCACGTACCGGGCGTCAGCCGAATAGCGGTCGAACGCCCAAACGCGTTCAGACAGGTATCGCCGCGGTCAGATCAACCGCTCCGGCCGGGGCGGCGCAATCGACGGCGACCCCCGTTCGGGCCGTCGGGGGCACATGCACCGAACACCGGCCGTCGTGGCGTTCAATCGGAGTGATGGTGCGGATGGCCCCGGTGCGGTGCAGATGGGCGAGGCGCTGCCGAATCCGCTCCTGCCGGCCCGGCGGGGTCGTCGGATCGACCAGAACCGGTACGGGCGCCGGATTGAGCCACGAGAGGGCGGTCCGATTGGTGACGTATACCCGGGCGGTGAACCGCGCCACGGCGTCGAGCCCTTGCCGGCTGGGGTGGCCGAACCGCTGATACGGGGTGATGACCGCGACGGTCTTTTTCGACCGCCCGCAGAGGCGCTGCCAGAGGTTGAGGTGGAAGCCGTTGGCCGAGCCGTGGTGGCACACCTTGATCACCGCCGCCCGGCCGAGTGCGACCCGCGGGCGGTTCCGCCTGTTCTCGCGGAAGACCGCGTCCCAGTTGTCGTTCTCCACGTCGCCGCCGAGGAACACGCTCCGCTGGCCGTACCGGATGATCAGCGCGAGCGAGATGTCGTTGTGCCGCAGTTCGGCCGCGCCCGCCTCGGCCCGGGTGGTGTAGCGCTCGCGGTGGAACTGCGACGGGGCAACGACCCGGATCTCTCCGTCCGGACGGCCGGGTTGGCCGGTCCACTGGTAGAGCACGTGGGTGATGTTCGGTCGTGCGACCACGATGGCACTCTGCGCCGCCCCTTCGGCGACGAGCCGAAGGGTCCGGACGAGATCCTCCAGGCTGCTCCGGGCCTCGTCGACATCGGGCTCGTTCTCGATCTGCTCCTGCCACGCGCCGGCGGCCGCTTCGGCGATGCCCTGGTCGCTGTAGCCGGCGAACCGCCAGAAGTTCTGGACCTGAAAGTGGGTGAGCAACTGGCTCATGCCCCGGTAGTGGTCGTCGTGGGGGTGCGTGAGACAGACGAACAGGAGCTTCTTGACCTTCCGCTCGCGGAGAAACTGGAAGACGGGATTGGTCGACGGGTCGCCCAACTCCTTCGCGTAGCAGTCGACCACCCCCCAGCTGCCGTCCGGCAGGCGGACGACCGTCGCCTCGCCCTTCCCGTTGCCGAAGAAATGAACCTCCAGCGGGGGGGCGGGCGGCCTTTTCTTGCCCGGGCGGGCGGGCTCATCCGTCGGCCGTTTGACCGTTCGGCTCGTCTTGGCGGCGCTGCTTTTTGCTTTCCGGCTCCTGGGCGGCATGGTCGGTCTCGCTTAACAGTTGGACCGCCTCACGGACAAGGCGGTGAATGCCCTGCTTCTGGTCCTTGGTCAGCGGCTGCTTCTCCCGCCGGATCAGTTCCATCTCCGTCTGCTCGCCGTCTCCGGTCAACAGGCAGATGAAGTGGTCCCCCGGCTTCAGCCCCGCCTCGGCGACCCGCGCCCGGTCGAACTGGGCCGTGTACTCTTTGCACTCCTCGTCGAGGAGGGTGACGTGGCCCACCTCTTCGTCGAGGAAGTTCACGGTCCCGGTGAACCAGTCGATCCGCATCTCAGGGCGGAACGGATGGTCCGGTTCGGTCCGGTTCTCGCAAAGCAGTTCGGCCGCCTTCTGCACAGGGGAGCCGGGCCGGCCCGGCCCGTCCCTTCCTTCCGCCACTTCCTGAAGCGCCTCGTCAAAGCCCGGGTCCCCGGGGAACGACTGCGTTCGACTCAAGAAGGTGAAGACGTCCGCATCGGTTTTCAAGTTGTGCCGGAACTCGGGCTCTTTGAAAACCTCGGCGCGGAGCCGCTGCGCCAACCTCCACACGACGCTACGCCGCGGTTTCGGGCGCCCGTCGAGCACTTCGGGACGTATAGTAAGATCGCCCAGCTCCTTTGCAACAAGAATCTTCCGATGAGCAACCGACATGGTTTTCTCCATTGTTAGCGTATCATTTCATCCCGATTCCGGGCGAATCATTCGGGACACTACCTCGGCGAACTCGAACGGGTCGGTCTCGATCTTGTGGACCAGTTGGAACGCCCCCATCGTCTGCGGGGGCAGGCGGTCGATGACCGGCCCTTGGAGCACGTTCGTTAGCACTATGACCGGCGTGCCCGGCCTGCGGGTTCGGACCCGATCGTAGAGAACCACCCCGGTAGCCAACCCCCCCATCGTCTCGTCCGCGGAGAGTTCGCTCCCGTGGAGCATCGACAAATCGAGGACGATGGCCGTGTAGCCCTGCTGGGGGTCGTCGATTTTCGTCACCCCCTCTCGCGTCGTGTCGCAATAGTCTACCTCGAACCCTGCCAATTTCAGGGCGGTGACGTAGTACTCGCAAACGTCCCCCTCGTCGTCGACGAACAGCACGCGATCGGCCATGGTCACGTCCCCCGGGTTCCGGCGGTCTGAAGGGACGCCGGTAGCCAGATGGTGAATTCGGTCGGGTAGCGGTGCTGAGTCACCCGGATCGTCCCGCCGTGCGCCTCGATGGCCTTCCGCGCGACCGCCAGCCCGATCCCTTGGCCGCTGTAGAAGGCCACGACGTGTGGTCCCCGGAACCCCTCTTCGAAGATCCGCTCCGCCAGGGGTTCGGGTATCCCGATGCCCCAGTCTCGGAACCGGATGAGGACGTCGCCGCGGGTCGATCGCTCGGCGGAGATCTCGACAGAAAAAGCCGAGGGGTCATTGTATGCATATTTGATCGAATTGGAAAGGAGGTTGAAAAAAACTTGCTGAAAGGCGCCGCGGTCGACGGTAAGCGAGGGCAGGCCGATGAAGCCGTTGTACTCGATCCCCGCGGGGTCGAACTTCCGCCCGCGGAGCACCTGGTGGCACTGGCGCACCGCGGGGGCGACCACGTCGCGGTGCAACAGCGTCGGGGCGAGTGCCAGGGGCAGCGGCCCCTCCGTCCCGATGATCTCGCAGTTCTTCAGCAGCCGCTGCATGAGTCCGCACCAGGACAGGACGTCCCCGAGGTAGTCTTTCTTCAGGGCCGAGCGGAGGTCGATCTGCGCGGAGAGGTCCCGCTCCAGGAACGCGATCGCGCTGCGGATGGCCGTGACCGGGTTGGCGAGCTCGTGGATGACCCGGGTGATCCGCGCGTCGACCGCCTCGCGGTGGCGGAGCACCATGAGGTGCGGGACGACCCCCTGACTGACCGAGTCAAGAACCGCGACGTCGTCGTCGGTGAACGTGACGGGCGCCGGCCCCCCGCGACCGGCGCACCGGATCACGCCGTACACCCGGTTGTGCGTCGTTCGCACCGGGGTGAACAGGCCGGGGCTGGCGCGCTCCGACGGGTCCCCGTCCGTCGACAGCCCGCGCCAGCCCGACTCCCGGGCCGGGTCGAGCGTCAGGATCGCCTGATTGCGGGCCCACGTCCGGCCGGTCAGGCCTTGCCCGCGGAGGTAATAATGAGAGCTGTCCGAGCCCCACGTCACGGGAGAGCCGGGCGCGGGCACCAGCCGGTCGCGGGCCTCGTTGACCAGGAACAGGGACGCTTCCCGACAGCCGGTCAGCTCCCGGACGAGTTTACGGACCTCGCCGACGAAGCCCGCGACCGTGTCGCTGTCCTGGGCCATGCCGGCGACCCGCCCGGCCGCCGCGTTGCACCACCCGTCGAGCATGATGTCGGCGGCGATCCCGAACTCGCGGGCCAGGCGGTGCAGGAACTCGTCCGGCAGTTCGGTCGGCCCGCCCCGCGAGAACAGGTTGACGACGAACCGGACGTGGTGCGGGTTCCAGGTGTTCAGGACCGGGATGGAGACCAGGGACCGGTACCCGCGCGCCGGGTCGGCGTCGAACGCCGGGTGTGACGGGAGCGGGGGTTCTTCCGGCCCCCCGAAGCGGCGGACGGACTGCGATTCGACCGCGTGGCGGGAGTACGACTCGTACCACGCGACCGTCCGCGCGCCCGGGGACAGTTCCTCGGGGTAGGCGCCGAGGACCGTCACGAACCCGTGCTCCCGGTTGCACCCGGCGATGACCGCGCCCTCGCACCCCGGGACGTGCCGCACGAACCCGGTCGCGGCCTGGCGGTAGAACTCGGTCGGGGGACACTGGGCGATCCGGAAGAACGTCCACACGAGGTCCAGTTCGACGACCGGATCGCCGTTGCGGGCGCGGCCGGGGTGGTGCGACGGCACGGCGGCCGGCGGCTCGGGTAGGAGGCCCTCGCGCGCCAGCCAGCGGACGGTCTGGACCAGGCTATCGGACACCGTCCCCGTCGTGGCGTCGAGCTCGGTCACCAGCCACGGGCAGCGGCCGTCCTCGGCGACGAGCCGGACCACGTCGGCGAGCGGGACGTCGCCCTTGCCGAGTTCGGTGAAACCGCGCGCGTAACGGTGGTACGACCAGCCGTAGAGCGGGGTCCAGTCCTTCAAGTGGACACCGGCCAGTCGGCCCAGATGGTCCCGGATCGCCCGCACCGGGTCGTGCCCGGCGATGTAAAGGTGGGCCGTGTCGGGCAGGAACTTGAGTTGCGCCGCGCGATCTGGGTGCGCCTCGAACAGTTGCTCGGCGTCCCACACCCGGGAGATCCGCTTGTGCAGGTGGGGGTGTACGGCGAGTGTGAAGCCGGCCGCCAGCGCCTGTTTGAGCGGCTCCTCGTCGTCCTCGTCGACGTACAGGTAGCAGTCGCGGTACCCCCCGAGGTACTCCATGCGGGCCGTGAGCCCCCCCCCGGCCAGGCCGATCAGGGCCAGATTGCGGCGCGCGAGTCGGGCAAGGAGTGTCTGAAGCGGGGGCAGCTTGGAGGGGATTTGAGAGAACTCGATCCCATGAAAGCCGAGGTCGGCAACGGTGTCAACGAACTCGTCAAGGTCGTGGATACTCGTTCCGCACAGAATGGATTGGATTCCGACTTTCATCGTCGGTCTCCGTCGGAGGCTGGGGCAGACGCCCATGCGCACAATCCGTCCGATGGTAGTCTACGAAGACGGAGATGGAAAGCTCGGAATTAGTGAGGAGTGGACCGACTTCTGGAGGCGAGCCGCCGCCTGACACGTCCGTCCACTAACGAAAGCGATGCCTACTCGCGCCGCCCTTGCCCCTGCCCGCTTGCCCGGTGGGAACGTCCGCCGTAAAGTCTGCGGTGCATCCACCTTCTCCCACGAGGCACTCAAATGGGTTTCGCACAAACCGTCGATTCGAGCGGCAAGCCGGTCCACAAGCCGGGCAAGGGCAGCCACCACCAGATCGGCCTGGTCCGCGGGCAGTTCGGCGGGGTGGACTTCAGCAAGTGGGTGAAATTCATCGCCGACGCGGGCTTCGACGGGTGGGAGGAGGCGTCGTGGGAACTCGACCTGCGCCGCTGCGACACGGACGAGGGGGCCGCGGAGTACGCGAAGGAGCGGGTCGGCATCGCGAAGCAGCACGGGCTGGAGATCTTCACCGTCGCGACGCACCTCCAGGGGCAAGTTCTGGGCGACGAGCCCTCGGCCAAGACGCTCAACTTCTGCGGCAAGGGCGAGGCGAAGGCCGCGTACCGGGCGTGGCGCGCCGCCGGGAACAACCCGCCCCGCACCGACCCCTATTACGTCCCGCCGGAGGTGGGCAAGCTGATCCACGCCGAGGCGAAGCGCGACCTCATGGCCTGCGCGCGCTACGCGGGGCACCTGTCGAAGCTCCAGAACCGCCGCGTGGCCCTGCCGGGTTTCGTCGGCTCGCCGGCGAACTGCTGGAGCCACTGGTTCCTGTTCCCGCCCCTGCCGACGAACATCGAGGGCTACGACATCCCGGACGTGCGGCAGGTGTCGCTGGAACTGCTCGTCGAGCGGTTCGGCGATTTCTGGAAGCTGTGCAAGCAGTACGGGATCACGTTCGACCTGGAGTGCCACCCGAGCGAGCGCGCGATGGGCGACATCGAGAGCGCGGGCGACTACATCACGTTTTTGGGCAAGAGCGGGTTCGGGGCGGACGTCGTCGGGTTCAACCTCGACGGCTCGCACATGGAGTGGCAGAACGTGTCGGTGATCCAGTTCATCCGCGAGTTCCCGCAGTACATTCACTGCGCGCACGTGAAGGGCGTGTGGGTGGCCCGCGAGCACTGCCGCGCCGGTCGCCTGGGCGGTCACCGGCCGATGGGGCACTGGTCGAACGGGTGGAACTTCGTGACCGCCGGCACCGCGCGCGACACGAACTCGCTGGAGGAGATCTTCATCGAATTGAACCGCGTAGGTTACGAGGGCGCGGTGTCGATCGAGTGGGAGGACAACGACGCGGACCAGTTCGCCGGCGCGCGAACGGCACTGGCCAACTGCCGGAAGGCCGACCTGCCGCCGAGCGGTCTGAAGCACGACGAGGCGCTGAAGGGCTAGCAAGGGGAGAACGTCGCCCATGTTGACGATCGTCTGTGGTTGCGGGCGTGAGCAAACGGTGCCGCCGGCGCTGGCTGGCCTCACCCTGCTGTGTAAGCAATGCCGTGGCCCGATCCCCGTCCCGAGCGCGGACGGGGTCGTGGCCCCCGAACCGCGCCCGGTGTCGCGGTTCACGATCTCCTTGCCCCCACCTCCACCGCCACCGGTTCGACCCGTGGCCGATGTCCCGGCGGACCCAGCTCCGGTGGTGGAGTGGGCGACGCGCGGGCAGCGCTTGCTCGCCCGCGTCCTCGACCTGGCCGCGGCGTTCGCGTTCGCGTTCGTCGCGGTGTACGTCATCCTGCCGCTCGTCCCCGGGAACGGGTTGGTCGTCGTGGCTCTGAGCGTGATAGCGTTCGCGGCGCTCCAGGTCGCGCTGCTGGCCACCCGCGGGCAGCACGTGGGCAAGTGGGTTCTGGGGCTGGTGATCGTGCGCGACGACGGCACCCGGGCGGGGTTCGTTCACGCGTTCCTCTTGCGCGACGGGATCAACATTTTGATCGGCGTACTCCCCGGTATCGGGACGGTCTACAAGCTCCTCGACGACTGCTTCATCTTCTCGGCCGATCAGAAGTGCTTGCACGACCGCATCGCCGGCACTCGCGTCGTCCGGTTGCCGTGACGGCGCCCGTGTTCCCGGCGCGGCGAGGACCCCGTGCCCACCAAAGCCGCTGATCGCGATCGTCGCCGACCCGGACGGCTCGTGTACGCTGACTTTTAGAGGAATACGGCGGAGCCGAGCGAATTGCCCGTGCGGTTCATCCGCGCGCAAGCCGAACACATCCGCCCGGCGCGGAATGGAGATCCGTGACGGTCGCTACCCGGACGCCGAGAACCCCAAACCGTAGCTCACGGTCCCTGGAACTCTTTCATCAGCTTGCGGAACCGCGGGTCCTTGCGAATCGAGTCGAGGTCGTGATCTTCCTTCATGAACGCGAAGTCGCGGTAGCCGAGTTCGACCGCGCGGCGGAGCGTCGAGATGGCCTTGTCGCGCTGCTTGAGCAGCGCGTACCGGCAGGCGAGGTTGTAGTGCGCGGTCGGGTCGGTCGGGCGGACCGTGACGAGCTTTTCGTCGACGACCAGCCCGTCCTGCAACCGGCCCTTGAGCGTGAGGTTACACGCCTGCGCCCGGAGCGCCTCGGCGAAGTCCGGTACGGCGGCCAGGATCTTTCCGTAAAAGTCGAGTTCGAAGTCGAGCTGCGTCCGCTCGGCCAGGAGCCCCAGAACGGAACCGGGGGGAAAAGGGGTGGACGGAGTTGGACGCTTGGGGTGCGGCATGAACGTCCCCTTGCAATGTGTGTGGCGGGTGAGAGGCGACCCCCGCCGCACGTACCCGAATTATAACCCGGCCCCCCGGGGGTGCAAACGCAGAGGTGTCCGGTGCGTCGGTGCGCGGGTCGGGTTGTAACGTGCGGCCTTCATTTGTCCTTCTTGACAGTCAGTCGGTAGCCGAAGTTCGCTCCGCCGAGGTCGTGCGCGTCGATCAGCGCGACGGAATGGGTTCCGTCGCGGGGGAGGGTGACGCCGGGCCGTCGGTGTCGTCGGCCGACCACCTTGCGGTCCGCGTCGTAGACCGTGAGGAACCCGTCCACCGGCGAGCCGAACCGCGATGCTCGCACTTCGAGCGACACCTTCTCCACTTCGGAATCGCCGACGCGCTCGGCCGGGTAGTTGGGAACGCCGACCGCCCTCGCGCCGAACACCTGAGCTTCGCGCCGTCGGCGCCGCCGATGGTGACGTCCTTGACGGCGGAGAGGTTCTTTCCGCGCGGCGCGAGCTTCTGCTTCTCGCCGGTTTTGGCGCCCAGTGGCACCGCGTCGAGCACCTTCGGCGGCGGGTCCTTCGTCTTCGGGCTGCTTGTCCTGCGAGGAGGTGGGCGCGGCGAACGCGAGGGGGAGAACGAGCGAGCAGAGGAGACGCATGGCGTCGTCCGGAAGGTGGGTGCGGTGTGGCAGGCGCGACCGGGTGATTTTGGGCAAAAGAGGGGCAACCGCACTCGACCGAAGTGCCCACCGACCTCGACCTTTCAGACGGTGGCACCGATATGGATAATTGAAGGGTGTTCTTCGTGGGACCGGCCGGCCGGTCGAAGCTCGGAGGCCGGTCGGGCGACCCGCCCCACAACAGAGGGTGGCATGCGCTATCCGCCCGTGCTGGCGATCGGCGGTCTCCTGGCAATCGCCGTTGCGGTGACCGCGTGTCGGCGCGAACCGGCCCGCGCTCCCGTCACCGAAACGCAATCCGACGCGCCTCCGCCGCCCGCCGCGGTCGGGACGCTGAAGGCGCGGGTGGTGTCGTGGGACGTCGGGTTCCGCCCCGCGACCGAAACCGAGTGGGTCGCGCGCGTCGTCGCGGAGGTGCGCGACGCGGCCGCCGCCGGCGTGGACGGATTGCTCTTTCCCGAACTGTTCGCCGCTGGGCTCGCTCCGTATGCGCCGCCGTCGGATCGCCCCTGCGAGTTCGTCACGCGCCGGATGCACGCGGCCGTGCTGCCTGCGGTGAAGGCAGCGGCCGCGCCGACGATGCTCGTGTGCCTCGGCAGCTATGCGCATCAAGAGCCCGGCTGGCCGCACGCCTTCAACCGCGCGCCGGTGCTGCTCGGCGGCGTCTGGCACTTCGCCGACAAGATCCACCCCACGCAGGGCGAACGGATCGAAGATCCGCCGATCAGGGCGGGAGAAGTGTTGCCGGTGTTCCGGTTCCGCGGCGGGAACGTCGCGGTCGCGGTGTGCTTCTCGCTCGAAATGCCGGAAGTGTCCGCGGCGCTGAAGAAGGAGGGCGTTCACCTCGTGCTCGGCCCGACCGCGACCGAGGACGAGGACGGCGTCGCGCGAATCCTGCGCTCGGCATCCGCGCGGGCGGTCGAACTCGGCGCGGCGGTGCTGGTCGCGCCGCTTCTGGGCCAACAGGACGACTGGAAGAACGTCGGCGCCGCGGCGCTGTACCTGCCCGCTCAGAAGGGGATCGACCACCGCCCGCAGGAGAGCGCCCGCCGCGCGCACGGCATCGCCCGCGACGATTTCGTAATCCCGTGGCAGGCGCTTCTCGACCTGCGGCGCCAGCCGGTCGGGAAGCCGGAGACGCGCCCGTTCCTCGCGGAGCACCCGTTCCGCGTCGAGCGGAAGTGAGGGCGCCGGTCAGTCGGGCCGCTTCCGGAGGTCGATGCGTACCGGATACCAGTCGAGCCGAACGGTCGGACTTGCTTCGTGCCGGTCCACCAGCGCCCGACACACAACGACCGTCCCACCGGATTGCTCATCCGCGAGCAAGAAACCGTATTCGTAGAAGAACTCGCGATCCGGAGCGAAGCCGACGACCGGCTTCCACTCGTCGGCTTGCGGGAACATCTCGTAACGGGCACATCCGCGCGCCCGCCACAGTTCCAAGTGGGGCGGCGAAAGCCGTTGTTCCGCTTCTTGCCGGAACGCTTCCAGCGCGAGCCGATGGCCCGCGCCTTTTGTGATTCGCGACTTCATCATTACCTGAGCCTCTGCCGCTGAGTTACTTCCCACCCAGCGCCTTGATCGGTGTACGCAGAAAGAACACGCCGCTACCGCCGGGCTGGTTCTTGTCGTCGTCGTAGAACACGGTGCCGATCGTGTCCCGGTCGAGTTGGATCGTGCGCGGGCACGCACGGCCGCCGATCGGACGGCCCGGGTTGTAGAACTCTACCGCGCCGGCAAAATCCCACGACTTGCCGTCGTCGCGCGAGACGACGAACCGCCACTTGTTCCCGCCGATCCCTTCGCCCAGCACCTCGCTCGCGATCAAATAGCCGTTGTCGAGTGCCACGAGGTCGAAGCGCCAGCCGTTCTGGCCGATCTTCGGGAACGGGTCGACTTTCTCCCACGTCTTGCCGCCGTCGGTCGAGCGCTTCCCCGCGCCGCTCACGAGCGTCCCCTTCGGCGTGCGGACGATCGGCACCAGCCCGTGCTTCTGCCCGTCGGCGAAGTCGGTGACGGCGGCCGTTTTCGGGTTGTACGCGACGGTGCGGTCGCTGAGCGCGAACAGCCACGCGTCGTCCGCGAGTTCGACGATCGGGTGCCGGACCACGCTGAACGCCTCGGCGTTCTTGGGCAGGCTCTTCGGCTCGCCCCACGTCTTGCCGTCGTCGCCGCTGATCGAGAACTGCACGAACCGCGACTTCTCGCCCTTCGCGTCCTTGTACCACGTGTTCCACGCGTGAACCACGCGGCCGTCGCGCAGCGCCGAGAGCGCGCCCGGCGGCCGGCTCGCTCCACGTCTTGCCGCCGTCGGCCGAGCGGGTGAGCCGCAGGTCCTTGTAGTTCGACCGGCTGAAGATCGCGAGCACGGTGCCGGCCTTCGTCACGCACGCGGCCGGGTGAATGTGCCCGCCGACGCCGGTCGCCAGCCGTACCGGTTTGGGGGCGTCTTCCGCACGCGCGGAGGAAAGAAAACTCGCGAGAGCGAGAACCAGAAGCACGAGGCGCGCGTCGAAGGGCATGGCGGCGGTTCCGGCGAGGGAGGATCGCCGGATTTTACCCGCCGCGGTCTCGCGATGGAAAGAAATCGCGACGCCGGTTAGACTGATCGGCACTTCAACAGAACCTCGCCGAGAATGCCCATGAACCGTAACCTTCTGCGCCTCGCGCTCCTCGGTGGACTTCTGGCGGCCGCGTCCGCGACCGGGCAACCGAAGAAGGAAGCCGACCTCGAACAGACCGCGGCCGCGCTGAAGAAGCTCGGCGGCACCGCGCACCCGTTCGAGGTGCTCCCGACCGGCGAGATCCAGGTCAAGAGCGAGAAGCTCCCCGCCGGCGTGAGCAAGGTCCCGGTCTTCCGGCTCGCGGGCGCCGACGACGGCGCGCTGTCGAAGCTCCCGAAGTCGGAGGCGACCGTCGGCCTGGACCTGCGCGGCACCAAGGTCGGGAACGCGGGCATGAAGGGCGTCGCGAACCTGCGGAACCTTTACGTGCTCAGCCTGGGCAAGACGAAGGTCGGCGACGAGGGGCTGCGCGAACTCGCCGCGTGCAAAGAACTCGTTCTGCTCGACCTGTCGGGCACGCGGATCAGTTCGGACGCGCTGCGACAGCTCGACCAGTTCAAGGAGCTGCGCGCGCTGGACCTCAGCCGGTGTAACGGCGCCTCGGACAAGGGCGTCCGCGACCTCGGCCTGCTGAAGGAACTCCGGTCGCTCAACCTCGAAGGCACCAAGGTGGGCGACGCCGGGGTGAAGGACCTCGCGGCGCTGAGCAAGCTGTTCACCCTCAACCTGAACTCGACCAAGGTCACCGACGCGACCGCGTTCGCCCTGCCCGCCCACGCCGAACTGGTCAACCTGCACCTGGCCCAGACGGAGGTGAGCGACGTCGGCGTGAAGCAGTTGACCGCCCTGCGGAAGCTCGCGCGGCTCGACCTGCGCGGAACGCGGGTCGGCAACGACGGCCTGAAGGACCTGAGCGCGTTCATCGCGCTGCGGCACCTGACGCTGGCGGACACGCGCGCGGAAGACGAGGGCATCAAGCACCTCGCCGGCAGTCGGCTGACGTACCTGAACCTGGCCAAGGTGCGCGTGACGGACGAGGGCATGAAGGCGATCGGCAAGATCACCACCCTCAAGGGACTCGTCCTCGACAAGACGCGCATCACGGACGCCGGGTTGAAGGAACTGGCCGGGATGACGGAACTGGAGGAACTCGACCTCGGCGAAACCGACGTCACCGACGCGGGGCTGAAGGGGCTGGGGCTCAAGACGTTGACGAACGTCTCCGTGCGGGGCTGCAAGAAGGTGACCCGCGCCGGCGTCGCCGCGCTGAAGACGCTGAACCCGAAAATGTTCATCGAGGGGCCGTGAGGCGGGGCCGCGGCGCCTTGCCCTCCGCCAGAAGCCCGCGGCCCGGATGCCGGCCTTGCGCCGGGCATCCGGAGCCGACAGCCCGAGGAACCAGCGCTCGGCGAATCCGGCCCCC